>CAZHCN010000008.1:0-33298 GCA_964530895.1 uncultured Methyloceanibacter sp. | reverse complement strand
CGGTGCTGAAGCTCCTCGATATCGGCAAGATCAAGCGCCCCGCTTAGCCTCCGCGCTTGCAACTCCCCGTGCGAGGGGGTAGCTCGCGCAGCATGCACGCGATCTTCGACCACGGCCCGCCGGCGGCCTGCCCGGCGCCCTTCAATCTCGCCGCCTATGTGCTTGCGCGCGCACACGAGCTCGGCGGCAAATGCGCGCTCGCCGTACTCTCACCATCGCGCACGGAATATTGGAGCTATGCAGAGCTCGAGGCGGCGGTGCTTGGTACGGCGAGCGGATTTTTGGCGCAAGGCCTTGAGCCGGGCGACCGCTTGCTCATGCGGCTTGGCAACAGCGTGGAATTTCCGATTTGCTATCTCGCCGCGCTCGCGGTCGGCATCATTCCGGTGCCGACCTCCTCGCTTCTGACCGCGCCGGAGGTGGCGCAGATCGCCGAGGACATCGCGCCGCGACTGATCGTGGCCGAAGACGGTCTTGCGCTTCCCAAGGACCTGCCTTGCCCGGTCCTGCCCGTGGCGGTCATGCGTTCCATGTATGGGCTTGCTCCTGCTGCTTACACGATGAGCGATCCCGGGCGTCCTGGCTACATTATCTACACGTCGGGCACTTCAGGGCGCCCCCGCGCCGTCACCCATGCCCATCGTGCAATCTGGGCGCGCCGGATGATGTGGGACGGCTGGTACGGGCTGACCGAGACCGACCGGCTGTTGCATGCCGGCGCGTTCAACTGGACCTATACGCTCGGGACGGGGCTCTTGGATCCCTGGACATGCGGCGCAACCGCCCTGATCCCCGGCAAGGACGTGACCCCGGACGCGCTCGGTCCGCTGATGAAGCAGCACGAGGCGACGATCTTCGCCGCCGCTCCAGGAATTTACCGCCGCCTTCTGAGAACAAAGCTGCCGTCCTTCGACGTGCTGCGCCACGGACTTTCCGCGGGCGAGAAGCTGCCCGAGGCGACGCGTGTTGCCTGGGAGGAGGCCACGGGCGCGCCTGTCCACGAGGCTTTCGGCATGTCGGAGTGCTCGACCTTCATATCAGGCTCGCCCAGCCGTCCCGCGCCTCCCGGCACGCTGGGCTATCCGCAAGACGGTCGCCGGGTGGCCGTTCTTCGCGAGGACGGGCCGGTGGGTTTCGGAGAGCCGGGCATTCTCGGCGTCTCGCGCCGCGATCCAGGACTGATGCTGGGCTATTGGGGCGCTGAGGCTGAGACATCTCAGCGCTTTCAGGGCGAATGGTTCCTCACCGGCGACACCGCGAGCATGGCCGAGGACGGCGCGCTTACCTATCTCGGCCGGGCCGACGACATGATGAACGCAGGCGGCGTCCGGGTCTCGCCGATCGAGGTCGAGGCCGCGTTGAACGCCCATCCGGCGATCCTCGAAAGCGCCGCCGCAGAAATGACGGTGAAGGCCGACACCACAGTGATCGCCGCGTTCTATGTCTCGAAGAGCCCTGTCGAGAGTGCCGAGCTGGAACGCTTCGTCGCCGGCCGTCTCGCGCGCTACAAATGCCCGCGTCTTTATTTGCGGGTAGAAGCCCTGCCGAAGGGGCCGAACGGCAAGCTGTTGCGACGGCGTTTGCGCGACAGCTACGAGGAGACCGAAGGTCACGCAGGAGAGATCCAGCCCGGCGGGCCTTAGGGAGCTGGCCACTTGGTCGCAACCCGGTCGGGTGGCTGCGTCGGGCGGATTCTAAGGCTGTTTTGGGGCCGAATTGCCCTTCTGGGGCCACATGGACCTTTCTTAAATGCGGCAGGCCCTCGGGAGGCGTAAGATCAGGGTAAGGTGACGCATTGAACTTGATAAGGCTCACCACAACCTAGCATGTGTCCAGCTAGCGGGTGGGTTGAGTCGGTGGGCGCTCCTTCAAGGCGCGTCCGAGGGGCCACGGGGACGGCGCCAAGAAAGCGGTGGGGGGTCAATCCAATCCGCATCGAACTTGGCGTGAAGGAGGGTGTATGTGCGGCGTAGCCGGCGTGATCGACCTCAAGGGACGGCGAAGGCCCGATGAGGCCATGCTGCAACGCATGGCGGACGCGCTGGTGCATCGGGGGCCCGACGACGACGGATTCCTCGCCGCGCCCGGCATAGGCCTCGCCCATCGCCGCCTCAGCATCGTGGGCTTGAGCGATGGGCGGCAACCTCTTTTCAACGAGGACCAGAGCATCGCCGTCATATGCAACGGCGAGCTGTTCGATTTTCCGGAGCGGCGGCGGGAGTTGGAGGCCAAGGGCCATGTGTTCCGGACGCACACCGATTGCGAGATCATCGTTCATCTCTACGAGGAGCACGGCGAGGCGTTCCTCGAGCACCTGAAGGGCCAATTCGCTTTTGTGCTCGTCGACTTTAAGCGCCGCATCGTGCTGCTGGCGCGCGACCGGGTTGGCATCTGTCCCCTGTTCTGGTCGCGACAAGGCGACTTCCTGTATTTCGGCTCGGAGATCAAGGCGCTGATCGCCTCCGGCGCGGTCCTACCCAGAGCCGACCCGCGCGGACTGGACCATCTCTTCACCTTTTTCGCCCTTGGCGGGCGACGCACCGCGTTCGAGGGGGTGCAAGCGATCGCGCCGGGACATTATTTGAAGATCGCCTGGCGCGGCGACGACCGAGCGGCGCGCCCCGTCGAGACGAAATATTGGGACTTCGACTTTCCCGATTGGGGCGAGGAGGACGATCCGGACGCCAACACGGCCATCGAGGCTTTCGAGGAGACGTTCGCCCGGGCCGTCGAGGTGAGACTCCGCGCCGACGTGCCGGTCGTTGGCTATCTCAGTGGCGGCGTGGATTCCGCCTATGTGCTGGCGACCGCCGCGCGCGTGGCGGGCCGTCCGTTGCCGAGCTTCACCTTGCGCGTTCCGGATCCTCGTCTCGATGAGACGGACAATGCGCTCGAAGCTGCGCGCGCCATCGGCGGCCATCCGACCGTCGTGGATGCCGGAGCGGACATCATCACCCAGAGCTATGCGGCGCTGACTGCGGCGGCGGAATGCCCAGTGCTCGATACATCCTGCGGGGCGCTCTTGGCCCTGTCTCGCGAGGTGCGGGCGCAAGGCTACAAGACCGTGCTCACCGGTGAAGGCGCCGACGAGGGCTTCGCCGGCTATGTCTGGTTCAAGATCCGGGAAACCGCGCGCCGTTTCGATATCGGCGATATCTTCCGCCCCAGCACGGCGATGAGCCGCGTCGCGCGTAAATGGGCGGCGCGTGACCTCACCTTCGCCGAGCTGTCCCGCATCGACTCCCTGATCGCCGGGCCGCACGCCCAATCGCTCATCTACAATCTCGTGGCACGGTCGCGCGGCCGCTATTTCAGCGCGGGACTGAAGGAAGAGCTTGGCACCCATGTCGCCTATGAGGATCTCGATCTCGACCTCGCGCGCATGGCCCGGTGGCATCCGCTGAACCGGTCGCTCTATCTCGGCTACAAGGTGCATCTCTCGGGCCTGCTGATGAGCGCAAAAGGCGACCGCGTGGCCATGGCGAACAGCGTGGAGACGCGCTACCCGTTCCTCGACGAGGGCGTGATCAATTTCGCCGCCGGCCTGCATCCACGGTTCAAGCTCCACCGTCTCCTCAAGGACAAATATTTGATCAGGCGCGCGGCGGAACGATTGCTGCCCCACGATGTCGCCTGGCGGCCCAAGGGCATGTTCCGTGCGCCGACGGCCGAGACCTTCCTGGCCCAGCCCCCGGCCTTCGTGCGCGAGCTCTTAAGCCCTGAGAGTCTGGCGCGGACGGGCTATTTCGATGTGGACGCCGTGACGCGAGATTGCGCGCTGCTGGCGCGCGGCGAGGGCGAAAAACTTGGCGAGTTCGGGAGCCTCGGCCTCGGCGGCGTGATCGCCACACAGCTTTGGCATCACCTTTATCTCGGCGGAGATTTATGCGCGCTACCTCAACTCACTTATGCGGCCGAGGCTGCGTCGGCGATGATGGCGGCGCCCACGAACCGTGGCCAGCGGACCCCGGCTCAGATAAGGAACAAGCGGAGCCCAACCTTGCCGGCAAGCGCAACCTAGCTGACCCCTCCGGCATAACTCTTTGGGTGTAGTTTCAGTACACGCCACTTCCTTTATCGTCTGCAGGAGACAACGGATCGTCGGCGCCGTTCCGGAGGCCGTTGAAGTGTTGCGACGATACGACGAGGGGATAGCCGAGGGACCATGGCCATCAAAGATCTGCTCGTAACGGTCGATCTCTCCAAGAGCGGCAAAGCGCGAGTCGACTATGCCTTCGGGCTCGCGGAAGCACACAGAGCGCACCTGATCGGCGTGGCGCATTCGGCCAACGGACAGGAGGCGAAGACGGCGCTTGACGGTTTCGCCGAAGCCAGCGAACGGCGCGGACTTTCGGCGGAGACGCGTCTCCTTACATGCAAGGCTTCGGCCCTGCCCGACGAGATGGCATTGCACGTCCGTCATGTCGACATGGCCGTGATCGGCCAGCCGGATGAAGGAGACGACATCGCCGGGCCGCAGCACATCCTTGTGGAAGAGCTTCTGTTCATACCGGGCGTCCGCTGGTCTTGGTGCCGTGGGCGGGCAAGGCCAACCCTGAACCCAAGACGGTTATGGTCGGATGGGATGCCAGCGGCACAGCCGCCCGCGCACTCGCCGATGCCTTGCCCATCCTGCGCCGGGCCAAGAAGGTTGTCGTTGTCGTCGCACTCGGTGATCGGCTGGGCGATCACGGCGAGGAGCCCGGCGCAGACATTACGTTGCATCTTGCGCGCCACGACATCGCGTCGGAGGCGCGCCGCATCCCACTCGGGTCAGGTGTCGGCGTGGCCGATCTCTTGTTGTCGCAAGCAGCCGATCTCGGGGCTGAGATGATCGTCATGGGCGGCTATCACCATAGCCGCCTCCGCGAGTCGGTTCTCGGCGGCGTGACCCGCACGATTTTGGAGACGATGACCGTGCCGGTGCTCATGTCGCATTGAGCCGCGGCGGTTGGACTACCGGCGGCCATCACCGTCGCGGCCCGGTTCTATCATGATCGAGAGAAACCGGATCGGCAGCTTGACCAGCTTGGCGGGTCCATGCGCCGTGCTGCCCTCAAAGAAGAGGGAGTCGCCCGGCGAAAGATGATGCTGCCTGCCGCCGTGCTGATAGACCACCTCGCCTTCCAGCATGTGGATGAATTCCACGCCTGGATGTTGGAACAGCGGAAATACCTCGGAGGTGTCGTTGAGCTCGATCATATAAGGCGCGACCGACACGTCACGTCCGACGCCCTGCCCCAACAACTGATATTGATGGCCGACTTTTGAGCCGCGGCTTTCGATAAACAGCCCACCGTCCTTCTTCACGTAGCAGCACCCTTGTGTCTCCTCGTGTGTCTCGAAGAAGTAGGTCATCGGCACCTTGAAAACACGCGACAGAGCATGGAGCGTTGTCAGAGACGGGAGCGCATTGCCGTTCTCGATCTTCGACAGCATGCCAGGAGACAAACCTGTCAGCTGCGCCACCCGGGCCACCGTCATGCCGTGCCTGTTGCGGGCGATACGTACTTGGTCGCCGATCGCTTGGGCGACGCCGGGGCCCGTGCCGTCCTGATCAAGACCTCCCGTGTCCGCGACTGGGACCGTTGGCGCCGGTTTTTCTAAGTCCATCTCTCTCCCCGTCAGCGACACGCCTGGCGCGTTGTGCGCCTCGCGCCTCATCCAACCATAGGCCAATCCCATTCCGTCTGGCCATGAATATAATTCAATGATATTGAATAGGGATGGCGAGCTATGCTCACCATCCACGCGCAGCCGTTGAAAACGGCCGGTCCAGCGGGGGCTCTGTCCCACTAGACAACGGTATGGGGTGTAGCCAATGAGAGTTGCGTACCCCGGACCAAGGAGGATGGGGAGGAAACGCAAATGAGTGGCGCTGGCGACATGACGCTCGCCCGAGCGGAGGGGTCGTCTGCGCTCTTGCCATTCGAGGACGCGGGAAAGCGCGGGACGCGCCGTGCAATCGACTTGCTGCATAGGGTTCTAACGCAGCTTCTTGCGGATCCCGACTCCACAGAACCATTCGACTTGGTGCTCGACCACATTCTGGAACTGTCCGGGGCTCAAGCCGGCACAATCTTCGTCAGCACCGAGAGTGGGCGCCAGCTGGTGCTTCTCGCCTGCATCGGATCCGACAACCGCGAGCGGTGGATACGTCTCGTCCGAGAGCGTGGCCTTCAGGGAAAAATGTGCCGCGAGGCGACGTCGGAGGCGTTCGACGATCCTGAAAATTCGAGATCCCATATTCTGGCGCAGGGCTTCGCTCAGGGGACGTCCGGCCACGGTCTGCTTCTGCTACGGCTTGTCGGCGATCGAGAAACTGTTTCACCATCGGCACTCGAGTCTCTGCGCAGCTATGGCGAGTATCTCGCCGGCATTCTCTACAGCGCGCGCTGCGCCAGGACGCGTTTGCGCAACGCACAAAGCGAGGAGCGCGCCGCTATCGCCCGCGAGCTCCACGACTCCCTGGCACAGTCCCTCGCGTACATGAAGATTCAGGTCAGCCTGCTTCAGGCCAAACTGCAAAAGAGCCTGGACAGTTCGCCCGAAGTCGACACAGCCCTGCAGCAACTCCGCAGTTCGCTCAGCACGGCGAACCTCCAGCTTCGCGAATTGATCACCACCTTCCGCCTGACGATGCACGGCAGGACTTTTGCACAAGCCTTGGAAGACTCCATCGACGAGTTCGAGCGGCGCAGCTCGATTGCGTTCGACCTCGACGACCGCCTTCCCGTTGGCGTGCTGACCGTGGCCGAGGAGATGCAACTCCTGCTCATCCTCCGCGAGGCGCTCTGCAATGTCGTGCGTCACTCCCACGCGAGCTACTGCTGGGTATCTGTACGGCTCAAGGAGGATGGATCGGTTTGTCTTGGCGTCGACGACAATGGCGTGGGTATGCGTCAGACGGTGCACGACGCCGAGCCTCACCATGGGCTCATCATCATGCAGGAACGGGCGCGCAATCTTGGTGGCATCTTCCGGATGGAGGATCGCGATGGGGGCGGCACACGCCTTTATGTCCTTTGTCCGCGGGAACGCCGTGTGCTTTCAAACGCATTTGGAGGCTGAGAGATCGACATGAACACGGACTCGTGCAGAGTGCTTCTGGTCGACGATCACCCGCTGTTCCGGTGCGGCGTGGCGCAACTCATTGCATCCCAGCCTGATTTTGAGGTCGTTGGGGAGGCTGCATCTTCAGACGAAGGGGTATCGCTGGCGACGTCGCTAAAACCTGACCTGGTGTTGATGGATCTCAACATGCGGAACGGCAGCGGTCTTGATGCCCTCAAGCAGATAAAGGACTCCGGGCTCGAGACGCAGGTGATCCTGCTCACTGTCTCAGACACCGAGCAGGACTTCATCAGGGCGGTACGCGCAGGCGCCGAGGGATATCTGCTCAAGGGCTCGGAACCCGAGGAGATACTCGACAAGCTCCGGCAGGCTGCACGTGGGGAAGCCGTCTTCGCCGAGCCGTTGATGAGCATGCTCCTTGGCGCGATGCGCGACGGGACGCCCGCTCCTCCCACCAACGAAGAGTGCCTGACAACGCGCGAGCGGCAGATTCTGAAGCTGATTGCCGCGGGGAAAAGCAACAAGCACATCGCCCGCGAACTGGACATCAGCGACGGCACCGTCAAGGTGCATGTGAAGAATCTGCTGCGGAAGCTCAATCTGCAGTCCAGGCTGGAGGCGGCGGTCTGGGCGTTGACGGCCTCCTGACGCAGGTCAGACGGGGGGCCGCCTACCCACAAGGTAGTAACCACGGCATTTTCTTGCCTCCGACGGTGCGTGAGTTTATCTCCAAGGAGGACGGTTGCGTTTGATACGCTTCAGCGTTCGCGAGAGGATTCAGTGCGGAAGCTCCAAGCCCGAAACGCGCATGTCGACTGCTCAGATTGAAATCCTGACGGAGATTCTCGTCGAGAATGACGAGTTGGGATCCAGCCTCGCGAATGAATTTGGCCTGGGATCGACGCCCCTCATTGCGTCGCTTCTCGATGCAATCGAAACCGTCGTTTTCGTTACAGACCCGAACGGCGGTTTGCGCTACGTGAACGCCGCCTGGGAGCGGCTCACCGGCTTCGCGCTTCAGGAGACACGCAATCTATCTCCTTCGAGTTACTTGCACCCTCAAGATTTGGAGCGGTGGCTCGGATTCTTGGAGACCTGCAAACGCGACCAAAGACCGGCGGCAATCATTCTTCGCTTCCTCACTCAGTCGGGGGAGACCATCCATTTAGAGGCGGGGGCGCAGGCCGTCGTGGCGGCGAACGGGCGATGCGTGGGTTTTGTGGGAACGCTGTCCGACGTTGGGCGCCGCGTCCACGCGGACGGGCTCAAGGAAGCGTGCCATAGAACGCTCGAGACCCTGATCAATCATCTTCCCGGCCTCGTCTACCGTTGTCGCAACAACCGCCAATGGACGATGGAGTATATGAGCGGGGGCTGCGAGGTGCTGACAGGCTACCCGCCAGAGGCCCTGATCAACAGCGATCGCCTCACCTATGCCGACCTGATCGTTCCGGAGGACCGGGAACAGGTCTGGCAGAACGTGCAAGTCTCCGTGCGGGAGAACCGCCCCTTTGAGCTCATGTACCGGATCCGTACGGCTCAGGGCGAGGAGAAATGGGTTCTCGAGCGCGGCCGCGGCAATTTCTCGGAAAGCGGCGAGCTGCTCGGCGTCGAGGGCTTCATCACGGATGTCACGCGGGAGAAGTCTGCGCAGCTCCGGCTCAGAAGCGATATCCTGCTCGACCCAGGAACGCGCCTTCCCACCCCTACCCTGTTCTTGGATCGTCTCGAGGTGGCCTTGCGCCGGAGGAAGTCCCGGCCTGTCGATGGGTTCGCCGTGCTGGTGGTCCATCTCGACCAGTTCGCTAAATGGCGCGAAACACTCGACGCCGATTTTCGGGAGCGGGCCCTACTCGAGGTCGGACAACGCCTGGAGAGCATCCTTAACCCTGTCGATTCTCTGTGCCTTTGGACAGACACGGAGTTCGCGATCCTGCACGAGTGCACGAAGCCTGAGACGGATGCGGCCGTGCTTTCTGAGAGCATTCAGAAAGTGCTGCGCGCGGCCGTGACTGCCGGCAACAAATGGGTGTTCTTAAGCGCAAGCATTGGGGCCGCAATCGGCCTGACAGGAGACGAAGCGGCCGAGGAGATCGTCAGCTTCGCCTCGACGGCCGCAGCGCGGGCCAGGAATGCGGGGATAGGCCGCGTCGAGGTCACCGAGATGAGCGATGCTTCCGGCAAGGCTCGCGGCGCCCCGGGCCGAGGCTAAGCCGAAGAGTTCCAGCCATCCCTATGACGCCATGAGGCGAGAGAGCCATCGCTCGTAAAGGCGGTCGGTCAGTGTCGCGTGCATGCGCTTTACGCGCGCTTCGAGGGACTGGCGGATGTCCTCAATCGGCTGCACGGAATCCGATATGGGCGTGATGTCGTACCCGTAAATGTGGAGCCAGTCCTGCAGCAACGGTGCGGTCACCTCGATATGTGCGACAGTGGCCAGCGTGTTGCCGAGGACGAAGGCTTGATCCGGGCAATACGTGCTCGAGTAAAGCGGCGCAGCGCCAGGCGGCAGCGTAAACGCATCGTGGTGCCAAATCAGGATCTCGACTTCGGATGGCACGCCCGCCAGCCATCCGTCCGATTCGGCGCCCTCACTCCGCGTCACCTTGTACCAGCCGATCTCCTTGGCCGGCATCGGAGCAACCGTACCGCCCAGCGCCTTGCTGATGAGCTGCGAGCCGAGGCAGTGACCCAACATCGGCATCCCGCGCGCCTGGCCTTCACGGATCAGCGCCAACTCGGCGTCGATCCAACGTAACGGGTCATTGGCACTCATAGTGCCGCCGAGAAACACCATCGCCGAAACATCCTCGATCGTGGACGGAATCGCATCGCGTCTATCGGTCGATATGATCTCGTAAGGAAGTTTCTTGTCGGATAGGACTTCGGCTATGCGGCCAGGACCGATCCAACTCTGATGCTGGAAGATTCTTATCGGCTTCATGCAAATGCTCGCCGACTTGTGGCGTGAGGCCGTGACAGGCTTGCAGCTGCTGGTGCCGTCGGCATGGCGAGAGGATCAAGCGCGAACGCGGGTCTTTTGTGGATCGTAATGTGGAAAGCCCACGACCTTTGCCGGGATCCGCTTCTGGTGGCCATCGAGCTTGCCGATCTCGACCTCGGTCCCGAGCTCCGACTTCGTGACGTCGAGCCGCGCCAGCGCGATATTCTTCTTCAGGATCGGCGAGCGCGTCGAACTTGTAACCACGCCGACCTGCGCACGTCCGATATAGATCGGATCGCCGTGATGCACGCAGTCATTGCTGTCGATGTCGAGTCCGACCAGTCTCTTCTGCGGATTGTCGCGGCGCCGCTGTAACGCCTCCTGGCCGATGAAGCGGTCGTTATCGTCCAGCTGCTTCGGCACGGCAAAGCCAATGCCGGCCTCGATCGGGTCGGTCTGGTCGCAGAACTCATAGCCGGCGAAGATGAGGCCCGCTTCGATGCGGATCATGTCGAGAGCGAGCAGGCCGAACGGGCGAAGCCCCAAAGGCTGCCCGGCCTCCCAGATCGCATCGAAGACCTTGGGTGCGGCGTCGGGATGGCACCAAATCTCAAACCCGAGTTCGCCCGTATAGCCGGTACGAGAGATCACCACGGGCTGCTCCGCGATCCGCCCGATGGTGAAGCGAAACCATTTGAGCTCTTCCATGGTCGGCTGGTGCGGCGGCGTCCAGACGATCTGCTTCAGGATTTCTCGCGAGTTCGGCCCCTGCACGGCGACGTTGTGCAGCTGGTCGGTCGAAGATCGAACCCAGACCTTCATGCCCCGCTCCTCGGCGAGCTGGCGCATCCAGACACCGAGATAATCGTCGCCGCAGACGACGCGGAAGTTGTTCTGGCCAAGGCGGAAGATCGTGCCGTCGTCGATCATGCCGCCGGTCTCGTAGCAGAAGGCGGTGTAGACGACCTGCCCCTGGCTCAGCTTGCGAATATTGCGGGTGGCGACGAGCTGGCAGAGATTCTCGGCGTCCGGACCGGTGACCTCGAACTTGCGGAGCGCGCTGAGATCCATAATGACTGCCTTTTCCCGGCAGGCCCAATATTCCTCTATGGGCTCGACATCCGAAAAGCAGGTCGGCAGCCAAAAGCCGCGATAGTCTTCGAATTTGCGCGTCAGCTCGGCGAAACGCGGATAAAAGCCGCTTTCGCGCGTCATGCGCGGCTGAGCATCGGGCGTCATGCGGTGAGCCTTCCCTTTGGGAAACGAATTTTCCTTGTCATAGACGCGTACATGAACGTCGGTCGGGAACCAGCCATTGGCCGGGTCGATATCGTCGGCACAGGATGAGGAGGCACAGACAAGATCCGTCAGGGCGCGCAAGAGCACATAATCGCCGGGCCGCGACCAAGGCTCGTCGAGACCGATCGCATCATTGTCGTCGACGAAGGTGTTGTAGAAGAAGTTGATCGCAGGCCAGCCCTTGCGGGGCGCGATCCCGTAGGGCTCCAAGCAGCGGTTGAAGTTATCCGTGCAGTTGGAGTGCCCCGGATATCCCATGTCCTCGTAATATTTGGCATTGCAGGCCAGCATGAAGGTGTCGTGCCGGCCGACGGTATCCTGCACGACCTCCACGAGCGGCTTCTGAGTCTGGTCAAAGTACTTGGCGTGAAGGCCCGGGCCGGGCGCGGCCGTTCCCATCAGCGAATGCGTCGTCGTGGCGTCCAAGCCGTTCTCAACGCCCTTCTCCAGGGCGGCGGCGTCGAAGGCAAGAAAGTCGGAGCACTGCCGCCCCTCGACATCGATGATCTGGATATAGTCCCCAGCCTTGACCCGATAGGCCGAGGCCGTCGCCGCATCGATCCTGTGATCGAGCTTCGGTTCAGCCAGTGGTGGCGGCGGTTCGAGCTCCCCCTCTTGGTCGTGCGCGATCTCCACAAGGAGTTCGGTTGCCGGGTTCTGCGCATCTGGCGCCATGTCTTCCCCGGGCGCGAAAACCAGCAGAAGCCCATTCGCTCCGATAGCGAAGCGCACCTCCGCCCGAGGCGTCTCCTGGCCGAGCAGCCGCGCGCCGCGAACCTCTTCTGCCGCTATCCCCCGCGTCGCGACCGCGTTGACAGCGGCGGGCTTTCCGTCCCTGGCGGCGGCCAAAGCCATGTCGAGCGTCGGCGCGTCGCGTTGATCCAAAGCGGGAATGACGGCTTGCGCCCCCTCCTTCTCGGAGATGGCATACAGCAAGCCCGGCTGTAGGCCTTCCGGATCGACGATCTTCAGCTCGTCCCCTGCCCGCACGCCGACGGCGATCACACCGCCGCCCGGCACGCGCATGCGACGAACGCGCCTTGCCGACTCCAAGGAGGCGCCGGGTAGAGCGCCTCTACCCACTAGGGTCATGATTTTCTCCCTGCTGGCACCCGAGCGCTAACCCGGGGGCCAGCGACAGTCACTCGGCAGCTGCCTCCGGCACCTGCAAGAAAGCCTTGAGGCTGTCGTCCAAGGCCTTCATCCAAACAGTATGATGGGTCGGCGACATGGTGCCGGTGAGCGTCGACGGATAGTAGCGGTCCCGGTAGGTGAGGATGCCTTCCACTTTGTGGTGCTCCCACTCCTTGAAGAGCTTGGCGACATGGTCGACGTCCAACGGCGGGTAGTCGGTCGCGGCCAGAAGCTCGCGGACATACTCCGTCTGGAAGTCGATCTTCTCCTCGTCGTTGGTGCACTTCCCATCGGCGGCCACCCAGGCCTCGCTGTCGGCTTTCATGGTCGCCGCATCAGGTAATTTGATCCGACCCAGTATCACGTCGCGCGCATACCACGCTTGGGCATCGAACATGTTGAAGGTGTAGTACTGATCCTGCATTCCGAGATACATCACCTTCGGATTGTCGATCCAAAAGATGCCTTTGTAGATGTCCGGCGGATAAAGGACGTTCTTGGTCTTGAGACGAAGCTCGTCGGGCAGGAACGGGAAGTAGTGCTGGTATCCCGTGCAGAGCACGATCGCGTCCACTTTCTTGGTCGACCCGTCGGAGAAATGGGCAATGTTGCCGACTGTCTTGGTCAGCAGCGGCCTCTCTTCAAATCCCTCCGGCCAGTCGAAGCCCATCGGCTTCGTGCGATAGCTGAACGTGATCGAGTTGGCGCCGTACTTGTGGCATTGCGTACCGATATCCTCGGCTGAGTAGGACGAGCCGATCAGAAGCACGTCCTTGCCCTTGAATTCCAAGGCATCGCGGAAGTCGTGGGCGTGCAGCACACGTCCCGGGAACATGCTCAGGCCTTCGAATTCCGGCATATTGGGCGTCGAGAAGTGACCGTTGGCCACGACGAGATAGTCGAACTCTTCGGAATAGGTGCGATCCTCGGGGAGGTTCTTCACAGTGACCGTGAACTTCTCCGTTTCCGGCGCGTACGAAACCCAGCGTACGACCGTCGAAAGGCGCACGTAGCGCTTGGCGCCGCTCTTCTCCGCCCGTCCCATGATGTAGTCGTGGAGGACCTCCCGCGGCGGATAGGAGGGAATGGCGCGGCCAAAATGCTCCTCGAACGAATAGTCGGCGAACTCGAGGCATTCCTTGGGGCCGTTCGACCATAGATACCGGTACATCGAGCAATGCACCGGCTCGCCATATTCATCCAGCCCCGTGCGCCAGGTGTAGTTCCACAGGCCGCCCCAATTGGCTTGCTTCTCGAAACAAACAAGCTCAGGCACCTCGGCGCCCTTGGCTCGCGCCGCTTCGAAGGCGCGGAGTTGAGCCGTGCCGCTTGGGCCCGCCCCGATGATGCATACCCGTTTGTCTTTGATCGATTGCGTCACGTGTGCATCTCCCCTTCTTTGTGGTCTCGCTCGCGGCGAAGCGCTCCATACCGGAGCGGACGGCAGAATGAGCTTGGCAGCGCCCTCCCGCTGGGAGGGCGGTGGCAATGCCCTTACAATCAAAGTTTCTGATTTTTCGCCACCGTGCCAATTCCCTGGGGTAGATACCCCTAAAGGGTTAGTGGACCAGAGCGTTGCTCTGTGCAGAATTCATGCTTGCTGACTTGATCATTTGCCTCCGGGAAGCGAGTGGTCGTCAGTTCGCTCCTAGATCTTCCATCGGGTGAGGCTAGCCATATCTATGACCATCGCCGAGGAAACCATTCTCCAGGTCCGCGACCTCGGTCGAACTTTCGGTGGCATCATTGCCGTCAGCGATCTCACCCTTGATGTGAAAGCGGGCTCGATTCATGGCCTGATCGGTCCCAACGGGGCCGGCAAGACGACGACGTTCAACGTTATCAGCGGATTCTATGCCCCGTCGCGCGGCAAGGTCATCTATTTGGGTGACGACATTTCCGGGCGGGCGACCAGCGCGCTCGCCGAGCTCGGCCTGGTCCGGACCTTCCAAGGAACGACCCTGTTCCAAGAGTTCACCGTTCTCGACAATGTCCGTCTTGGCTGTCACCGCAGCGCCAGGGCCGGCCTCTTCCAACGCGTGCTCGGCACCGACCGTGCGATGGAAGAGGCCGCCGAGGAGAAGGCCCGCGGCATCCTCAAGTTGCTTGGCCTGGAGAGGCTCGCCGACGAACTCAGCTCAAATCTCTCTCATGGGCACCAGCGCGCCCTGGGTCTTGCCATTGCGCTCGCCGCCGACCCCAAGCTCCTGCTGCTCGATGAGCCCTTCACGGGGATGAACCCCGAGGAGACGCGGCAGATGATTGAACTCGTGCGGCTCGTGCGCAAGGAGCAAGGCGTCACCATCATGCTCATCGAGCACGATATGCAGGCGGTGATGGGCTTATGCGACACGATCACGGTCATGAATTTCGGCACGCTCCTCGCCGAAGGGACGCCAGAAGAGGTGCGAAACAAT
The DNA here is from genome assembly GCA_964530895.1 of uncultured Methyloceanibacter sp. Taxonomy (GTDB): domain Bacteria; phylum Pseudomonadota; class Alphaproteobacteria; order Rhizobiales; family Methyloligellaceae; genus Methyloceanibacter. Next base: position 18,430 of record CAZHCN010000008.1, on the reverse strand, counting down.
CCCGCCGTCATCGAGGCCTATCTCGGGAGCGCGTCCGATGCTGCTTGAGATCAAGGACGTCCAGGTCCACTACCACAAGGTCGCGGCCCTCAAGGGCATCGACATGGAGGTCCCCGATAACGGCATCGTCACCATCATCGGCGCCAACGGCGCCGGCAAGAGCACGACCTTGCGTGCCATTTCCGGGCTCGTGCGGATCAGCGGGGGCGAGATCGTATTCGCCGGCCAACGCATCGACCGGATGGCACCTGAGAAAATCGTTGCTCTCGGCATTGCCCACGTGCCGGAAGGCCGGCGCATCTTTCCCGGTCTCACGGTCGAGGAGAATCTGCGCACCGGCGCTTTTCTGCGCTCCGACAAGGTGGAGATCGAGAAGGATCTCGAGGAAGTCTTCCAACATTTCCCACGCCTCAAGGAACGCCGGGGACAATGGGGCCGGTCTCTGTCCGGCGGCGAACAACAGATGCTGGCGATCGGCAGGGCTCTCATGTCACGACCGAAGATGCTGATCCTCGATGAGCCGTCGATGGGTCTCTCGCCGGTCCTCGTGCAGGAGATGGCGCGTATTATTCGCGACATCGTCGAGCGCGGCGTGCCCGTCGTGCTGGTCGAGCAGAACGCGGAATTGGCGCTTAGGCTCGCGCGCTTCGCCTACGTCCTCGAGACCGGTAAGGTCGCCCTGCAAGGACCGGCGCATGAGCTGCACGACAACGAGCATGTACGGCGAGCCTACCTTGGTGCCTGAAGCCTGGAACGCCCAAGAACTCCTCAACGCCGGCTGGAGCGAGGCGGATCTCGCCTGGGAGTCCACAGCCGAGCGTATGGCCGAAGCCATTTCCGAGAAAGATTATGTGCGGGCCAAGGAAGAGGCCGGCCACGCACTTCGGATCGCGCGGGCCGACTTCGAGCCGATCGATCCGCGTCTTGGTACGAGCCTCGCCAATTACGGCCTGTGCCTCAGCCTGTCCGGGGACAACCAGGGTGGCGCACCGCTGTTTCTCAAGGCACTCGAGGCGTGGCGTCGTACAGATCCATGGATCGCGCGCATGCGTGCACCGCGGGTTGCGCGCAGCTCGCTCTTTCACATGCGCATGGAAGCGCTTCACCGTGAAACCTATCGCGCATTGTGGCAGAAGAGGTGGCGAGAGATCGCCGAGGACGCAAAGAAGCGGCTCGACGCTCTCAATACCCCCAATGCCACGGCCGTGGCGCCTACCACTGACGTGTTGGCGCAGTGGCTGCGCGAGCGTCCCGCCATGCTCAACGACACGCGCAAGCTGATGGCAGCGGCTTATCTGCTGCTCGCCCCGCCCGCATCATCCGCCTGAGCTCTACCGCCCTGCTCTCTCACTCGGCGGGTTGTTCCTTCATCGTACGCCTCTCCTCCGTCGCGCGCTTCTCTTTGCGCCCGGCGAACCATCCCTTGATCTTGGGCACCAGGCTCTCCAAGCCGTCTGGCAAGAACAGGATGGAGAGGATCAGCAACCCGCCGTAAAGCATCGGCCGCATCTCGTCGACATGCAGGGCTCGCAGGATCACCTCGTTGAGAATGGTCAGCACGACGACACCGACGATGGGGCCGTAGAACGTCGCTGTTCCGCCGACGATGGCCCAGATCAGGATGTAAACCATCTCCTCCACGCTGAACCGGTTCGGCGCGACGGCGCCGACGTAATGGGCATAGAGCGCACCGGCAAGACCGGCAAAGAAAGCGGAGATGACGAAAGCCAGCATCCGATAGCGGAACGTATTGACGCCGACAGATTCTGCGAGCTTGTCCTGCCAGTGGATGGCGTGGAAGGTGAGGCCAATGCGTGACCGCTCGACCCGATAAAGAATGAGAAGCGATACCGCGACCACGATGAGGCAGAGATAGTAGTAATTCACGGGCTCGTAGAAATCGATCGAGAGGAAGTCGGGGAAAGGCGGAATGCGCTTGATGCCCTTTGGCCCGCCAAACAGAAACGTTAGATCGCTCCACTTCCACATCAGTCGGATGGCCTCGCCCGCGGCGAATGAGGCGATCAGGAAATAAAAGCCCTTCATGCGAAACAGCGGAAAACTCAATAGAAACGCGAGGAGTCCGGCCGTTGCTGCGCCAATGATCATCGCGATCGGAACTGGCACCCCCAGCTCTTTGGCAATGAGCCCGGACGTGTAGGCCCCGACACCCATCAAGACTGCGTGGGCCAGGGACCATTCGCCAGTGAGGGTCAGCAGACGGTAACTCGAGACCAGCAGCACATTGATCACGAGGAAGACGAGAATCTCCTGCTGCGAAAACGACAGCAAATGCGGCAACGCGATCAGAACGATGAGAAGCAGAGCAGAGCCCAGCAACCAGACGACTCTGGTAGTGGTGTTGGTGTCGCGATTAGGCACGTTCTTTCGCTCCGAACAGACCGGTGGGCTTGACGATCAAAACGACGAGCATCAACAGAAGACCCACAATATTGGCGAGCGTCCCGTCATAGACAGTGGTGACGAAGGTGTGGACAAAGGCGTAGAGGATGGCAACGAGCACCGCGCCTTCGAGAGAGCCAAGGCCACCCACGATGACGATGATGAACGCGGTGACGACAACGGGGTGTCCCATGTACGGAGTCGGCGACACCAGCGGCGCGGTGAGCGCCCCCGCGACGCCGGCGAGAGCCGCACCAATGAACATGGCAATGCGCGCGGTCTGATTTATGGACATGCCCTGAAGGGAGGCCGCCTCACGGTCTTGGGCGCAGGCGCGTAGGGCCCAACCGAACTTGCTCTTGCTCAAAAAGATCCAGAGCGCCGAGAGCAAGACGACAGCGGCCACGATAACGTAGAGCCGTTGATAGGTTAGCACCGCCCCATCCATGAACACGATCTTGTCCTGGGTCGACGGCGGTACATTCTCCATGCGTACGCCGAAACCCAGCACCGCAATCGTTTGCAGAATGAGGAGGAATCCGATCGAGGCGATCAGTCCACCAAGCGGATTGTCACGCAATGGCCGGAACAGGGCCAATTCCATCAGAAGTCCAAGTAGACCGACAAAGACAAGTCCGGCGGCCACGGCAACAAAGAAGGGCAAGCCCTGGTCGGCATACAACGCAACGACGGTATAGGCGCCTGCCATATAGAGCTCGCCATGCGCGAAATTGACGACCCCCATCACGCCGAAGATAAGCACGAACCCGACCGCAATGAGCGCCATGTAGCTCGCGGCATAGGTCGCATTCACGACGGTTTGGACGAACAACTCGGCGGTCATCGCAAAACTCCGCGACACGCCCGGCCCCGGGCGGATGCCGGGCGTGTGCCAACGGTTGATGCTAAGCGCGACATCAGCTCAACTCTGCGCCCCCAGCGCAGTGTGCAGCAGATGCGGCCACGAAAGCCAGTCCGGATGGCGTATTCGGCCGTCGGCAAGCTCAGGTGCGCTGGTAGTACATCTGGTCAAGCGCCTTAAAGTGCTTGATCATTAGATCCTTGTTCTTATCCCACCAGGCAAGGATCGATTTGAATTCCTTGATCTTAGCCTTTCCGTCCTCGATGACGACGACCGGCCAAACACCGACGAGCGCATTGTCGATGCCAAAGAGCTCTTTGCCCCACCACTTGGCCTCACCGAATGCCTGTTTGCCGGTGCCGCCCACCTTCATGGCCTCGAGCACGTCCAATGGCTCGGTGCTGCCGGCCCTTCCCGCGGCATCGGACCAGAGGTCCATGATGGAGGAGTATTCCCACGACACTGCGCCCCATTCCCCGGCGCCGTAGCGCTTTACATATTCCGCGTAAAATTCGTTGGGCTTGCGGAAGTTGACGTGAGGCTCGTTGAGCGCCGGATCATCGAAGTCCGGGAACTGGAAGATGAAGCCGTCCATGAACTCCTTGGATGTCTTCTCGACCATCTTCTGGTAGAAGTCGGCCGTGCAGGAGATCAACTGGCCCTTGAAGCCCTGCTGAAAAGCCTGCTCGGTGAGCGGGTGCACGTAATCGGCGTAGCAGGTGTCGAGGCAGATGATGTCCGGCTTCAGCGCCAGCATCTTCGACATGATCGGCGCAAAGTCCGTCGTCGCCGGATCGAAGAAGATCGGATCGTCCAGGACTTTGATTCCAGCCGCCTCGAATGCCGCCAAATAGGTCGCGACGGAAGGTTTGCCGAGGGAGTCGTCTTGCGCGCAGATGACCGCGGTCTTCAAATCCGGCTTGTTCTCCGCCAGCCACTCGACGCCGGTGACATTGTAGATAGGATGCACTTCGCACGGCGCGACGAGAAATTTGGTCTCGGGCGTCAGATCGCTCGGCAGGAGTGTGGAGAACATCATCTTCTCCTTGTCCGACACGGGCGAAACGCCGGGCCAAGGATCGCCGCCGAGCATCATGATGAACTTGACGTTGTCTTCCTTGATCAACTTGACGGCGCCAGTGCGCGCCTTGCTGGGATCGTATTCGTCGTCATAGGGGACGAATTCGACCTTGTAAGCGTCGTCTCCAATTTTGATGCCGCCATCGGCATTGACCCAGTCGGCCCAGATCCTGCAGCCATCCAGGCCCGGTTTACCCCATGCCGAAACCTCACCCGTCAGCGGGGCGAGAAAGCCGATCTTCACCACCTTCTCGGCAGCAAAGCTGATCTTCGGCATTGAAACGCCGGCCATGACCGTGGCGGCAGCGGTAGTTGCGAGAAAGTCGCGGCGATTGATCTGGAATTTTGTCATTTGGTCTCTCCACGTCGATTGGCGGGACGACCGTGGCGACGGACGACCGGCCTTACACTCATCTGCCAGTGAACGGGATTGCGGCGGTCGTGGCGGGCGAGACAAAAGTCAGCCGAGACCAGTTCCTCATGGCGCCCTTGCTTCAAGAAGGTCCACCCCACCTCTTTCCCAGCCACGCCGCATGGCTGGAAACACAATATCTCCGAGGAGTTTCGGGAGTCAGCCCCGCTGGAGACAATCCTCTTGAGGGAGTAACTAATAGGGGGTACGGCAACACAATCGGCACAATCAACGTTGTGCTTGGTGAAGTGAAAGGATTAGATAAAGCGTTAGATGATTAAGTCTTGGGCACTTGCCTGTGAGGTCGATAATGCTAGACGAGGTCGTTGTCAAAACGACCTGCGCGCGCGATTGCTACGACGCCTGTGGCATCGCCGTATACAAGCGCGACGGGGCCGTCACTAAGGTTCTAGGCGATCCCGACCACGCGATTTCGCGCGGAAAGCTCTGCGGAAAATGTGCGATCGCCTATAACGGCGCGTGGCGCGACCCCGCTCTACGGCTAAAGACCCCTTTGCGGCGAACGGGTCCGAAAGGCCGTCACAGCTTTATCGAGATCTCCTGGGACGAGGCGCTCGCCGAGATCGCCGCGCGCTTCCGCAAGGTCATCGACGAAGGCGAAGCCCACACGATCCTGCATACGCATTACACCGGCACCGTGGCACTGATCGGCATCGCATTCCCGCTGCGCCTGTTCAACCGCATGGGCGCAACCGAGGTCGACCCGGACACCGTTTGCAACAAGGCCGGCCATGCCGCATTGGACCTCGCCTTCGGCACCTCGCTCGTGGGGTTCGACCCGCGCACGGCCAAAGACGCGCGCACAATTCTGATCTGGGGTGCGAACCCGTCGCATTCGGCGCCGCACCAGGACACGGTGTTCGTGAAAGCGGCGGCGGAATCCGGGGCGAAAATCGTCGTCGTCGATCCGATCGGGCACGACACGGCGACGTCGGCAGACATCCACCTGAAGCTTCGCCCCGGCTCGGATGCGGCGCTCGCCTTCGCATTTCTCAACGTGATGCGCGCGAAGGGATTGGTCGACCAGGCTTTCCTCGATGCGCACGTTCTCGGCGCGGAAGAGCTCGAGGCCGCCATCGACAGCATGCCGCCCTCCAAGGCCGAAGCGCTCTGTGGCGTACTGGCCGATCTGATCGAGGCGGCCGCGACCGCCTATGCCACCGGCCCTTCCCTGCTCTGGCTTGGACAAGGCGCGCAGCGCCAGAGTCGCGGCGGCAATTTGTTCCGCGCCTTGGCGGCTCTGGTCGCATTCAGCGGAAATGTCGGCAAGCCGGGCGCCGGCTTTCTCTACATGAACGGCCCTGGCGGGCGCGGCATCGACATGGACGCGGTCTCCATGCCCGAGCTGGCCCGAGACGGAACACCGTCCATCAGTCACATGGACCTTGCGGCGACGCTCGAAGATCCGCGCCGCGCGAGAGTGTTCGTGAACTGGAACAACAATCCCGCCGCATCGTCGCCGGAGCAAGGACGCTTGCGCAAGGCGCTCGAGCGCGAGGATTTGTTTCATGTGGCCGTCGATCTCTTCCACACGGACACGACGGCGTATGCAGACATTGTCCTGCCGGCGGCCAGCTTCCTCGAATGCAACGACCTGATCCTGTCTTATTTCGACCTGACCTTGTCGGCGCAGGTCAAGACATGCGAGCCGCCGGGCCAAGCGTTGCCCAACCATGAGATCTTCAGGCGTCTGGCGCGTGCCATGGGCTATAACGATGCCGGATTGTTTGAAAGCGAGACCGAGATTATCGACCGGCTGCTGGCGCAGACGTCTTACGCGGGGCGTTTCGCCGACCTCGCCAAGGTCGGCACGACCACGCTGTTTGCCGAGCCGCAGATTCAGTTCGCCGATTTGAAATTTCCCACGCCATCGGGGCGGATCGAGTTGGCAAGCGACAGCGCCGTCGCACTCGGGCTGCCGCGCGCGCCGACACCCTACGCCGACGAGCGGCCGGGACCGGGATCGCTGCACATCATCTCGCCGGCCTCGGCTTGGCAGATGAACTCGAGCTACGGGAACGATCCCGTCATCCGCAGGAAGCTCGGAGCGCCGACTGTCATACTGCATCCGGACGATGCCGCTGCCGGCGGTTTCTCCGAGGGCGATACGGTCGTTCTCACCAACGACACCGGCCGCCTCGAACTCGCCATCGCCATTTCCGAGACGGCGCAACCGGGGGTCGGCATCGTCTACAAAGGCCGATGGCCCGGCGCATCGGCCAGCGATACGAATGTCAACGTGCTTGTTGCCGGTCGAAAGAGCGATCTCGCTGAAAGCACCACGGTGCACAGTACCATCGTTCAGCTGCAACGAGCGTAAGAGGCGAGAGCGGAGGACAGAAACCGATGGGACCGAGCTGGTGGCAAATCCTCGTCGTGCTGGTGCTGATCGTACTCCTGTTCGGCCGCGGCAAGATCTCGGACCTGATGGGAGACGTCGCAAAAGGCATCAAGAGCTTCAAGGCCGGCATGGAAGATGACGGCGAGGCGCAAGCAGAGCCCGGTGCGATCGAGCACGAAGGCCCTACGCGGGCCAAGCCAGCCTCCCCTACGAAGGCGCCAATCAACCGGAAGTCGGGTTAGACGCGGGCACTACCGGCTCTTTGCCCGGCATTTGCGCTTTAAGTGGCGCCGGATGTCAATGGAGGGCCGATTTCGAGAACACGTTCATGACGATCACGCCCGCCGTAATGAGGGCGATGCCAATGAGGGCTGGCACGTCCAGCGCCTGCTTGGCCCAAAACCAAGCCGCAGCCGTTATCAGCACGATCGCCAATCCCGACCAGACGGCATAGACGATCCCGGCAGGCATGGTGCGAAGCGGGAACGAAAGGAGCCAGAATGCGGCGACGAAACAAACGACCGCGATGGCACTGGGGAGTGGCTTCGTAAGACTTTCGGATTCCGCGAGCGCAATAGTGGCAATCACCTCGGCGAGGATCGCGGCAGCCAAGCACAAATAGATCGTGACTCGGGTCATAAAGCCCTTCTTGTTCGGCGGCGCCGGGCATACCAAAAGCAGATTGAGGTCTACGCCACGGACAATATCCAGATCAAGCGGGTTTGACCTTCGCTTTATGCCGAAAAGCCAATTTTGGCGTCAGCAAACCGCGCTTGACAGGTTCCCACTTCGGAGCCTGAATTATCAGGCTTGAGACTGACGAGAACCTGGGGGTTGCTCGCGTCTCGTTTAAGGAGACAACCCGACATGAAGCTCACGAGCGTCGCAGCTGCCGTCGCCTTGGTCGCCCTTGGCGGAACGGCCTATGCCGAAATGCCCACGGAGGTCGGCAAGGGCGAAGGCGAAGTCGATATCATCGCCTGGCCCGGCTATATCGAGCGGGGCGAGACCGATAAGGCCTACGATTGGGTCACCGATTTCGAGAAGGAGACCGGCTGCAAGGTCAAGGTCAAGACGGCGGCCACTTCGGACGAGATGGTCACGCTCATGAATCAAGGCGGATTCGACCTCGTAACCGCCTCGGGCGATGCCTCGTTGCGTCTCATCGCCGGCAAGAAGGTTCAGCCGATCAATGTCGACCTGATTCCGAGCTGGAAGACCGTGGATGACCGGCTCAAGGACGCGCCATGGCACACCGTCGACGGCGTCCATTATGGCGTTCCCTATCAATGGGGCCCCAACGTGCTCGCCTACAACACGGACGTCTTCAAGGAGGCGCCCAAGAGCTGGTCGGTCGTATTCGAGGAGGAAACCCTCCCCGACGGCAAGAGCAATAAGGGCCGCGTGCAGGCCTATGATGGCCCGATCTACATTGCCGATGCCGCACTCTTTCTCATGAAGACCAAGCCCGAGCTCGGCATCAAGAATCCATATGAGCTTACCCCCGACCAGTATGCCGAGGTCGTCAAGCTGCTGACGGCACAGCGGGCGCTGATCGGACGCTATTGGCACGATGCCATGGTGCAGGTCGACGACTTCAAGAACGAGGGCGTGGTCGCTTCGTCGTCGTGGCCGTTCCAGGTCAACCTCCTCGAGGGCGATAAACAACCAATCGCCTCGACTATTCCTGCCGAAGGGGCGACGGGCTGGGCTGATACGACCATGATGCACGCCGACGCCAAGCACCCCAACTGCGCCTATATGTGGATGGAGCATTCGCTCAATCCCAAGGTGCAAGGCGATCTCGCGTCCTGGTTCGGATCGGTGCCGTCGGTCCCTGCGGCCTGCAAGGGCAACGAACTCTTGACCGACGAAGGCTGCGCTACGAACGGTTTCAACGATTTCGAGAAGATCTGGTTCTGGCGTACGCCGACGGCAAAGTGCGAGCAGGAAGGCAAGTGCGTTCCCTACTCGCAGTGGGCGAAAGACTACATCGCCATTCTCGGCCAATGACGCGTGCAACGAGCGGCCCGGACCCCCAGTCTGGGCCGCTTCCGCAATGATGCCGCGCCATGCCGCCAGCCGTTAGGTTTGCAAACGTCTCGCGCCATTTCGGTCCGGTCCGGGCCGTCGACGGCGTCACCCTCGACATCGCGGAAGGCGAATTCTTCGCCATGTTGGGGCCGTCAGGCTCGGGCAAGACGACATGCTTGCGCCTGATCGCCGGCTTCGAACAGCCGGACGAAGGACATATCGAAATCTTCGGCGAGACGGCCGAAGGCGTGCCGCCTTATAAGCGCGACGTCAACACGGTGTTCCAGGACTACGCGTTGTTCCCGCACCTCACAGTGGGCGAAAACGTTGCGTACGGACTCAAGATCAAGGGCGTCGGCAAAGCCGAGCGCGAGCATAAGGCGCGGGACGCGCTCGCGATGGTCAAGCTCACGGGCTTCGAGGACCGTCGTCCGGTGCAGCTCTCGGGCGGACAGCGCCAGCGCGTGGCGCTCGCACGCGCTCTCGTCAACGGCCCCAAAGTATTGCTTCTCGATGAGCCGCTCGGTGCGCTCGACCTCAAGCTCAGACAGCAGATGCAGGAGGAGCTGAAAGCGCTTCAGGACGAGCTCGGCATCACCTTCGTGTTCGTCACCCACGATCAGGGCGAGGCGCTGTCGATGGCCGATCGCGTCGCCATCTTCAACGAGGGCCGGATCGTCCAGGTCGGGGCGCCGACCGAAGTCTATGAGAAGCCTCGGTCATGCTTCGTGGCCGACTTCGTCGGGTCCTCCAATTTGCTCTCTCCGGCGATCGCCGCGAGTCACGGGGGCGACGCAAAGTGGACCAGCCTACGGCCCGAGAAGATCGGCGTGTTCCCCATTGAAACGCCGGTCAAGCCGATGCAGGTCCATGTCGACGGCGAGATCAAGATGGTCGGGTATCACGGCTCCGTCACCCGGTTCAGCGTCGAGGCCGAGGGCGTGCGTCTTGCGGCAGAAGTGCCGGCCGAGGAAGAGGTCCGTTTCGATCAGGGCGACCGTGTCCGGCTCATCTGGCCGAAGTCGGCCATGGTGGCCCTGGAGGACACAAAATGAGCCAAGCTGCGGCGACAGCCGAACGGGACGGCATCTTCGACCGGCTCTCCGATCTCTTCGTGACGCGGCCGAAGCTCTTGACGTTCCTTCTTCTGCTGCCGCCGCTCCTGTGGATCGGCATCGTCTATGTCGGCTCGCTGTTCGCGCTGCTATTGCAGAGCTTTTATTCGCTCGACGATTTTTCAGGGCTGGTCGTTCACCAATTCACCCTGTCGACCTACGCGCAGCTCTTCGAGGAGGCCAATCTCCAGATCATCCTGCGCACGGTGTTGATGGCGACCTTCGTCACGATTACCTGCGCGATCATTGCCTTCCCCATCGCATACTATGCGGCACGTTACGCGCGGGGCTGGACCAAGGCACTGTTCTATCTCGCCGTGATGATGCCGCTATGGTCGAGCTATCTCGTCAAGATCTACGCGTGGAAGCTGATCTTGGCAAAGGAAGGCATCATTACCTGGCTCGCTCAGGCCCTGCATCTCACCTGGCCGCTCAACGAGATTCTTGCACTGCCGGTGATCGGCGGGCCGTCGCTGTCGTTCAGCTATATCGGCACCTATCTCGTGTTCGTCTATATCTGGATCCCTTACATGATCCTGCCGATTCAGGCGGCACTCGAGCGCGTGCCGGTCAACTATATCGAAGCCTCCGCCGATCTCGGTGCCGAGCCGCGGCAGACATTCTGGACGGTGATCTTCCCGCTGGCGCTTCCGGGCATCATCGCCGGCTCGATTTTCACCTTCTCGCTAACGCTCGGCGACTACATCGTGCCGACCATCGTCGGCAATTCGCGCCTCATGATCGGCCAGGCCGTATACACGTTGCAGGGAACGGCGGGAAACATTCCGCTCGCGGCCGTCTTTACCGTGGTGCCCATGGTGATCATGGCCTTCTATTTGTGGATGGCGAAGCGCATGGGGGCGTTCGATGTCCTCTGAGGCCAATCGCGCCAAACCCTTGGGCTTGCGCCTCGCGGCCATCGCCGGACTTCTGTTCCTGCACCTGCCGCTGGCCTTGATCTTTCTCTACGCGTTCACGACCGAGGAAAAAAGCTACCAGTTCCCGCCCCCCGGCTATACGACCAAATGGTTCGCCGTCGCGTGGAACCGGGCCGACATTTGGGCGCCGCTTTACCTGTCGCTCGAAGTGGCGGCTATCGCCACCTGTCTTGCGATCATTTTCGGTACACTCGCCGCCGCGGCATTGTCCCGTTCGCGTTTCTTCGGGCGCGAGACGATATCGCTCTTGTTCGTCCTGCCGATCGCGCTGCCGGGCATCATCACCGGCATCTCGCTGCGTTCGGCGTTCGACATCATGGGCCTCAATTTCTCGGTCTGGACGATCGTGCTCGGTCACGCGACATTCTGCATCGTCGTGGTCTATAACAACGCCGTCGCGCGCTTCCGCCGGATGTCCGGGAATTTGATCGAGGCGTCCATGGACCTCGGCGCCAACGGATTCCAGACCTTCCGTCATGTCGTCCTGCCGCAGATCGGTACGGCGCTGCTCGCCGGCGGCATGCTTGCGTTCGCGCTGTCGTTCGACGAGGTCATCGTCACAACCTTCACCGCCGGCCAACAAGCGACCTTGCCCATTTGGATGTTGAATGAACTGATCAGGCCGCGGCAGCGCCCCGTCACCAACGTCGTCGCCGTATTCGTCGTCATCGTCACGCTGTTCCCGATATTGATCGCCTACTATTTCACCCGTAGTGGTGAGCACACGGGCGGATCGACGAAGTAGCCGGCCACCTGCGAGATAAGTGAGGACCCCATGCTCGACACGCAAATGCTGATTGGCTCGAAGTTCGTCGCCGGCGGCGAGGCGCCCGAGGCCGTGATCAATCCCAAGACCGAAGAGACGATCGTCGACCTGCCGGAGGCCTCGCCCGCACAGGTCGATGCGGCGGTTAACGCGGCGGCCGAGGCGTTCGCTACTTGGTCGCGCACCACGCCGGGCGAACGGTCCACCCTCCTCCTCAAGCTCGCCGACGCCATCGATGCGGAGGCCGAGGCGTTCGCAACCCTCGAGGCTCTGAATTGCGGCAAGCCGCGGATCCGCATGTTGGAGGACGAGATGCCGGCGGTGTCCGACTGCTTCCGCTTCTTCGCGGGCGCCGCACGCACCATGCACGGGGCCGTGGCCGGAGAGTACGTGGCGGGCCACACCTCCATGATCCGCCGCGATCCGATCGGCGTGGTGGGCTCCATCGCGCCGTGGAACTACCCTCTGATGATGGCCGCCTGGAAACTTGCGCCCGCGCTCGCCGGCGGCAACACCATCGTGCTCAAACCGTCGGAGCAGACGCCGCTCACGACACTGAAGCTCGCCAAGATTATCGCCGACATCTTTCCCGAAGGCGTCGTGAACGTCGTCGTTGGCCGCGGCGCCACCACCGGCAATGCTCTGATCACCCATCCCAAGATTGCCATGGTGTCTTTGACCGGAAGCATCGACACCGGACGGAAAGTTCTGCAGGCCGCATCGGCGACGATCAAACGCACGCATCTCGAGCTTGGCGGCAAGGCGCCGGTGATCGTGTTCGACGATGCCGATCTCGCCGCGGTGGTCGATGGGGTCAAGACGTTCGGCTACTACAATGCCGGGCAGGACTGTACCGCAGCGTGCCGCATCTATGCCGGCAAGAAGATCTACGACAACCTCGTCGCCGATCTGGCGGGCGCCATCAAGGGCCTCAAGTTCAATCTGGCCAACGACGACGAGAACGACATCGGACCGTTGATCTCGGCAGCGCAGAAGAAACGCGTGCAAGGCTTCGTCGAGCGCGCGGGCGCGGAGAAGCACGTGTCTATCGCGGCCGGCGGCAAGTCACCCGGCGGCAAAGGCTTCTTCTTCGAGCCGACGGTCATCGCCGGCGCCAAGCAGAGCGACGAGATCGTGCGCAAGGAAGTGTTCGGGCCGGTGGTTTCGGTGACGCCTTTCTCCGACGTCGACGAGGCCGTGGCTTGGGCCAACGACAGCGATTACGGGCTCGCCTCCTCGGTTTGGACCTCCGACCTCGGCAAGGGCATGGCCACGGCGGCGCGGCTGCAATATGGCTGCACGTGGGTCAACACCCACTTCATGCTGGTGAGCGAGATGCCCCATGGTGGCATGAAGATGTCGGGCTACGGCAAGGATCTGTCGATCTACGCGCTCGAGGACTACACCGTGGCGCGTCATGTGATGGTGAAGATCTGAGTTCGAGAGCAGTCCCATCGGGGCGGACAATCGCGGTCGCGGCGATCTCTACTTCTTGTTTTTGGCCGGCGCGGACACGGCAGGCAACAGGCTGGAAGCGGGCAGCGCTTTGCTCGTCACCTCCCTGAGGACGAAGCTCGACTTGAGCCGGGCGACCCCCGGAAGCCGCGACAGCTGCTCCTTATGAATGCGCTCGAAGTCCGCCAAGTCGCGCGCCATGACCGTGACGAGATAATCGTCCTCCCCCGACATGAGCTGGCAGGCGACGACGGACGGCGCTTTGACCACGGCCTCCTCGAACGCCTTGAGCAGATTCTCGTCCTGGCTCTTGAGTCCGACATGCACGATGACCGTCATATCAAGGCCGAGCGCTTTCCGGCTGATGCGCGCCTGATACCCTTGAATGACGCCCTTCTCCTCGAGCGCGCGGATACGCCTGGCGATGGCGGTCGGCGACAGAGGGATGCGCTCGGCCAGCTCGACTTGGCTCAGCCGGCCGTCCTCAAGCAAGTCACCGAGGATCGCGCGATCCAGCGCGTCTAGCTCAATTTCGGCCATTTCTCTGCGCTATTTCCTTCTTTAATACGGATATTCTGCGTGTATATAGCATTTTGCGCTGCAAAAAGCCAGGTATCCGCTGCGCCTTTCTGGCAGCTTTTCGGTAGAGACGCGAAAGCTCCGGCCATTGGAGGTCATCATGCGCATCGGTGTTCCAACTGAGATCAAGTGCAACGAATTCCGCGTTGGGCTCGTCCCCGGTTCGGTTCGCGAACTGACGGCGCGCGGTCACGACGTCGTGGTGCAGTCAGGCGCTGGCGCCGGCATCTTCGCCGACGACGCGGCATACGCGAAGGCAGGCGCCCATATCGTGCCGACCGCCGAGGCCGTGTTCGCCGAGGCCGACATGATCGTCAAGGTCAAGGAGCCTCAGGCGAGAGAGTATCGCCGGCTCAAGTCGCATCAGATCCTCTTCACCTATCTTCATCTCGCCCCCGACCCGGATCAGGCCCGCGGCCTCATGCGGTCCGGCGCAACGGCCATCGCTTATGAGACGGTGACCGACCAGGCTGGAGGTCTGCCGCTCCTTGCGCCGATGAGCGAGGTTGCCGGGCGCCTCTCCATCGAGGCTGCGGCCATTGCGCTGCGCCGTCCGACCGGCGGCCGCGGCGTGCTGATGGGCGGCGTCCCCGGCGTCACCCCAGCCAAGGTCGTGGTGCTCGGCGGCGGCGTGGTCGGCACGCATGCGGCACGCATGGCGGCTGGCCTCGGCGCCGAAGTTTCCATCATCGACCGCTCCCTACCGCGGCTCCGTCAGCTCGACGAACTGTTCCATGGGCGCGTGCGTACGATTGCCTCCACCAGGGAGACGATCGAGACCGAGGTGCTCGACGCCGACGTCGTGGTCGGCGCGGTGCTGGTCGCCGGCACAAGCGCGCCAAAGCTCGTCACGCGCGATATGCTTCCCCGCATGAAGCGTGGCGCCGTACTGGTCGACGTGTCGATCGATCAGGGCGGTTGCTTCGAGACGTCGCGCCCCACCACGCACGCCGAGCCGACCTACGAGGTCGACGGTATCATCCATTATTGCGTGGCCAACATGCCAGGCGCGGTGCCGGTGACCTCGGCGCAGGCGCTCAACAACGCCACCCTGCCCTTCGTGATCACGCTCGCCGACAAGGGCTTGGCGGCGCTCGACGACGATCCGCATCTGGCGGCCGGGCTCAATGTCCGGAGCGGCCGGATCGTGCATCCGGCCGTGGCTGCCTCGCTCGGGTTCGACCGGCTGCCCGCGGAAGATCTCCGTCTCGTCGCGGCCGCGTAAGCGCGAAAACGAACACTTGGCAACGAACACTTGGCGTGGCCGCGCCGTGCCGCCCGCTTTTCAGCTCGCGGCTTTAATGGCGCTCGACAGAATGTCGAACAGCTGATCGATCTCTTGCTTCTGAATGATGAGCGGCGGCGACAACGCAATGATGTCGCCGGTGGCGCGCACGAGAAGCCCGCGATTGAACGCATCGACGAAGATCGAATAGGCGCGTTTGCCCGGGGCATCGGGCATAGGCTCGAACTCGACGGCGCCGACCAGGCCGATATTGCGAAGGTCGATGACGTGCGGCAGGCCCTTGAGCGCGTGGAGCCCCTCCTGCCAATAGGCCGCAAGCTCGGTCGCGCGGGTCAGCAGGCCTTCTTCCTTGAAGACCTCCAAGGTGGCGATGCTGGCGGCACAGGCGACCGGGTGGCCGGAATAGGTGTAGCCATGGGGAAGCTCGATCGCCTCCTCAGGCACCTGCATGAATGCAGCGTGGACCCTGTCCTTCACGAACACCGCGCCCATGGGGATGGTGCCGTTGGTGATGGCCTTGGCGGTGGTGATGATGTCGGGCGAGACGCCGAAATATTCGGCGCCGAACGGCGTGCCGAGGCGGCCGAAGGCGGTGATGACCTCATCGAAAATGAGCAAAATATCGTGCTTGGCGCAGATCGCGGCAAGCCGCTGCAGATAACCCTTGGGCGGCACGAGCACGCCCGTCGAGCAAGCCACTGGCTCGACGATGACGGCGGCAATGGTCGAGGCGTCGTGCAGGGCGACCAGGCGCTCCAGATCGTCGGCAAGCTCGGCGCCGTGCTCGGGTTCGCCGCGGCTGAAAGCATTGCGAGCAATGTCATGGGTGTGGCGGATATGATCGACGCCTGACAACAGTGTGCCGAACATCTTGCGGTTGCCGACGATGCCGCCGACCGAGGTGCCACCGAAATTGACGCCGTGATAGGCGCGCTCCCGGCCGATCAACCGGACCTTGGTGCCATTGCCTTTGGCCCGATGATAGGCGAGCGCAATCTTCAACGCGGTGTCGACGGACTCCGAGCCGGAGTTCGTGAAGAACACATGATCGAAGCCGGGCGGCGCGATGTTGACAAGCTTCGAGGCGCACTCGAAGGCGATAGGGTGTCCCATCTGGAAGGAGCCCGCATAGTCGAGCGCGCCCACCTGCTTGCGCACGGCTTCGACGATCTTCGGACGGCAGTGCCCGGCATTGACGCACCACAGCCCCGAAGTGCCGTCGAGAATGCGGCGCCCGTCGGCGGCTGTGAAATGGGTGCCTTCGGCGCTTACGAGCAGGCGCGGCGCCTTCTTGTACTGCCGGTTCGCCGTGAACGGCATCCAGAAGGCTTCAAGATCGTTGGTTGTCAGCTTTGCACTCATGAAACTCTCGCCCCCCAAGGCGGCCAATCACCGGTCGATTGCGCCCAGGCAAATGTATTTGGTCTCGAGATACTCCTCCAAGCCTTCCGCGCCGCCTTCGCGCCCGAGGCCGGATTCCTTGATGCCGCCGAACGGGACGGCCTCGTTCGAGAAGATGCCCTCGTTCACGCCGACCATGCCCGCATCCAGCTTCTCCGCCACACGCCAGGCGCGGCTCAAAGTCTCGCTGAAGAGATAGGCGGCAAGACCGAACGGGGTATCGTTGGCGATGGCGATCGCCTCGTCCTCGGTGTCGAACCGAACCAGGCTCGCGACGGGACCGAAGATCTCCTCGCGCGCAATCCCCATGTCCGGACCGACATTGCCGACGACGGAAGGACGGTAGAACAGCGGACCGGCCTTATCGATTCCGCCGCCGGTCAGAACCTCGGCGCCCTTCTTGACGGCGTCCGCGACGAGCGTCTCGACCTTGTCGATGGCCTCGCTGCTGATCAACGGACCGATCTCCGATCCGGCCTTGAGACCGGGACCCACCCTCAGTTTCTTCACCGCCTCGACGAGCGCGTCGGCGAAGCGGTCGTAGATGCCCGACTGCACGAGGATGCGGTTCGCGCACACACAGGTCTGGCCGGCATTGCGATATTTGGAGGCCAGGGTGCCCGCGACGGCGAGGTCGAGGTCCGCGTCGTCGAACACCACGATCGGCGCATTGCCGCCGAGCTCCAGCGTGAGCTTTTTCACCGTATCGGCGCACTGCCTGTAAAGGATCTTGCCGACCTCCGTCGAGCCGGTGAAGGACAGTTTGCGCACGCGCGGATCGTCGCAAAAGACCTTGCCGATGGCCGGTGCATCCGTGGACGTCACGATGTTGAGCACGCCGGGCGGCACGCCGGCATCGAGCGCAAGCTTGGCGATGGCCAGTGCACAGAGCGGCGTCTCGGCCGCGGGCTTGATCACGATCGTGCACCCCGAGGCGAGCGCCGGCGCCGCCTTCCGGGTGATCATGGCGATCGGGAAATTCCATGGGGTGATGGCCGCGACCACGCCGATCGGCTGCTTGATGGTGATGTAGCGCTTGGAGGCGACCGTCGTCGGGATGGTGCGCCCGTAAGCCCGTTTGCCCTCCTCGGCGAACCACTCGATAAACGCGGCGCCGTAGGCGACCTCGCCGCGCGCTTCGGCGAGCGGCTTGCCCTGCTCCATTGTCATGAGTTGCGCGAGGCTGTCGGTCTCGGCGGTGATGAGATCGAACCAGCGCTTAAGGATGGCCGCCCGCTCTTTGGCCGTCTTGGCGGACCAGGCGGGCAACGCGCGGTCCGCCGCCTCGATGGCGCGGGCGGCGTCCGCCGCGCCGAGGTCCGGAACCGTCGCGATCTCCCCGCCTGTCGCCGGGTCGAGCACAGGGAAGGTCTTGGCCGAACTGAGCCATTCCCCGTCGATCAGGGCTGCGGCCGGGAACTTCTTGAACAGCATGGTCATGGGAGCCCCGCAGGGACGCATATCGAAGCCGACTCCAAATCGGCATGACTGGGTAAGGGTATGCCCCTTTGTCTTCAACGGCGCAATTCTCAGAATTTGCCGGAAAATAGGCACTGCCAGCTCCCTGTGGAGAGAGGCGCGCAAAAGCCATCTGGGGTACGTCTAAGACCAGCGTCACGGCCCAAGACTCGGGTTATAGTGCGGGCGGGCGGACCTGAAACTACCACCCGTAGCGGGGCATGGACTCATTGGCTGCGGAAAGGGGGACAAGCACGATAATGCCGTGCTGCGCGAACTCGTTGCGGCTGCGTGGCGGGGCGGCTATTGCCGTGGCCAT
>CAZHCN010000007.1:16700-33398 GCA_964530895.1 uncultured Methyloceanibacter sp. | reverse complement strand
TCGTCATCGAGCACAATCTCGAAGTGATCAAGACCGCGGACTGGATCATCGATCTGGGGCCCGAAGGCGGCGACGAAGGCGGCAAGGTGGTGGCGACAGGCACGCCCGAGGACGTGGCCAAGCAGCCGGCGAGCTATACCGGCCAGTACCTCAAGCAGCTGCTCGACCGGCGCGGCGGCAGCGCGGCACATTCAGGCAAGCGCCCTGCTAAGGCTGAGGCGGCTGAGTAGGGATGTTGCGTGAACCTGCTCCGCCCATAGTAAGAGTCGCCAGTTTGCCCACAGCGAAGCGGAAGATTGATCCCTTCGACATTTTTGTTCAGGGGCACAGATTTTTCCATGCTAACGAACTCATCTATCGCCATTTCCCTCGCGAGGAAGTGCTGGATGCCGCCGCACCATGCGCCGTCCTCTCGGCGTTTTCCATCGAGCTTCTGTTGAAATGCATTGTTTGCATTGAGACCGGAGGTATCCCCCGCGGCCATCATTTGGGTTCGCTTTATGCGAAGATCAGCGCCGACAGCAGGCAGCGCATCGAACAGCTTTGGGACGAGTATGCAAAGGATCGAGCCGCTGTATGGAACAACATGGAAAAGGTCATGGGCGTTCCAATTGCACGTGATCTTCCTACTGCCATCGACAAAGGTAGCCAAGCATTCGAACAACTCCGCTACCGCTACGAACCCAAAAAGCAGCCTTGCCAGTTCTATCTCGACGACCTGCCATGGATTTTGGGCAACCAAATCACCACTCTCCGACCCGACTTTGAAAGCAGACCAATCCTCCCTGCACCTGGTGCCACTCTGCTTCATTGGCCTGAAGACTGGCCCATAGAACAGAGCGAGCAGCTCGGCGAAAAAAGGGGCATCCTCCAGAGTTTAAGACGATGGGTGTCGAAATTGTTTTCGGCTTTTCTCGCCTTGTAGATCAGAGAGGCGGCGAGACAGTCAGAAGCCCCAACTAGATTTGCCCTCTAAGGCTGCTACCTAGGGTGGCGGGCCTAGCTCACGACGCGTAAGTTCTGTGCTCACGCACTAGAGCGGAGGGCAAAAGGAAAATTGCCTGCGATTCAGCATTTCACGTCGGCTCGGTTTCACAATTACAAGGCGCTGAAGAAGTTTTCTATTCAGCTGAGCCGTTTCAATGTCCTTGTCGGCCCGAACAATTCCGGCAAATCCACAATCCTGGGCGCGTTTCGCATATTGGCCGAGGGGATGCGCCGAGCACGCGCGCGAAAGCCCGAACCCATACGCATTGGGGACACTGCTGATGTTGGATATCGGATTGTTTTAGAAAACCTCCCCATCTCAACCGAGAACGTATTCACGAACTACGACGAGACAGACCCTGCGATGATCACCTTCGGATTGTCCGATGGGAGTGAATTGCAACTAGTATTCCCCGAAGTTGGCGTCTGTTACCTCGTCTGCAACGCTAAGGGACGTCCTGTCCGCACTCCTGCGACCTTCAAAAGCAGCTTTCCTGCGACCATTGGCTTCGTGCCAATTCTCGGCCCCGTAGAACATGACGAACAATTGTACAAGCCAGAAGCGGCACGACTGGCGCTTCTGACCCATCGTGCATCAAGAAACTTTCGGAATATCTGGTATCACTTCCCCGACCATTTTGATGAGTTTCGACAGCTCATTCAACAGACCTGGCCTGGAATGGACATAGAGCCGCCAGAGCCTGAGCTTGGAGGAAATAAGCCCCTACTTAGGATGTTTTGTCCCGAGGAACGATACGCGCGAGAAATCTATTGGGCCGGGTTTGGCTTTCAGGTCTGGTGCCAGATGCTCACGTACGTGATCGGTGCAAAGGATGACTCTCTGCTCATCATAGATGAGCCAGACATCTATCTGCACTCTGACCTTCAACGGCAGCTTCTAAGCACCTCTACGATCTTGGCCCTGATATCCTGATCGCCACTCACTCAACGGAGATCATCACTGAAGCAGAGCCCGGAGACCTTCTTATCGTAAATAAGAAGGCGCGTACTGCGAAACGGATTATGGATCCCAAGGGATTGCAGGAACTCTTCGAGCTCCTTGGTTCGAATCTCAACCCGACGCTTACCCAACTCGCGAAGGCTCGAAGGGCCTTATTTGTCGAAGGAAAGGACTTCCAAATATTGGGGGCATTTGCCCGCAAGCTGGGGCGAAATGAAGTGGCCACGCGAGCCGACTCTGCCGTGATCCCTGTCGAAGGATTCAATCCAGCTAGGATAGCGGAGTATTCAAAAGGCATAGAGCTGACTCTAGGCACCTCGGTCCTTAAAGCTGTAGTTCTCGACCGCGATTACAGAACCCGAGCTCAGGTTCAGGAGTTAGAGACCTCTCTAAGCGGTACGATGTCCTTCACCCATATCCATGATCGAAAGGAGATCGAGAACTATCTGCTTGAGGCAGCGCCTCTTGAAAGGGCCATTAGGACACGACTTTTTGAGCAGAATGAACGAACGGGAAAAAATTTAGACCTGAGTGAGGATGTTCAAGAGTCCTTGCGAAAAATTACGAATTCAATCAGGCAAGAGGTGCTCGGCCAATACATCTCTCACTATGTCGAAGGCCAAAAGGTGATCACCCGGGGCGTCGACGAAACCACATTAACGACGGAAGCCGTCAAGAAATTCGATGAAGCCTGGAAAGACCTATCGAGCCGACTAGCCATTGTCCCGGGCAAGCGAGTGCTCGCGCTGCTAAACGCCCATCTCCAGGACACATACGGAATAAGCCTCACCCCCTTGTTCATAGTCACTCGCTTCAAGAGAGAGGAGGTCCCGGCCGACATTCAGACCCTTGTGGAAAAGCTGGACGAGTTCCGTTGCAAATCTCCATGACAAAAACGGCATCGAGTCCGGACTAGGGGCGCGCTCTGTAGACCGTCGCCCTCTCGGGATGAGCCCCTAAATCGGGCGGACGGAGGTGATCAGCTCGCCCGAGACCTTGCCGGCCTCCGGCACAAACGGGAAGTAGACGAACCATTGCAGGTGCCGGCTTGCCGGACCGTCTCGCCGACAAGAGCCGCGGGACCAACACGGCATGCCCGCAATCCTCACGCCTCAAGGGCGCGCGGAACGCGCGTGTCTCGAAGGGTGTAGGCCTCATGCTTCGAGACGGGCCTTCGGCCCTCCTCGGCATGAGGCGCTTCGCGGGATCAGCCTACACCGAGCAGGTCTTGCGGCGGCGTGTCCGGATCGAAGCGGCGCGCGCGGTCGCTGCGGATGCGGTGGACGGCGATCGGCACGGCGGCGATGCAGATAACGACGGCCATGATCGCCGGCGCCGCCGGGGGCACGCCGTCGAACAGGCTGAGGATCAACAACCCCACGACGATGGCGCACAGCACGCCCAGCACCAGCCAGACGATCCACAGCGCGGTGCTGCCGGCGATGAATTTCGCGTCCGGCGCTTGCGCGGCGATGCGCTTCGCCAGGCCCGCGACGAACGGCGCATAGGTGGCCGTGCGGTCCTCGAAATTGCCCAGGCTGCGATAATGCGCGGAGCGGATCTTGACCTTGCCGCCGTTCCTGTCGCGCAAGGTGCATTGCAGCGCCTCGCCGATGAGTGCGGTGTAGCCGATCAGGCGCATGTCGCGCACCTCGGCATAGGGCATGCGCCCCTCGCCGGCCGCGTCGCGCCAATGAAGCGCATCCGCGCCGAGCGAGAAGCTGCGCTCCTTGTCGATCAGACTGTTGCGGACGCTGTGCACCGGTTCGGGCATCGACTCTCGCCATCTCCAATTCGGGCGGATGGAGGGGATGATCTCGCCCCCGACCTTACCCGCCTCCGGCACAAACGGGAACTAGACGAACCATTGCAGGTGCCGGCTCTCAGGACCGTCTCGCCGACAAGAGCCGCGGGACCAACACGGCATGGGCCTCATGCTTCGAGACGGGCCTTCGGCCCTCCTCGGCATGAGGAGCTTCGCGGGATCAGCCCGCGCCTTCGGCCCTCCTCGGCATGAGGATCGTCGCAGCGGCAGGAGGAGCGGCGCGGCGCGACGGCGCCTTGAGGCATGCGCAAATCCCCCCGTCACACGGCCCCGAGCTGGCGGAAGAGGTTGTAGCGGTCGTATTCGATCCAGTCCTCGGCGAGCTTGTCGCCCGCGAACCTGCCCATGATCATGACGGTCCAGGTCGCCTTGCGCCCCGTCGGCGCGATGCCTTCCCAGGCGCCTGATTGCGTCGCGCGCCAGGTCCCGCGCCACACGCCCTTGTCGCCGGCGAAGAAAATGTCGTCGAGCGTGTAGGCCGCGTCGGGAAAGGCGGCGAAGAAGGAGGCCATGCCCTCCCGCCATTCGCCTAGGCCGTGCAGCGTCCGGTCGCCGAGCCAATGCGAGGCGAGATCCTCGGCGAGGTATTGGTCGAGCCGTGACAGATCGTGGCGGTTGAACACTTCGTCGAGATAATTGCGGACCAATGCTTCGTGCTGGTCGTGTGACATTGCCTTAAGCCTCCTCGCGTCGTGGCGGCTCACCTATAGCATGAGCGCACCCTTGCTTCGCGCTGCTTTCCCGCCTCCGGCACACATGACAAGTAGACGACCCAGTGCAGGTGCCCCATCTCGTCATTTGTCATGCCCGCGAAAGCGGGCATCCAGTAATCACTGGTCTTCGTGATTGCGCACGGCAGGGGTTACTGGATCGCCCGGTCAAGCCGGGCGATGACAAGGGCGCAGGGTGTTGGACCCCCGGGACAAGCCCGGGGTGACGGGGTACAACGCGGGCAGGAGGTTCCCATGCGCCATTTGCTGTTGCTCGCTCTCGCCGTGCTTGCTTTCGCGTCCCCTACCCGCGCGGCGGACTGCTCGGACGCCGCCAACCAGGCGGCCATGAACGAGTGCGCCGGCAAGGCCTTCGATGCGGCCGACGCGGAGCTGAACGTGCTCTACAAACAGATCAAGCAGCGCCTCGCCGGGGACGCGGAGACGACGAAGCTGTTCGTCGCGGCGCAGCGCGCGTGGCTTCCCTTTCGCGACGGCGAATGCGCCTTCGCGGCCTCGGGCGTGTCCCGGGGCACGATCTATCCGACGATCTACGCCGAATGCCTCGAGCGCCTGACGAAAGCGCGCATCGCGGATTTCAACGCCTATCTCGCCTGCCAGGAAGGCGATTTGAGCTGCCCCGTGCCGGCGAAGTGACCGAATTGTCCCCGCCGCTCGGACCGGCGGTATCATCCCCTCACCTCGTCCTCTTAAGGGCGTTCTCGCGAGGCGTTGCGATGAGCGGGACGGGGTGCGGCGCCCGCGGGTCCGGTCTCGCAGCCGGGCACTCGGGCGGCGGCGGAGCCACCCCCCGGGGCCACTAGGAGCCCCCGCCAGAAGCTGGCTGGAAGATTCCGGACAGACGGTCCGGGATTGAAGCGGGGCCCGCCGCCGGCAAGACGCCGCAAATAGCATGCGCTACCGCCCTCTGGGCTGCTTGAGCGCATGTGGCGCGCCGTGAGGCGCCCGCCGTGTCCGGCGACGGATACGGAGCCATCGGCTTTGCGTCTTTCGGCGCGCCATCCCCCCTCACCTCGCGGGATCGAACCCGGCGGGATGCATTCTTGCGCGTGCGCCGTCATGTCCCTTCGCAAAGGAAAGGAGTTTGGCCTGAAGCCCACCGCCGCCGAGAACAGAAGCTTGGAGCGGGAGCGGAGCTTGCGCTTCGCCGCGGACCGGATCTGCCTGTGGTGTCTCTGCGCCGATCCGGCCTGCCGGCGCGCCAAGGCCTGCCGGGGCGACGTGCGCGCCTGCGCCGGCCGTATGGTCGCGTGGTACGAGGCGTTCGAGGATGAGCGGCGCGCGCGGCCGGACTTCGCCACGCTGGAAAGCCAGATCGAGACGGCGCAAGAGCTGCGCGCCTATCGCGCCTGGCGCCGCGCTTTTACCGGGCGGCGATGACGATGCGCCTAGCCGCGGCCGGCGACCCAATAGCCGGAGCAGACGCCGGACGGCCCGGTGCCGTTCCACTTGCCGCTGCCCTTTGCGGGCGTGAAGCGTCCGACCCCTTGCGCCTGGCGGGGGCCCGCCACGCCGTTGATCTTGGTCGTGCCGCCGCCCCAGATGCGTCCGGCCAGGACGATCCTGTGCGACACGAAGCGTCCGCCCGTCGCGGTGATGTGGCCGCCGGTGACGGCCATGTCGATGTTGATCACGCCGCAATGGCCGTCGGTCGTCACCAGCTGCATCTTCCAGCTGCCGTCATAGGGGGACGCGCTCGCCGGCGCGGCGAAACAGAGCATGGCGAAAGCGGCGGTGAGCGCGACGGCGCGCATTCTGTTGCCGGTCATGGGAGGCCTCAAGCGTTTGCGTTGTCCTGCACGCGCAAAGCCTGCCCGAAACACGTTAACGGAATCATGCGCCGCCGCTCGTCAGGCCCGCGCCTACTCGTCGATCTTCTTGAGCTCGGCCTTCTCGTCCGGGGTGACCTCGCCTGCGTCCTCGAGCGCCTTGATGCACTCCGGCGAGAGCTCCTTGCCGTGCTGCTTCATGCACAGCGCCAGGAGCTGGCTGCCGAGGCCGTCCTGGTTGCAATACTGCCGATAGTCGACGTCGCAGTACTGCTCCTCCTCCGGCGTGACCGGGTACTCGCTGGCAAGCGCGCCGGCGGGGATCATTCCCACCAGGCCGGCGATTAAGAAAGCTGCTCTCATGTCTTTACTCCCCGAAGGTTTTTGTATCGATCAGCCGAGATGGCGCCGACTCCTATATAGAACTCCCACAGGGAGAGCTTGCCATTTCGCGCCAATTGGGGCGCTTTTGGCCTGGCGTTTCTTGAGATGAGGGCCGCGGGCCGAGGGGGGCGGACCGACGTCTCCCCTTCCGGCCGGGGGCGGAATTTGGGTAAAGTCCGGCGCTCGAGGACCAACCCCCCAGGCAAACCCCAAGAGGTGCCAATGGCCAATTCCGCATCGCTCGAAGACATCGACAGGCGCATCCAGATCGTTGAGGACAATCTCCGCGAATTGATCGAGCAGGCGGCAGCCTTTTCCGGCGCGGCGGACGAGGAGCGCGCCTCGCAGCGCATCGCCGATCAGCAGGCGAAGCTCGACGCGCTGCTCAAAGAGCGCGAGGCGCTCCTCGGCAAAGGCTAGCGCGCGGACTTCGCGGCGAAGCGATGAGGCGGGCTATTTCGCCATCATGTTCTTGATGACGCCGGCGATGAGCGTGAGGATGATGCCGCCGACGGCGCCGCCGGCAATGTCGCCGACCCACCCCTCGATCATTTGCCCGGCGAACGTGCCGATGAGCTGGCCGGCAATGCCGCCGCCGATCGCGCCGGCGATCACGTTGCCGATCGTGCCCAGCGAATATTGCTTGGCCGCCGTGCCCGCCGCGCCGCCGCCAACCGCACCGGATACGACTTGCACGAGAAGACTTGTGAGATCCATCCCGGTTTCCCCCCTCGGTTGCCTTATGCCCATATCTTAGGCGGAGAGAAGCCCGGGCACCAGAGAGAGTATCGGTGGCCTAGCCTGTCAGCGGGTGGTGACCCGGGCGTAGATCCGGACCGCCGCATAAGCGAGGAGGCACAGAACGAGCAGCCCGGCGAAGGCGATCGCCACGCCGAGGATCACCGGGCCGCGGTCGGCTTCGGCGGCCGCGAGCATATCGAAGGCCTCGACGGCCACGATGGCGATGACGGCGATGCCAGCGGCGAGCAGCGTGGCGGCCACCACGACCGCCCAGCGATGGATCTTCCGGCGCCGATCGAGCTTGTCGCTAAACATGGCGGACTCTATCACTCTTCGCCTATGCCAAGCAGTTCACGCGGGGCCGCCGCGGGATCGAAGGTGTTGGCCTTGGGGTCGGCTCAGCCATGGCGCCCGTTCCTAGCCTCACGTGTCGGCGCCGGCAACAGAGCCCATAGGCTGAGTGCCGGAGATTGCCAGGACGTGGGCTTATTCCCCGGCGCCACACTTCCCTTACACTGGGACCTGACGAAAGGAGACGGAAACGTGCTGAGGCTCTCTGCGTCCGCCCTGCTCTCGACCTGGCTCTTCCTCTTCGGGCTTGCACTCCCGGCGCAAGCCGCCGACCCCCCCGCCGGGGAAGCGGCCGCAACGTCCCTCCCGGAGCCCACGGACCCGGACGTGCGCGCCCGCGAGCGGGATGCGCTGATCACCTTTTACGAGGCACTCGGCGGTCCCGATTGGATTCAGCGTGATTTTTGGGGAAGCGACCGGCCGGTGGGTGAATGGCACGGCGTGGAAACGGACTCGGAGGGACGCGTCGTTCGCCTGACGATCTACGACAACAATCTCGTGGGGGAACTCTCGCCCGCGATCTGCGAACTGGAGCGGCTGCACACGCTGCACCTTTCCTTCAACAAGATCTCGGGCCACCTCCCGGAAGCGCTTGGCGCGTGCCGTGCGCTGAAGAATCTTTGGATCAAAGGCAACAAGCTCACCGGACAAATTCCCAACGCCGTCGCGCAGCTGCCCGAGCTCGAATATCTCGACGTCCATGCGAATAATTTGTCCGGCCCGTTGCCGACGACCTGGAACACGCCGAAGCTGAAGATCTTCAGGGGCGAAGACAACGAGATTACAGGAGCGCTGCCGGAGCAGCTGTTTCTCCAGCCAAGCCTCGAGCAGGTGTTCCTCCACAACAACCGGCTGAGCGGCCCCCTTCCCGGGACGCTCAGCGGCGCCGCAAATCTTCATTCGCTCCTGCTTGCGGACAACATGCTTTCCGGCTCTATCCCGAACGACATTGGCAAGCTCGGCAAGCTGACCGACCTCCGGCTCAATAAAAATCAGCTCTCGGGATCCATCCCCGACAGCCTTACCGAGGCCGCGTCGCTTCAGGTTCTGCGCCTCGATGATAACCAGCTAACCGGCCCTGTTCCGGAAGGCCTCGCCGATCGCCTCACGGTGTTCGACGTGTCGGGCAATCCGGGGCTGGAGGCTTCGCCGTAGCGGGTAGCAGTCGCAACGGAACCCCGGCGAGATCGCGCCGGTCAATCTACTCTGGAGAGATGGAGGTTGCGCCCTCGCCTTTACAATCGCCGAAGGTGGGGGCGTCGCCGTAGGTCAAGCAGGTGGCCTTCGCGGTGTCGCTTGGGCCGAGGGTCATGGGAAGGGTCGGTGCCTGCTCCGTCACGCAGCCGGCAAGCGCGAGAGGCATCACCAGGATCAAGAGCCACTTCGACATTGCTTTCCCCGTGAAAAGGCTTGGCGAACCATCCTAAGACATATGGCTGGCGCCGCCGATTACAAGGGGGTTATCGGGAGCCGGCGCGTGGGCCGACCCCGAGGCACGAAACGGAAGGCCTAGGCCGCCGGATCGGAATAGAAGAGATGGCGGCCAATCCGGACGGTGAGCGTGAGGACCTTTGCCCAGCGTGGGTTCACATAGTCGGCGTGGTAGTGGGTCGATCCACCGAGCGAAGCCAGGAGCTGGGACTCTTCGCCCGGCTTGGGGTGGTTGGCCAAGAGCCACGCGGCATAGCCTTCGATCTCCTGCCATTTGGCAGCCTCGGTGATGACGTCCTCCTTGCCATCGCAGGCGAAGGAGAACTGGCACCGATTCGGTTTGTCGTCGTTCTGATAGACGACTCCGCAGATCGTGTTGGGATAAGTGTCGCTCGCGACCCGGTTCATGATGACCCGGCCTACGGCGAGCTGGCCGCGCACCGATTCGCCACGCGCCTCGAAATACATGCCCTCGGCGAGGCACCGCGCCTCGTTCTCGGACCACTGGGCGCCGCCATCCGACGAGGCGCTTTGTGCCGCAACTTCCTGGGCCGCCAATGCGATCCCCTCGAGGCTCGCCGATACGGTGGCCGAAGTCTCAGACGTCTCAGGCTGAGTGCCAACGTCTTCCGCCCGAGCGGACTGCAACAGTACAAGAACACCCAAGACAAGCACGCACGTACGTAGACTCACGCTCCCCCAGAACCCCATCGATATTCCTCACTGTTGTTAAGCCTAACCGCGGTAGACACACGGAGGCGGGGCTAATGCTGGGGAAATCTGGCTAGGGCGAGATCAGGTTGTGACGAAACCGTGGTCACTCGGGGAAAAAGCTGCGGCAAATTGCTTCAACCTTAACTTGTAAGGTTTCCCCGGCTCGCGATTGCTCCGTTAGATGCGCACGAGCGGCCCTCACCCCTGTCAAAACCGGGCCAAATGGGGTGGCCTGATCATCCCTCTGGGCGCATAATCGCCATAGTGAACCGCCAAATTTAAATCGGTTTTTCCGGGTAGTCGGAAGGACACCTGAAGGCCTTGAGAGCCTCGCGCGCCCAGGGGGAAGAATTATGAAGCCAATCGCCTTGGCCCTCATCGCAGCGGCGTCCTTCAGCCTGCCAGCGTTTGCGGCCGAGCCGGATGGGCCGGCAGAGTTGATCACTCAGAAAGAAGCTGTCCGGATCGAGATCCAGGGCCGGCTCTCGGCCAAGGCCGAGTCAGGCACGGAAAGGCAGGTGGCGCTCGCCGAGTATTACTCGGTACCCGATCAATCACTCCTCTGGGTCGACGAGAACGGAGTGAACGCGCGCGGCAAGGCCGTCATGGGCGAGATCGCCAAGGCGGACGATTACGGACTTCGCGCCAGCGACTACAGCCTGCCCAATGCAAGCGGCTTCAACAGCGGGGATCCTGACGCAACCGACTGGCTCGCCAACGCCGAGATCAAAATCAGCCGCGCCGTGCTCAGTTATGCCAATGACGCGCGCGGCGGCCGCCTCAACCCGCAGCAACTAAGTGAGAACCTCGACCCAACCCTCGTCCTGCCCAACCCTTCAGAGGTGCTGGGCTCTTTCGCCTTTCGCTCGGACGCGGCCGCTTATCTGCGCAGCTTCCAGCCCGACAACCCGCAATTCGAAGCGCTACGCCAGCTTCTCATCGAGGCGCGCGGCGGCAAGGAACCTGAAACCCCTAAGCAGCCAGATGTCGTCGTCATCCCCGATGGTCCGCTGCTCAAGCTCGGCGTCGAGGATCCGCAAGTGGCGCTGGTGCGTGCCCGCCTCAGCGTTCCGGCGGGCGCCAACGCGAACCTATACGACCAAGACGTGCTCGCGGCAGTGCGACAGTTCCAACTTGCGCACGGTGGCACGCCTGACGGCATGGTCGGACCCGGCACACGGCGTATGCTGAACGGTCAATCGGCACCCATACACACCGATAATCGCGGCAAGATCGACTTGCTCATCGTCAACATGGAGCGCTGGCGCTGGCTGCCGCGCGATCTCGGACCGTTCTACGTCACGGTCAACATTCCAGAGTTCAAGCTACGCATCGTCGAAGACGGCAAGGTCGTCCACGAGACGCGCGTGGTCGTAGGCAAACCCGACAAGCAGACGCCGGTGTTCTCCGACGAGATGGAGGAGATCGTCTTCCGCCCGAACTGGTATGTGCCG
The DNA here is from genome assembly GCA_964530895.1 of uncultured Methyloceanibacter sp. Lineage (GTDB taxonomy): Bacteria > Pseudomonadota > Alphaproteobacteria > Rhizobiales > Methyloligellaceae > Methyloceanibacter. The sequence continues at coordinate 22,050 of CAZHCN010000007.1, read as the reverse complement.
AATTCCATCAAGACGGAAGAAATCGCACCTTATCTCTACCAGGGCGGCGGCTTCTTCGGCGGCGGATGGGATACGTCGGTGTTGCGGCGTCATAACCTGCACATCCGCGGGGTCAATGGGCGCGACATCGATCCCGACTCGATCGATTGGGGTCGCACCGACATCCGCAGATACGAGCTCTACCAGCCGCCGGGTCCGACCAATGTTCTGGGCCTGGTGAAGTTCCGGTTCCCCAACAAGCATGACGTATACATGCACGACACGACGCAGAAGAACCTGTTTGCCAAGACCATTCGCGCGGAGAGCCATGGTTGCATGCGCGTGCAGTATCCCGACCAAATGGCGACTATTCTACTCGGCCACGACCAGAATTGGACGGCCGCGCGGGTGGACTCGGCCATGAACGGCGTCGACGACAACCATATCACGTTGCGGCACCACATCCCGGTGTACATCACCTATTTCACAGCGCGGGTGAACGACGACGGCACGCTGTCCACGTACCGGGATCTCTACGGGCATGACGCAAGGATGATCGCGGCCCTGACCGGCAGAGCCGTGCCGTACGACTTGCCGGGGAGTGTCGAGGAGGTCGCCGTCCAGAGCGACGAGCGACCGAGGTTCCGCCGGGGACGGCAGAACGACGCGTTCAACGACTTCGCCCGCGCCTTGTTCGGATTCTAGAGCGCCGCAACACGGTTGCGCAGGCGCATCAGGCGCCCGCGCCACCGTGACTTGCGTTTAGGGTGACTTGCGTTTAGGCGATGCCCTTAATCACCTTCACGATGACGAGTAAGATTACGGCGCCCACAAAGGCCATGATGATCGCGCCGAGAACGCCGCCACCGAGGGTGAGCGCGAGACCGAAATAAGGAAATAGGAAGCCCGCGATCAGGGCGCCGATAATTCCGACGACGATGTCGCCGACAAGGCCGAAGCCGGTTCCTTGCACGACGAGGCCAGCGAGCCAGCCGGCGATTGCCCCGACCACAAGCGCGATGATGAGCGCTGTCAGCATGTTTCCCTCCCCTTGTTGAGCGGCCGCAATCTAGCATGAGTCGGCGCCCGGCGCCCCTCCCTGCCTTTGCGGCGGGGGCTTAGGAAACGAGGTCCAGCCAGCGGTTGAGGATGCCTTTGCACGCCATCGCGAAGGCCGGAAGGTGGCCCCGGCTCTCGGCGATGATGGCCTCGGCATTGAAGCCGTTCGAGGCCATGTAGTCGGCATTGTTGCGGCACATCACCTCCACCAGAGGCTGATCGACCTCGGCGTGATACTGGAAGCCGTAGGCAGCCGTGCCGTAGCGGAAGAGCTGACAGGCGGTCATCTCGGACGAGGCCAGATTGACGGCGCCTGGGACCTCCTCGATGCGATCGCCGTGGAAGTGATAGGAGAGCAGCGTCTTCGGATGCGCTTGCAGGAGGGGGTCGTCCGCGGCCGCGTCGGTCAAGGTGAGTTCGTACCAGCCGATCTCCTTCTCAGGCCCCGGCACGACCTCGCCGCCGAACGCGCGGGCAAGGATCTGCGCCCCGAGACAAAACCCGGCAATCGGCTTGCCCGCTTGCGCGAAATCCCGGCACAACGCGATCTCGCGCGCGAGATAGGGATATTCCTCCGTCTCATAGGCGCTTTGGGCGCCGCCCAGCACGACGAGGGCACTGTAGTCGCCGGCCCGGAGTCGATCGTAATCCGTGTCGTAGCCGAACACCGTGTCCTGCTTGAGCCCGCGCTCGGCGATCAAGGTCGCGAGCTGCCCCGCGCCCTCCTTGGCGTCGTTCTGGATCACGAGAACCGGCTTCGTCATGGAGCCTCCTGAGGCGCGCTTTAGGGTTTCAATACGAGCGGCACGATCGTGCGACCCGGCGGGAAGCCTTCGCCGTCGGAGACGTCCTCCTCGAACACCTCGAGATGTCCGATCTGCCGCGCGTCCACAGTGTAGGGCACGGTGAAGGAGAAGGCGCCGGGCCCATCGACCCCGCCGCCTTGAGTATTGCCGCTGGCGAGCACCGATCCGTCGCGGCCGATCAGCTTCCACTGAACGTCGCTCTCGAACGTGCGCGAGCAGCCTTTTGCTTCAAAGCCGCTTTCGACGCGTTCGCCAGCCGTGGGCTCGGTGGCGATGACGAAGGAGGCCTTGTCGAAGGCGCCGTCGCCATTGGCACAGTTATCGGCCTCTTCGCCCTGGACCCAGGACCCCATGGCGCCGGCCGGCGTGGCTTGCATTGAGGATAGGATGGCAAGCATCGCCCCGGCCCAAAGTGGCTTCAGCGTCTCTTTGCGTGTCATGGGCTCCTCCTCCCAATTCCGCAGAATAAAGCCCCGGCCGGGCGTGGCCGGCCGCTCAGGCTACGCCAAGTGGGCCCTGCACGCACCCCTTCGCCCGGTAAGCACCGTTTGCGCTAGACTGTACGCAAACGACCGCAGGGAACTCAGGAGGAAACGCATGGCCAGCCCCACACTCCGCACACTGACCGGCATGGACCCCAACCCCGCGCCCGTTTCGGAGAGCGCGCTCGTGCTCATCGACTGCCAGCAGACCTATCGCGAAGGCATTATGCAACTCGTCGGCGTCGAGCCGGCGCTTCAGGAAGCGGCGGCCCTGCTCAAGCGATTCCGTGAAGCGGGACGTCCGGTAATCCACATCATGCACGATGGCGGAGCCGGCACGCCGTACGACGTGGATGCGCCCATCGGCCAGATCGCCGATACGGTGGCGCCTATCGCGGGAGAGCCGGTCATCGTCAAGACGTTGCCCTCGGCCTTCGAGCAGACCGAGCTCGATACGGTCCTCAAGGGCCTCGGCGTGAAGAACGTCATCTATGTGGGCTTCATGACCCATATGTGCGTCAACTCGACCACGCGCGCCTCATTCAACCACGGCTATGCCAATACGGTCGTCGCTGGCGCGACGGCGACGCGCGCAATCCCCAATCCGGCGACTGGCAAGGACATGCCGGCCGACCAACTGCAGGATGCGAGCCTCTCGGCGCTCGGCGACATGTTCGCAGTGGTCGTGCCACATGCTCGCGATATCCCGACCTAAGCAAAGGGCGTAACGACGGCCGGGGCCGCATTACGCTACATTCGAACCGACGGCTCACCTTGGGGAGGCAAGCATGGCTGAGGCAAACACGGTCGACCGGTCGGCGCTTTGGCCGGCTTCCTGTTTCTCCCTTTTGGCGCTCGTTCTGCTCGGCACGCGGTTCGTCCAGGGCTTTATCTTTTGGGGCGGCGCGAGCCGGCGGCTCTTCTACAATTTTCATGAGCTAAACGGCGTCGATATCCCGGTAAAGCTTGACTTCGAGTCCGCCAAATTCGTCGCCAACAAGCTCACCCACGCGTTGCCCGGCACGTTATGGATCCAAAGCCCGCTTGAATGGACGCTGCAATATCCGGATCTGATCATCGCCTCGGTGTGGATCTGGACGATCGCCGAGCTTGCCGTCGGTCTCTGTTTGATCTTCGGCCTGGCCACCCGTCTTGCCGCCTTCGTCAGCATCGGCCTCAATATCTCGCTCATGCTGATCTTCGGATGGATGGGCTCCACGTGCCTCGATGAATGGACGATGGCCGTGTCCGGCGTGGCGATGAGCAGCGCGGTGTTTCTCGCGGGCGGCGGGACCTGGGCGCTCGACAGCCTTATCGGACGCACCGCATGGGCGGACCGCAACGGCTGGGCGAATTGGGTGTTCAGCGGGCCGCTCCCGGCCGCCACCGTCAGGGCCGCGGCCCTATTCCTCGCGGCCTGTGCCGTCGTGTTCACTGTCGGCAGCTACCACATTCTGTTCCGCGCGGTGGTGTCCCCGCAGCATGCCCGGGTCAGTTTCCATAGCCACGACATCGCGCTCTCCGATGTGACCGTCGCGGCAGACGGTGCGGTAACCTTCGACGCCTATGTGGATGCGGGGCCCGATACAGGTGCCGCCTATGTCATCGCCGCGCGGCTGGTCGATGATAGCGGTGCGACCGTTGCCGAATGGAACGGCAAGACGCTCGCCGCCTTGCCGGCATCGGCCATCCGCAACGTGTATTCCTATGCCTGGGCCTCGCACTTCAAGACCGAGAAGATCGGGTTCAGCGGGCAGACCGGCGCGCGGGCGACCATCACCTTGCCCCCGCCCGATGAGACGCATGCAGGCGTCCCGCATGCGTTCGTGCTCGATGCGATCAACGGGGCGACCTGGCAAGCCAAAGTGGGGGCCAAAGCTCCGCAAGGTCCCTAGGGCGCGAGCAGCGCAGCGAGAAATGCCCGCGCCTTGGCATAGAGTCCGGGTGCCTCGCTTTCGCGGGGACCCGCGATACAAAGCATGCCCCCTTCCCGCTCCTCGAGAAAGGCGCGGGCTTGCGCGAGCGCATCGGGGACGTCGAGGTCGATGACGATGTGAGGCTTGCCGAGGCTCCCCGCCCAGCGGAACGCTAGCGCCGTGCCCTTCGAGACGGAAAGCCCCTCTCCATCCGTCAGCACCATGAGCCGGTCGGCGTCGCGCACGTTCCATTCGGTGCGCTGGTCGGGCGTGCGTTCCGGCGTCTCGCGCAAATCGGGATAGAGCGCACGCACGCCGGGCGGCATTGGCAAATCCTCGGCCCAGCCGCCCTTCGGGCACCAGCCGCGATAGGGGATGCCAAGGGCGGCGGCGGCATCGAGCGCGGCGCGGTCGACACCGGTTTGCCCGCCGGAGATGATCGTCAACATCGCGCCCTCTTCTCCGCGATCCGCGGCGTCTTCGTCTTGCACCCGGGCCGTCAAGCCCCATCATGCGCCCGATCGACTTAGGAGGCCGCCATGAGCTCCTGGTCCAGGGCGGTGCTCCGCTGTAGCGCCGGCCGCTTTTCAAGACGTCCCACATAGGCGACGAACTCGGGGCGCTCCGGCAGGAGCTTGAACATCAATCCCCAGCGCAGCGTGGCACCGAGGACGACGTCGGCGGCCGTGAACTGTTCGCCCATAAGATACGGCCCGGGTTCGACCGCCTTGGCGGTCACCTCCATGACCGTGTCGAAGTCGCCGTATCCGAGCGTGCCCCGCCGGGGCTGCTCCTGGCGCGGATAGGCGCGGTCGATCATGGCGGGCTCGATGCAGCCGGGTGCGAAGAACAGCCATTTCAGGTAGGCTCCACGGCGGGCGTCGCCGACCGGAACGTTGAGCTTGGCTTGCGGGAACTCGTCCGCGAGATAGGTGCAGATGGCGGCGCCCTCGGTGATGATCGCGTCCCCATGCTTGAGGGCCGGCACCTTGCCCATGGGGTTGATCGCCAAGTAGTCCGGTGCGAGTTGCTCACCCTTGGCCAAGCTCAGCAGGCTCGCCGAGTTCCTCCAGCATCCAGCGCACGATGGACGAGCGCGACGGAGCCG
>CAZHCN010000007.1:0-16600 GCA_964530895.1 uncultured Methyloceanibacter sp. | reverse complement strand
GGCTCGCCGAGTTCCTCCAGCATCCAGCGCACGATGGACGAGCGCGACGGAGCCGCGTGATAGAGCGTAAGTTTCGCCATTCTGTTCCCTCCCTTGGCGGCGCCCACAATACTGCTATCGCATCAGGCAAAGAAGACGCATGACAGCCGCGAAGACAAAATCAACGCCGACAAAGACAAGCAAATCCGCCGAACGGAACAAGATTGCGGTCAAGGCGAGGTATTTTCGAGAGCGGCTGCGAGACCTCTACAACGGCCGGAGCCATGCGGCGCACCGCTTCCGTTTCGGGCTGCTGGCCTTCGACATCCTGACGATTCTGTTCATTGTCGGCACCTCGTTCGCGCCGCGCGGACCGTGGGTCGAATGGCTCGACATGGTCTTCGGCATTGTCATCCTCGCCGACTTCTGCGCCCGCATCTGGGTGAGCCCGCACCCTCTCCGCGAGTTCGCCCATCCGGCGACGTGGGCCGACATGGTGGCGATCTTCTCCTTCCTTGCCCCGATCGTCGGCGAAGGCCTCGGCTTCTTGCGAATCTTACGCACGCTTCGGCTCCTGCACACCTATCAGCTGGTCGCGCGACTCCGCACCGACAGCAGTTTCTTCCGCCGCAACGAGGAGACCATCACCGCCGTCATCAATCTTGGCGTGTTTCTGTTCATCATGACGGGCTTCGTCTACGAGACGCAGCACTGGCGGAATCCGGACATCGCAAACTACGTCGATGCGCTCTATTTCACGGTGACAGCGCTCACCACGACCGGCTTCGGCGACATCACCCTTCACGGCGAACTTGGTCGTCTCACCGCCGTGGTCATCATGATCTTCGGCGTGACCCTGTTCTTGCGGCTCCTCCAAACGCTGCTCAGGCCACACAAGGTCCGCTTCCCCTGCCCGGAATGCGGCCTTCAGCGCCACGAGGTGGACGCGGTCTATTGCAAAGCCTGCGGCACACGGCTCAACATCCCGGACGAGGGTCGCTTCTAGCGGAACTTCGCTTTCGGCTGAGAATTGTTGCCGTAGGCCCTGCAGGATCCGGAGCCGCTCATGGCGACGAAGACCAAGACCTCGAAGAAGCGCTGGTCGCAAGACGTGACGGAGCACTCGGATGCGCTCGACCTTGAGAAGGGTGTGTTCACGCTCGAGGACCCGAAGGACATCGCAGCGTCCCTGAAACGCTCGGCGGAAGCGAGCAAGCGCCGCAAAGCCGATCCATTCCGTTCGGCCATGTCCATGCTGGTGTTCTACATCAACCGCGCCGGCAAGAATTTGTCCGAGGAAGACCATGCGCGGCTGGAGAAGGCCAAGGACGAACTCCGCAAAGCCTTCGGCCGCGATTAGCAATAATCCTTGGCCTTCGATCTAGCCCTCAAGCTCGTATACTCGTATAGGTTGCATTTCGTAAAGTTGCACGCTTATTCTGCCTGTCTGTCATCTCTTATGGGATGTGCGAAGGGAGGAAATTGCGATGCCACCAAGAGCGCGACGCAAAAAGAAGAAGGGCAGGTCCCCTAGCCCAAAGGGACCTTTCATTCACATCATCAGAAACCTCTTTCAGAACGAAGTCACTCCGAACCGGAACGACGACGAAGCCGCACGACCGGCGCCGCGTGGAACTGCGGTGCTGACGCGAGATATCAGACGGTGGCGGGTGGCAAAGTCGCTGGACCGCCTCCTTGAGCAAGTCAATCGAATGGCGCCGGATAGAAAGAAATCGAGTGACGGGTCGATCGGTGACGCGTCCCACCAGACGCGGGACTCCGATCACAACCCCTGGGTCCTCGACGGCACCACAGGCGTGGTCACGGCGCGCGATATCACGCACGACCCAAAGAACGGCTGCGACGCGCAGATGATCGCTGACTCCATCGTGGCTTCTCGGGACAACCGCGTAAAGTACATCATCTGGAACAGGAAGATTTGCAGCTCGGTGGTGAATCCATGGAAATGGCGCGCCTACGGTGGCGTCAACCCGCACACAAAGCACATCCACATTTCCGTGCTTCCCAAGAAGGACAAGTACGATGACGACTCCGACTGGAACCTGACCGTTGCCGCCGTTGCCGATTTGCAGTCGACCTTCGACGCACCTACGCTCTCAGCCATCGAGCTCGCCTGGGGCAAGAAGGTCGACAGGGCCTTCAAGGAGAAGGTTATCGCCATTTCGGCTAAGCTCGGCATCGATCCAAACCACCTCATGGCGGCGATGGCGTTCGAATCGGCAAGAACGTTCCGCGCCGATATCGTCAATCCAGGAAGTGGCGCGACCGGCCTTATCCAATTCATGCCATCCACCGCGAAGTCCCTGGGAACGACGACGGCGAAGCTTCGGAAGATGACCGCGGTCAAGCAGCTCGATTACGTCGAGGCCTATTTCTCGCCCTATCGCGGGAAGCTTAGGGACCTGGATGATCTCTATATGGCCATTCTCTGGCCGAGGGCCGTTGCCAAGCCGGCTTCCTACGTCCTGTTCGTGAACCCTCAGGCACCTTACAAGGCCAACAGGGGCTCTATGCCAACAACGACGGCGCGGTCACCAAGGCTGAGGCCGCGAATCGAGTCCGGCAGCACCTGGTTGAAGGACTTCGACAGGAATTGCGCGGCTAACGGCGCCTCGCAGTCAGGCCTTCTCGGCCTTGGCCAGACCGCGCACTTCGCCGATCCAATGCTCGGCATGCTGGGAGAAGGTCGAGAGGACAGCGTCGAACGTGGCGGCTTCCGCCGTCTCGCTGCCGCGTGTCGTCTGGAGTTCTTCGAATACACTTCGATAGTCGCCGTAGCCTTGCAACTCTTCGTGGCGTTGCCACCAGAAATCGCCGACCAAGAAGAACCGGATCCAGGCGAACAAGCAGTCGGTCCAGTCCTCCAAATAGGAGTGGAGGTGGATTCCAGGGCTAGACAGATAGATGGCGCCGTCCGTCTCGGCGATCTGCACGAGACGACCGTCGAGGAAATGATATTCCGGGCATTCGAGGAACACGAAGCTCATGCGGTCGGTATCGGGATAGAGGCCGCGCGGATCGAACAGCTTGAAGTCGAGCCCGCGCAGGCGGACCTCGCCCAGCGCGATCAGGTGCGGCCCCTCGCCTTCCGGTTCGATCACGGTGAGCCCCGCCTCGCGTGCCCGGGTAACGAGCGTCTCGGGATGAGGTCCAATGAAGCTCGAAATCAGGATCGGGCCGGAGACCGTCTCATCGATGATCTCGATATTGGCGCGCGGCGGCGGCACGTGCTGCTCGCCCACCAGGGCCAAGAACGGCCGCTCGCCCCGGCGGAGATAGCTCTCGCTCAAGCGGGCAAGGCGATGCAGATACCCCAGCAGGCGATAGCGGATCTGGGGATCGCGGCAGTTGCCTTTCCATACAACATCGACGGAGGGCATGGCTTTTGAACGTCCTCCGATAAACACGCGGGACCACGAGGAAGGCCGCACATTGCCGATCTATCAGGGGCGGCGCAAGCCGCTCCCGAAAACAGGGTTGCCCAGAGCTTCACCGGAAAGAATAAACGGCGTGACCCGTTGGGAGGCCACGCCGTTTGGGAGCCATGCAAACTCCGGGCCTAGGGGTACCCGGAGCCTTATGGCCGCCTTGCGGTCTTAAGCCTTCGCGTGGGCGCCGTGCCCGGCCCCGGCCAACATGCCGGCGACCTTCTCGGACACCCAGCCGAAGATGGCGCCTACGATCATGGAAATAATGATCACGATGACGGGGTTCTCCATGGACATGGCGGTTAGGTTGCCGGCACCGTCCCCCATCAGTGTCAGGGCGACGACGGAGGCGAAGCCATAGACCTGCGCCGGGATGGACGCGAAAATCGGGATATTGCCGAGGAGCACCATCACGGCGACGCCGACGCCGACGCAGATGCCAGCCCAAACCGGCAGGCTGATCTTGTCGGCAACGCCCGTCTGGGTCGCGATCCAAAGGGTAATCCCAGCCACGATGGCCCCAGCGATATTGCCGAGGATTGCCGACTGCAGGCCGGTCTCCTTACCACCGCAGTGGAAGAAGCAACCCCAGGCAATGAAAGCGGCCCAAATCGCGAGCATTCCGCCAAGCGGCCCAAGGAACAGCCACGTGGCGATGGCGCCAAGAACTCCAACGCTGATTGCAAGAGCAGTATTTGCGGACATCTCACCCCCCTTTTTTTGCGAAAAAGAGAGCGGGCGGATCCGCCGTCTGCCGGCAATCCACCGGCTCAGTACGGAAGCCTGTAATAGCCAGATCGATTCGGCTTCCGGTTGCAACTATAGCCCAAAGTGGTTCTAGGCTGAACAAGGATTAGTCTTTTGCCCAGCAATTAGCCACTTATCCAACGTCTTTCGTGGGGTGTTCTGCTTGAAACCCAGGGGCTTGCGGGCCTAGGTACGGCCATGACCGATAGGGTCCACATCATCGGGGGCGGTCTCGCCGGGAGCGAAGCGGCTTGGCAACTCGCGCAACACGGCGTGCCGGTCGCACTCCACGAGATGCGCCCGGTCCAGCAGACCGAGGCGCATAAGACCGACGCGCTCGCAGAGCTCGTCTGCTCCAATTCGTTCCGCTCCGACGAGTGGGAGACCAACGCCGTTGGTCTGCTGCACGAGGAGATGCGCCGCGCCAGCTCGCTGATCATGGCAGCGGCCGAAACCAACAAGCTCCCGGCGGGCGGCGCGCTTGCCGTCGACCGCGAAGGCTTCGCGGGCGCCGTGACGGCGGCGCTCGCCGCGCATCCCCTGATCGAGATCAACCGCGGCGAGATCGCCGGATTGCCGCCGGCCGACTGGAACAGTGTCGTCGTGGCGACCGGCCCCCTCACCTCATCTGCTTTAGCCCGCGCCATCCAGTCGCTGACCGGCGAGGCGGAGCTTGCCTTCTTCGATGCGATCGCGCCGATCGTTCATTTCGAGTCCATCGACATGGATGTGTGCTGGCGCCAGTCGCGCTACGACAAAGCCGGCCCCGGCGGCAGCGGCGCCGACTACATCAACTGTCCTCTCGACAAGGATCAGTACGACGCCTTCATCGACGCGTTGCTTTCCGCCGAGAAGACGGCCTTCAAGGACTTCGAATCCACACCCTATTTCGAAGGTTGCCTGCCGATCGAAGTCATGGCGGAGCGCGGGCGCGACACGCTGCGCTACGGTCCGATGAAACCGGTCGGCCTGTCCGACCCGCATCGTCCGGGCGTCAAGCCACATGCGGTCGTGCAGCTTCGCCAGGACAACGCACTCGGCAGCTTGTGGAACATGGTCGGCTTCCAGACCAAGCTCCGCCACGGCGAGCAGGTGCGCGTGTTCCGCATGATCCCCGGGCTCGATCGGGCCGAGTTCGCGCGGCTTGGTGGATTGCACCGCAACACCTTTCTCAACAGCCCGAAGCTGCTCGATGCGAGCCTGCGCCTTAAAGCCGACCCGCGCCTCCGGTTCGCAGGCCAGATCACAGGCGTCGAGGGCTATGTAGAGTCGGCGGCGATCGGATTGCTTGCCGGGCGCTTCGCCGCCGCCGAGCGGCAGGGGTTGAGCGTCTCGCCGCCGCCGCCGACCACCGCGCTCGGCGCCCTCCTCGCCCATATCACCGGCGGGCATCTGAGTGCCGAGGGCGATGGGGCCGCGCGCAGCTTCCAACCCATGAACGTGAATTTCGGCCTGTTCCCGCCGATCAGCGTGCCGCGCCAGCCCCGCGGCAAAGGCCCCAAAAGTGGTAAGTCCTTCGCGCGCAAACGGGCGATGGCCGCCCGTGCGCTCACCGACCTCGAGAACTGGCTTTCCGCACCTACGTCCGTCGCCGCCGAATAGATCAGTTCGTCTGGCTCAGCACCAGCCAGAAGCGCAACAGCGAGAGGCTGAAGTCCGGATCCTTGTAGGCGCCGTTCATGTTGTCGATCACTGCCGTGCCGCTAAGACCCTGGCCGGACGCCGTGAGCACCAGCGGTCTGTGGTCCTCGGTCTTGGGCCACCCGCGCCGATAGATCTCCTTCACCGCGTCGATGATGTTGAAGTCCACGCGGTCGCCGTTCGCCACGCTGACCGAGAGCACGTTCTCGGCAAGCCCAAGCCGCACGTCGCCGAGCCCTTCCACGGTCACGGTCTGCGGCGGGATCGGTCCGGGATTCGGGCCGATGGACTGGAAGACGATAGGACCGATGACCCTCGCGTCCTTGCCAGGGGCGATACTCGCGGGCACATCGGAATAATGGGTGAAATAAACGACGCCTGTCGCATTTCTGAGATCGGGGCGGAGGCCGAAGGCCAGAAGCAGTTTGCGCGTCGTCTCATCCGGCGTCTCGCCCGGGGCAAAGGGATCGTCGGGCTGACCTTCGAACCACGGTGCGATCAGCTCCAGCGCGTGGTGCGTGTTGAGGTAATATTGGATGTCCCGCGCGCGCGCCCCATCGTGGCCGAGCGGGGTTTCGGCGCTGCTTGGCACGAACTTGCCGCCGGCCAGCATTCCTTTCGCCGTGAGAATCTCGGCGAGCTCAGCCTTCTGGCTCATGACCGAAAATCCGCTGGCACCGCCGGGCCCGAATGAGGCAGCCGCAAGGAGCAAAGCCAGCACGCCAGGCACCAATCTCAGGTCCAGGGTCTTGCCCTTTATGATACGGAGTCCGCAGAGGATCAGCGCCCAAACACCGATGAGCACCATGACGTAGCGGTCCTCGGTGAGGCCATAGTCGTGGATGCGCCGCCACACCGCGATGAAGAGTAGAACGACCGGCAGCGCGGCGAGCCAAACCCAATAGCGCCAGAAGAAGCGGACATGGGGGCCGCTCACATCGCGGGTGGGATAGCCGACGAGAAGCGTCGCGGCGCCGACCAGCAAATAGCCCACGACCATGCCGCCGAGGGTGCCTTTCGGCAGTTCCCAAGCCAGCGCGATCTTGATGGCGTAGGCGTAGAGGATGGCCGTGTAGACAAGCAGCAACGGCACCAGCACGAACTTCACCAGCACGGCGGCGGCGCGGAACGTGAACTCGCCCTCCTCCCGGGCGGTAATGGGCTCGGTGTAGCTGCGCGGCGCGAAGGCAAGAGCGCTCACCGGCGCCACGAAGCCCAAGCTCACGGTCCATATGCGTTCGTACCATTTCGACGACAGATCGAGACCGAACAGGAGATTCAGCGTCTTGATAATGATGGAGAGGCCGATTCCGAACAGGCAGGCACCGGCGAGGCCGAGCAGCGCACCGAGCCATAGCTTGTGGTTGAACAGCCAGAAGGTGTCGTTGGTTTCAGCCCGGCCGAGATGGCCTGCGAGGCCTACGAGGATCAGAAGCGCACCAAGAAGGAGCGGCTGAAAGAGCCAGACCTCCCACTCGAGCCAGAACAAAAGCCCAATGACGAGAATGCCGGCGAGCCAGAGCGCGATGCGTACGGCAAGTGGACGCCGTTGCGACTCCACGTAGAGATCGACGGCGACGACCCAGAGGAACGAAGCAGCGAGCGCACCGAGCATCCGGCTTTGGAGGACCCCGGGGCCATCGTAATAGAGTTGGTAACCCGTGAGGATGCCGGCGAGGACCAGCGCCAGAGGAAAACGCGTCGCCGCGGCGCTCAGGTCCGGAAGCCTGTTTCGCCACCAAGACCTGGCAGATGTCTCGCCCATTCGCGGCTCCCCGTGCCGTCTCTCTCAGCGCCAGACTATCATGCGCCAGAGCCGGGTGAGCGGGCTGATCTCTGCGATCTCGCGCAAGGGATCCCGGACCTTGGCCAGCGCGCCGAGATAGGGCTCGACCAGGCTGAGCGGCAAGAACGCCGTGCGGCCTCTTTCGTCGAGGCCGGTCCCGGTCATGCCCTCACCGAAGAGATGAAACCGTGCCTCGCGCAAAGCGTCCCGCGCCTCGTCCCGCATCTCGACGAGCAACGCCTCGAGACCGGGGCTTGTCTCCCCTGCGAAGATCGCCTCCAGCGCGATGCCATGGCGGGCTAGGTCGTCGGCCGGCAGATAGGTCCGGCCCTTGGCGGCAAGGCCGGGCACGCTGCGCATCACGCGCACGAGCCCGTAGGCGCGGCCGGCCGCCTCAGCGACCATGTCGCGCTTCTCGCCCTCGGCGCCGACGATCTCGGCCGCGAGGGCAAACAGGCCACCCGTTGTATCGAACAGGTAGGCGTCGAGGGTGCGCTTATCCGGCATGACCGTCTCGCCCACATCGAACGTGCGCGCGTCGATGAGGCGCGCGATGCGCTCCCGGGACAATCGTCTCCGTGCGAGAACGTCGCCGAAGGCGTCGGCGACCGGATGGCCCACCGTCTCGCCGCTCGCGGCGCGCTCGATGGCCTCCCGCCACCACTGCAGGCGGATGGTGCCCAAGCCCGGCTCGGTCACCTGATCGGCGATACGGGCCAGTTCGGCGTTGAAGGCGTAGAGAGCGAAAAGATCGGCGCGCGCATCCTGCGGTGCAAACAGGGCGGCGATGGCGCGGTCCGGGTCGGCAGCGCGGGCGCTGCGTCTGACCTCGTCACGCCGGTCGGCATCATCCAAGATCGCACCTCACCACGCTCACGCGCGGACCGGTGCCCCTGTGCGGCTCTTGGCGCCGGCAGCGCTGGCGCTGAATGCGTCGCGCCGGACGCCGAGGATCAGCTGCATGGGCGAAGCCACGAAGATCGATGAGTAGGCACCGATGACGACACCGAAGCACATGGCCACGGCGAAGCCGTAGATCGTCTCCCCGCCGAAGAACAGGAAAGGTAGCATGGCGAGAAAGGTGGTCACGTGGGTCAGCACCGCCCGCGACAGCATCTCGTTGATGGAGAGGTCGAGCAGCTCGACCATTGGCATTCGCCGGTACTTGCGCAGGTTCTCGCGGATGCGGTCGAAGATCACGACCTTGTCGTTGAGCGAGTAGCCGATGATGGTGAGGATAGCGGCAATGCTCGAGACGTTGAATTCGAGCTGGAGCAGCGAATAGAGTCCGATCGTGGCCGTGACGTCGTGGACCAGGGAAGCGATGGCGGCGACGGCGAACTGCCATTCGAAGCGGAACCACACATAAATCAAGATGCCGATCATGGCCACGACGACGGCGACCGTGCCGCCGGCGATCAGCTCGGACGAGATGGTGGGACCGACGATCTCGGTCCGGCGATATTCGACCGTGTCGCCGAGCGACTCCTTCACCTTGGCGATGGAGACCTGCTGCTCGGCTTCCGTAGGCTGTGAAGCAATGCGGATCAAGACCTCGTCAGGCGCGCCGAACTCCTGGATCTGAACTTCGCCGAGGCCGAGCCCGTTGAGCTGACTGCGAAGAGCCGCGAGATCGGCGGGGCTCTGCTTGGTCTTGACCTCGATCAGCGTGCCGCCCTGGAAGTCGATGCCCATATTGAGGCCGACCGTGGCGACGAGAATGAGCGGGACGACCGTTAGGAACGCCGACACGAACCACGTGATGGCGCGCTGACCGACGAAGTCGATCTTCGTATCCGGAGGAATAAAGGTGATGCCATGAAACATGTCGGCTGATCCTAGAGCGGCAGCGTTTTCGGCCGCGCCCAGCGCAACCAATAGGCGACCATCATGCGCGTCACAGTGACGGCGGTGAACATCGAGGTGAGAATACCGATCGTGAGCGTCACGGCGAAGCCGCGCACCGGACCGGAGCCGAGCCAGAACAGCACCAGCACCGCGATCAAAGTGGTCACGTTGGAGTCGATGATAGTGGTGAGAGCACGTGAATAGCCCGAATCGGCCGAGGCAAGGGGCGACTTGCCGGACCTCACCTCCTCGCGAATGCGCTCGTTAATAAGCACGTTGGCATCCACCGCGATACCGATGACCAGCACGATGCCGGCAATGCCAGGAAGCGTCAGCGTGGCGCCGATGAGCGACAGGATGGCAAAGATCAGCACCACGTTGATCAAGAGCGCAAGGTTGGCGAACAGGCCAAACAGCCCATAGCCGACGAACATGAAGGCGACCACGAGCAAGAGGCCGGCGATGGCCGCCTTCTTGCCGGACTCGATCGAGTCGGCGCCGAGGCTCGCGCCCACGGTGCGCTCCTCGATGACCGTGAGCTTGGCGGGCAGCGCGCCGGAGCGCAGCAGAATGGCCAGGTCATTCGCCTCTTGCACGGTGAAGTTTCCGCTGATCTGCCCTGTGCCGCCGAGGATCGGCTCGCGTATGACGGGGGCCGTGATCACCTTGTTGTCAAGCACGATGGCAAAGGGCAGCCCGACATTGTCTTGGGTCACCCGGCCGAAGCGCTTGGCGCCGGAGGAGTCGAAGCGGAACGTAACCACCGGCTCGCCGGTGCGGGAATCGAAGCCGGGCTGCGCATCGACGAGACTCTCGCCGCTCACCAAGACTTGCTCCTTGAGCACGTAGGGCACCGGTGGATCGCGGTCGGAATAGACCAGTTCGTCGCCGGGCGGCACCTTCTTGCTCGAGGCAACCTCAGCGGCATTGGCGTTGGGATCGACAAGCTTGAACTCGAGCTTGCCGGTCTCGCCGATCAGGGCCTTGAGCCGCTGCACGTCGGACACGCCGGGCACCTGAACGAGGATGCGATTGCGCCCCTGGCGCTGGATGCTCGGCTCCGTGGTGCCGAAGGCGTCGACGCGCCGCCTGATGGTCTCGATCGAAGCCTGGATGGCGGCGCTGATGCGATTGTTCAGGCCGGCATCGGTGATGTTGATCGCGATGCCGTCGCTGCCGTTGCGTTCGACGTCGAGGTCGTAGCCGGAGAACCCGCCGAACACTTGATTGCCGACCGGCACGGCGAGCTTCTTCAGCGCGTCATAGGCCTTGTCGACTTGTGAAGCTTCGCGGATCCGCACCGACACGGTGCGCGAGGCTACGTTTTGCAGAAGGTCCGTGTAGCCGATCCGGTTGCTACGCAGCGACTCGCGTACGTCGCCGCGAATCGTATCGAGCCAATCGTTGACCAGTTCCTTCTCATCGATCTGGTAGAGAAGATGCGCGCCGCCCTGGAGGTCGAGACCGAGATTGACCTGCTCGTGCGGGAGCCAGCTCGGAAGCTTCGCCAGCGTCGAGGCCGGCAGCAAATTTGGAATCGCGAAGATGAAGCCGGCAAGCACGACGCCGAACACCAAGATCAGCTTCCATTTTTGGAAATGCATCATTGCCGGGTTTGAGACTCCAGATCAGGCCAATTCTCTAAGACGCCGTTGTCGTGTTGGTTTGGGCCGCGCCGCCCTCGCCTTTGCCGCGAACCTCCGACACCGTCGAACGCAAAACCTTGATGCGCACGCCGTCGGCGATCTCCACCTGGAGCTCATGCTCATCGACCTTGGTCACCTTGCCGAGGATGCCGCCGGAGGTCACCACGGTATCGCCGCGGCGGACCGAGGCGATCATCTCCTTGTGTTCCTTCATGCGCTTTTGCTGCGGCCGGATCATCAGAAAATACATGATGCCGATGATCAGGATGGTCGGGACGAGCAGGCTGTTCAGCATCTCGAAGCCGCCCGAGCCTGCTTGAGCGTAAGCGAAACCGTTCATTTGCTCGTGTCCCCTACTTTGGCTTAAGGGTGGCCGCTTCCGGCCAGTTTTGGGCCTTGTCTCGCTTGTGTTGCGATCAGGCTCTTATCGCGCGATTGGGCGCGACTATACTGCGCTAGATCGCCTTTGCAACGGGGCCAAGATGAACTTTCAGGAACCCCTTTCGGGACTTATGGAGCGGATCGCCCGGGCGCTGGAGCGGCTTGGGCCGATACGGCCCGAGGCCCCGGATTTCGCCGCCGCCGAGGCGTTCGTCTTCCAGGCGGAGACCGAGAGCTTCCTGCCGGTCCTTGCGGTCAACCGGGTGCCCCTGCCCCTGCTCAAGGGCATCGACCGCAACCGGGACGCGCTTTTGGCCAATACGGAGCGCTTCGCACGCGGCTTTCCGGCCAATAATGCGCTCCTCTGGGGGGCCCGCGGCATGGGCAAGAGCTCCCTGGTCAAGGCCGTCCACGAGGCCTTTCCCGGCCTCAAGCTGGTGGAAATCCACCGGGAGGACATCGCCGCCCTCCCCCGGCTCCTCGGTCATTTGCGGGACGCGCCCGAGCACCGCTTCATCCTCTTCTGCGACGATCTGTCGTTCGAGACGGTCGATACCTCCTACAAGTCGCTCAAAGCCGTGCTGGAAGGCGGCATCGAGGGACGCCCGCCCAACGTCCTGCTCTACGCCACCTCGAATCGGCGGCATCTGATGCCGCGGGAGATGGTGGAGAACGAGCGCTCCACCGCCATCAACCCGTCCGAGGCGGTCGAGGAGAAGCTGTCGCTGTCAGACCGATTCGGCCTGTGGATCGGCTTCCACAATTGCAGCCAGGACGAATACCTCGCCATGGTGCGGGGCTACGCCGACCATTACGGGCTCGCCGCAAGCAAGGCGGACTTGGAGCGGGAAGCGCTCGAATGGGCACGCGGGCGCGGCAGCCGTTCGGGCCGCGTGGCGTGGCAATTCATTCAGGATTTGGCGGGACGCCTCGGCGCGACGCTCTAGTCGGCCTGCGCCGCCATGCTGCTCATGTATTTCGTCGGATCGACGGGGCGCGAGCCTTTGCGCAGTTCGAAATGCACTTGCGGCTGGCTCACCGAGCCGGTGGTGCCGGCCTTGGCGATGATCTCGCCGCGGCGCACCTTGTCGCCGCGCTTGACCAGAAGCTGCTCGTTGTTCGCGTAGGCCGACACCCAGTTGTTGGCGTGGCGGATAAGGACGAGGTTGCCGTAGCCTTTGAGCTCATTGCCGGCATAGGCAACGACACCGTTCTCCGCCGCCTTCACCGCAGTGCCTTGCGGCACGGAGATGTTGACGCCGTCATTGTGGCCGCCATCGGGCTTTGTGCCGAAGCCGGAGATGACGCGGCCTTTAACCGGCCAGCGGAAACTATTGCCCGTCATCGGATCGGGATTGGGGAGCTGGGTGTTGCTGGCGACCCGCTGCGGCTCGCCACCCGTAATGTCCGGCGCGGCCTTGGCCGTGTCCTGCGCGGCACCCGGTGCGGGAATCGTCGTCGTCTTCACCTTGCGCACGCCTGAGGGCGTCGTTTCGGCTTGGGCGACGGACGGCGCCGCCGTACCTGCCGGAATGACGAGCGTCTGGCCGATCTGAAGCGCGTCGGCGCGGACGTCATTCCGCGCCAGGATGGCTTTCTCATTGGCGCCGAGCTTCTCGGCGATGCTGTGAGGCGTGTCGCCCGCCTGCACCGTATAGACGGTCTCGCCCTGCCCCGGGCTCGCCGAGGCCACTGTCGCGCGCGGCGCCGGCGCGGGCGCCGCGGCCAGCTTAGCGCCGGGCATGATCAGCTCTTGGCCTACGCGTAAGTGCGCATCAGGAAGATTGTTGGCGCTTTGGATGCGCTCGATGGGCACATCGTAGCGGCGCGAGAGACTGGACAAGGTATCGCCGCTCTGGACCTTGATGCGGGGACCGGATGCCTTCGCAACCGAAGGCGCCGGCGCCGGCGGCTTTGCGGCGGGCCTGGTGCCGTAGTAGTGCGGCTGTCCCGGCGTATATGCGGCCGTCGATTGCGGGGGCGGCAGCGGAGAACGCGAGACCTGGCCTCCCGACTGCGCGGGATCGCCGTAATAATTGTAGCGTTTGGTGCTGTAGACCGGCTCCGACGGCACCGGCAGCGACGAGGTTGTCGTCATGTCGGCATCGCCGCTCGAACGGTTATCGGTGAGGTTGAAAGAAGGATAGTTGAAGCGCGAGACGCCGGAGCTGCAGCCGACAACGGCCAAAGCGATACCCGCCGCCGCCATCACGCTAAAAGCGCCGCGGCCATACTCCGACCAGAACGCCACGCGCATCCCTCGTTGGCCCCCTCGTAAAACCCGTTGCGGCGAGTAAAGCGCGCGCGCGGTAAACAAGGCATTAAGTCTCTTCGCGGACCTGCCTAAAAAGGAATCAACCAACAAAGACTTAGGTCCCCCCCACCCTCAGTCACGTCAGTCACGCTTTACACGTCCATGCACCAAGGGCACGAAACGCACCGGAAGCAACGGCGTCTCGACCAGCCCCTCCTCCGTCTTGTCGATCTGCACCAGAGACTGCGCGTCCCGCGTCTCGCCGAGCGGGATGATCATGCGCCCGCCCTCCTTCAGTTGATCGAGGAGGGCTGCCGGCGCGTCGAGCGCCGCGGCGGTGACGATGACGCGGTCGAACGGCGCTTGGGGCGGCCAGCCGAGCCAGCCGTCCCCGATGATGGTGGTGACGTTGGCGATCTTGAGCTGCGCCAGGCGCTGCTCAGCGGATTTTTGCAGCTCGCGCCAACGCTCGACGGTGTAGACGCGCCGGCACAGATAGGACAGCACCGCCGCCTGATAGCCGGAGCCCGTGCCGATCTCGAGCACTTTGTGGCGCGGATCGAGATCGAGCTTCTCGGTCATGTAGGCGACCACGAAAGGCTGCGAGATGGTCTGGCCGCATTCGATGGGGAGCGCGATGTCCTGGTAGGCGTGGCCAGCGAAGGCCTCGTCCACGAACATCTCGCGGGGGACGCGCTCGATGGCACGCAGCACCTTGGTGTCGCGGATGCCGCGACGCCGGAGCTGCATGATGAGGCTGACTTGGTCCTGCGCGCTCGCCATTCGTTCCACCTCCCCGCGAGGCGGCTTTTCGGGGGAGTATCAGCCGATTCTAGCCCACTCGCCTAAGACCTATTTGCGCTTTTCGCCGAGGACGGTCGCGAGTTCCTCCAGCGTGGCCCGGTCGGTGAAGTCGAGACAAAGCGGGGTCACGGAGATGAAGTTGGCCCGCACGGCCCAGAGATCGGTGCCCTTGGGCGGATTTGGCCCACGCTTGGTAATGCCGATCCAGTAATAGGCCTTGCCGCGGGTATCCATGCGATCGTCGATGTCGAGCAGGTCGGTGTCGCGCAAGCCCTGGACGGTCGCCGCCATGCCCTTGACCTCGTCGGGCGGGCAATCGGGGAAGTTGACGTTGAGCACGATGCCCTCCGGCCAGCCGGCATCCAACAATTTGTGCAGGAGATCGGCGCCGTGATGCATGGGCGTCTCCCAGATGGGCGTGCCGAACTCGTAATTGGCGACGGCGAGGCTGAGCGCGATGGAGGGAACGCCGAGCAGCGTGCCTTCGATGGCGCCGGCCACGGTGCCGGAATAGTTCACGTCGTCGGCAAGGTTCTGGCCGCGATTGACGCCGGACAGCACGAGGTCGGGCGGCGCGTCCTTCAGGAGGAAGCGCACGCCCATGATCACGCAGTCGGTGGGCGTCCCCTTCACGGCATAGCGGCGCTTGCCGATCTCGCGCATGCGCAAGGGCTCGGCCAGCGTCAGCGAGTGCGAGGCGCCCGAATTGTCGGTCTCCGGCGCCACGATCCAGACATCGTCGGTGAGGTCGGTGGCGATCTTCTCCAGCACGTCGAGGCCCGGCGCCTCGATGCCGTCGTCATTGGTGAGGAGGACACGCATTTTGCGAGTCTTCTTCGGCACTTTCGCCGACGCCTTCCTATTTTGAGTCACGTCGCGGCCGCGATCTTGGTGAGACCGCCCATATAGGACTGAAGCGCTTCCGGCACACGTACGCTGCCGTCCGCCTCCTGGTAGTTCTCCAGCACGGCGATCAGCGCGCGGCCCACGGCGACGCCGGAGCCGTTCAGCGTGTGGACGAACTGCGTCGCCTTGGAATCCTTGGGACGGTAGCGCGCATTCATGCGGCGGGCCTGGAAGTCGCCGCAGTTGGAGCAGGACGAGATCTCTCTGTAGGTGCCCTGCCCCGGCAGCCAGACCTCGATGTCATAGGTCTTCTGCGCGGCGAAGCCCATGTCGCCGGTGGACAGGACCACGACGCGGTACGGCAGGCCGAGCTTCTGCAGCACGGTCTCGGCGCATTGCGTCATGCGCTCGTGCTCGGCCGCGGACTCCTCGGGCGTCGTCACCGAGACGAGCTCGACCTTCGTGAACTGATGCTGGCGGATCATGCCGCGGGTGTCCTTGCCGGCGGCGCCGGCTTCGGCGCGGAAGCACGGCGTCCCTGCCGTGACGCGCATGGGGAGTTTGGCCTCGTCGACGATCTCCTCGCGCACGAGATTTGTGAGCGGCACTTCTGCGGTCGGAATGAGCCAATAGCCATCACCCGCGGCAAATTGGTCTTCTCGAAACTTCGGAAGCTGTGCCGTGCCGAACATGGTGTCGTCGCGCACCAGAAGCGGCGGGTTCACTTCCGTGTAGCCGTGCTCGGTCGTGTGCAGGTCGAGCATGAACTGGGCGAGCGCACGCTCGAGGCGCGCCAGCGGTCCCTTCAGCACGACGAAGCGTGCGCCGGACAGCTTGGCCGCGGTCTCGAAATCCATCATGCCAAGCGCTTCGCCGATCTCGAAATGCTGCTTCGGCGCGAAGTCGAACGCGGGCGGCGTGCCCACTTTGCGGAGCTCCACATTGGCGCTCTCGTCGGGGCCGACCGGCACGTCGGCAGCGGGCATATTGGGGATGGCGGCGAGAAGATCGTGCAAAGCCTTGTCCTGGGTGCGCTCCTTGTCCTCGCCCTCTTGGATCGTCTCCTTGAGGCCGGCAACCTCGTCCATGAGGCGCTTGGCTTCGGCCTCGTTCTTCGATTGCTTGGCCTTGCCGATGTCTTTCGAGGCGGCGTTGCGGCGGGCTTGCGCGTCCTGCAAAACCTGAATCGTCTCGCGGCGTTCCTCGTCCGCCTTGAGAA
>CAZHCN010000006.1:23124-35938 GCA_964530895.1 uncultured Methyloceanibacter sp. | reverse complement strand
TACGTCCGCCTCGCCGCCGAGTAGGCTGCGGAATCTTGGAGACGCGTGAGGCTCGCCGAGCGCGGAGGACCTACGCCGCCTGATCGCGCTGCCGCTTCATTTCCTCGATCTTGTGGCGCACGATGTCGCGCTGCCTGAGCAACGTGACCTCTGTTGGACTGCCGGACGGACTTTCACCGATAGCATCGTCGTAGTATCCGACGATGCGCTCCTCGCCGTCGGTCAATCCCGGCAGGATGCTCTCGTCGAACCCGGTCAGGATCGAGCGGATGCTGATCACCGTGGCTGTCGATCAGGGCCGTATGCAAGCCCTTGAGGGCGTCTAAATTCTCGGACATTGCCGCAGCTACCGGGATTGGCCGACCAGACTTGATTGCCTGGTGCCAGCAAGAAACGCCGAACGCGCACTGGCCGTTCATTCAAGAAGGCAAAGTCCAAATCGCGCCTGGAGCTGGGGCTCGACGCCGAGACCGAGACTCGGATTAAGACGTGCGCAAGTCTCAACCCCCACTCGCGTGTGGCGCCAGCGCCGAAGCTCAGCTTTTCCAGGAGTTGGGGGTTGGCGGGCGGCGATCCTGCCGCCGCCCGTTTCGCTATTGCGGGCTACCTTGATCAGCCGGAGCCACGTTCTCCGCTTCGCCGCCTTGAAGCTCGGGGAAGGTCTTCACCAGGCTCACGCCCATGAGCGGCTTGTGCGCGCCCTGGTGGCAAGTGGCGCAACTGATTTGCGGCAGCTGGCCGTGCGGCCCGAGCCGATTGGGCGGGAACACCCCCGCCAGCGAGTCGAGATAAGTCATGTTTAGGTTGCGGACCATTTGGATGCCGTGCCACGCCAGCGCCCGCTTCGGGCTGCTCTGCTGCCAATCGAAGAACGATCGGGAATTGTGGCAGAAGACACAGTTCACGCCGAGCGACTTCGAGATCGTCATCATCAAGCCGTAAGTGTATTCGGCTTGCTTGATGGAATGACGATTGCCTTCCTGGAGTGCCGTGTTGCCGATGATCCGGATGCTGTTGGCATCCTTGGCATTGGCGAAAAAGCCGGAAAACGGATCTGACGGCAGTGACGTCGAGCCCACCACCTCGGAAGGATGATTCTGGCCGGCGACCGTGTTGTTTCCGGGCTCGCTGTACCAGATGTTCATCGGCACGGGATTGCCGCGATGGCACGTGTAGCAGGTGACCCCCGTCATTGCCACATGCGACTTCCAGTTCTGGTTGACGTCGCGCGTCATCTGGATCATGCGCCGCGCCACGATCTTGGTGTACTTGGCGTCCGAGGCGAAATTGGCGCCGTCATGGCAATATGCGCAACCCTGCTGGGGCGAGACCCAGGCGGTGATCGCCGCCATCAGGCGAATGAACTCGGCGCTCGAGATGTCGTTCAGCACCTTCAGGTTCTTGTACTGCTCTCCGGCGGCAGGTCCGCCCGCGGCCACCTCCGGAATCGGCGCCGGCAGCTTGTCGACATCGGGATTGGCGAGATACTGGCGCAGATCGGTCACCTGCACCATACCGAGGCCGCGATAGCCCTCCTGCACGCTCTGGACCGGGGGCCGACTCCAGTTGTTGGTGAAGAGCCCGTATGCGACGAGGACTCCGACGATGACTGCTATTGGGTGCCACGCTCTCATCGCGTCCCCCCTAGTGCTGGGTCAGTGACGATTCCGAACACGTGCGGATACATGGGAGCGACGTGATGCTTGACGGCCCACAAGTACCAATTGTCGACAACGGTGCCAGTGAGCAGGATGCCTATGCCGCCCGTCAGCGGGCAAAGCACGGCGAACCACCACGCCCAGCGGTGGATCGATTCCGCCGTCGCGTTGAATCCCATGGTCCACCGCCAGAACAGGGCGCCCCGCTCAAACGCGGTGCCGCGGTCCAACACCTGCTCGATCTCACGCTCCGCGCCGTAGCGGGTTGCCGCCAGCACGGTTGCGCCGTGCATGGCGAAGAGGACCGCCGATCCGTAGAGGAAGGCGATCGAGAGCATGTGGAACGGGTTGTAGAAGAGATTGCCGTACCGGATCGAGAAGGCTGCCGTCCAATCCAGGTGCGGAAAGATGCCGAACGGGACGGCTTCGGCCCAGCTCCCCATCAGCAACGGCCTGATGAAGCCGAGTACCAGATAAAGCCAGATCGCCGAAGCGAACGCCCAGGCCACGTGTGTTCCCATCCCCAGTGCCCGTGCCCGCCGATACATGCGCGCCCACCACAGAAAGATCGCCGTGGTGAGGAAAAAGCCGGCCATCAACCACCAGCCACCTTCTTTTAGGGGAGGGAAGATCTCAGTGCCGTAGGCTGGCGCCGGCGGCTCGAGCGCGAGCCACGGTAACTGGCGCACGAACTGAATGGGATCCCAGTTCACCGACGCCCACATGTTGAGTCCGATGATCTCGATCGCGATGAAGCCGCATACCAGGGACGCGATCCCTAGCCAGCCAAGATAGAGCGGACCGATTTGCGCGTCGCCAATCTTGCCGAGCCAATAGTGGAATCGGCCCGGGCCGAGGCGCGGGAGGGATCCTATTGGTAGGGCTACGCCCTCGTCCGGCGCCGCGCCGCGCACCTGGACTTGCGTGAAAATATTTTGATATGTGGCCATCTCGTTTCCCCCGGCCTAGTGCCAAATTGGCAAGTTGAGCCACCAGTTCCACCATTCAGGCCAACCGCGAGTCCAGAAGGGTCCACTGATGACGATGCAGACAGCACTCCAGAAGGCAGCGCTGATGGCGAGAAACAGACCGAGCCGATGGATACCGAGCGTACCGATCGAGTAGCCAATCGTGTCGCGGAAGAACGTGTTTTCGTGCTCGGCTGTCTTCACCGTCTCGCCCTTCTTCGGGTTGGTTGCCGACAGAACGAGCCCTCCGTGCAGCGCGAGTGCAAGCGCGTTGGTGAAGAAGAAACTCACCGCGATCATGTGCGCGGGGTTGTAATGGAAATGCAGGTATTGATAGCCGACATTGGACACCCAATCGAGATGACTCATGATGCCGTAAGGGAAGCCGTTCCCCCAAGCCCCGAGAAGAAGCGGACGGATCACCACCAACGTGAAGTAGGCAAGAATGGCGAAGCTGAAGGCGAAAGGCACGTGATAGCCCATGCCGAGCTTGCGCGCGATCTCCACCTGTCTGAGTGCCCAAGACACGAATGCGCCGAGCGCACAGACCGTAATGATCTGCCAAAGGCCTCCTTCCATCAGCGGTGCGAGCGCCAATCCGTATTTGAGATCCGGCGGCGCAATATTTATCTGCCAAACGTTCCAGGTCGGCCCCTGCGACGCGCCGTATAAGATAAGAGAGACGCCGAGGATGGTGAAGAAGATCGTCGTGACGCCGAAGAAGCCGACATAGAAAGGCCCCACCCAGAAGTCGAACAAATCTCCGCCAATCAAAGTCCCGCCTCGAACGCGGTACTTCCTCTCGAAACTGAGCATTGCCATTCCGTAATCCTCCCAACCGGGCAGACTTCGCCTGTCGCGCCTTATTTTTGGGGAGTGGCGAGCATCAGCTTTCAGCCGGCGCTCGCCACTCGCCCCGAGATCGCCTCACCTACGGGTTCGGCGCAGCTTGCGACGCGGCATTGGCATGAGCACCTGGGCCTTCCAGCCAGTTGAACCGGTCGGTGCTGAGCAAAATGAAATGGATCAGCAACGCCAGCGCGAACAGGAAGGTGAACAGTGCGATCAGCGTCCGCCGCGGATCGAAAAGCAGCCACATTCTCCACATGTCGATTCCTCCTTATGCCACCAGTGAAATGAGGTGGCTGGCCGCTCCCATCACTCCATCGAGTGCCGCGTACCCCTTCGGGCCCGGCAACCATGGACGCCACATCCAGACGAGGATGTGCGCGATGATTGCGATGACCGTAAAGATGATGAAGCTGGTCATAAATATGCTGTGGAATTCTTTGGCCTCATTTTCGGTCAATCCCGAAAGTGAGCTGGTTCTTTCAACTGCCATATGGTTCTCTCCCTATACTGGCCTTCCACTCGTTACCGCGCATCCCCCGCGGCCGGGATTACCGTGATGAAGCCACGGCCATTACGCTCGGCCAATCCGAGCGAATGCTTTCGCCTAAACCATGAATGCGTATGTCGCGCATATGCTCGCTGCGTTTCGGGCCTGTTCGACTACCGACGGGCGCAAAACAGCGTCGTCGCGACGAGCAAACCAAGTCCACGGCAAAGATCTCTGGATGACGGCGGCAATCAGAAAAATGCTGAAGCAGATCCCATAGAGGAGCCGGAAATGCATGGGCTCCGGCTCTCCTCGGCGGGCTAAGGTCATTTGAATGCTCATGGCTTCTTTTCACCTCCACTACAGACCTCTTCGTCCAGCTCTGGAGCTCGAGACGAGCGTGTCGCCGCGAGCCCAGGAGCGCTGGAATGGGGAAGCGGGGAGGGCCGGGGGGTCATCACGCCGCTTGGCCCTCCCTGACCGATGCGCGTGCCTGGCCGACGCGCACAGCAGTCACCCGCTCCTCTCCGGCGCGGCGAGTAGCACGCTCGGCCGCGTCGCGCAGACGCTTCGCTGCAGAAATGCGGATCAGCACCGGCTGAGATTCTAAAAGCTCGTCGAGAGCCTTCTTGGCCCCCTCATCCCAAGGAAGCTCCTCATGCAAGCGCGCATGTGTCGCCTCGACTTGGTCCAGTTCTGTGCCAAGCGGAAGAATCTGGAACAGCGCGTCAAACAGCGCGTTGCAAACTTCTTGTAGGAGGTAAGTGGCACCGGCATAGCCCATGAACGGCGTACCGGTATGACGCCGGATGATCGAGCCTGGGAACGACGCGGGGATGTAGATCGCACGCGATCCGATCTCCGACAAATACATGCGCTCGTTGTAGCTACCGAACAGAATGAGCGGCGTCTTAGCAGCGACATCCTTGCGAATTGTCTGGTTGTCTGGCTTCACGCCCGCGCGGCGCGCGAACGAGAAGGTGCACGGCAAGCCGAGTTCCGTCTCGAGGAAATTCCGAACGCCGCGCGTATACGTCTCGTTGGCCACGATGGCGAAGCTCGCCGTGCCGAAGAAATCCTGGGTCACGGAACGCCACAGATCCCAGAGCGGCTTGACGGTCGTGTGCTTCTCGCGCTCGATGAACGGCTCGGGGTCGATTCCAACGAGTCCGCCAAGTACGCGTAAGAACTTGGTCGTGGAGTGGAGACCGATCGGGGCCTGGAGGTACGGCCGCTCCAGCGCTTCGCACAGCAGCCGGCCGAACTCGCGATACATGCAAATGTTCACGTCGGCATCGACGAGCCGCGGCACGTCGGCGAGATGGCTGCCTAAGGGGAACACCATGTTCACCTCACAGCCGACCCCCTCGACCAATCGCCTGATTTCGGCGAGGTCCGAGGGCGTGTTGAAGGTGCCGTAGATCGGGCCGATGATATTGACCCGCGGCTTCTCCCATTCTTTACGCTTTTTCCGGGCCGGAATCTTCTTACGGCCGTATTGCGTCCATAGCCAGGAAAGAGCGCGGTCCGCCGATTGCCATTGATCCTCATCGATGGTGCGCGGAAGGAATCGCTGGATATTGGTGCCTTCAGGTGTCACGCCGCCGCCGATCATTTCGGCGATCGAGCCGGTCACCACCACTGCAGGCAGCTCGGGATCGAGCGTCCTGTGGGCGCGGCGCATGGCGCCCTCGGTGCCGGTTTGTCCGAGTTCCTCCTCGGCGAGCCCAGTCACCACGATGGGCAGTTCGTGCGGGGGCAGTGCGTCGGTGTAATGGAGCACCGACGTCACTGGCAGGTTCTCGCAGCCTACTGGCCCATCGATGATGACTTGGAGGCCTTTGATGGCGGTGAACACGTAGACCGAGCCCCAATAGCCGCCGGCACGATCGTGGTCGAGGACCAGCATTACACCATCTCCTCGGACTTGCGCTTCTTCGCCTCTTTGTCGAGGCGGCGCTTGTACTCGGCTCGAAACTGAGGATTGTCCTGAGGCACATCCTCCCAAATTCCGGCGGCATGGCCTTCGCCGACGCCGTCGAAGAACTCCTTCATCTCGTCGAAGCGCGGCTTGGCCTGAAGGGCGGCGTTGATGACTTGCGCGAGCGAACCCGCGCCCGCCGGGCCCATGAGGGGACGCGCCGAAATCAGATTGGTGAAGTAGAGTGCCGGGATCGCCATCTGCTTCGCCTTCTGCACGACCGGCGTCGTGCCGATGGCGAGGTCGGGCTTGAATTCCTCAACCGCCGCGAGATCCTTCTCGAGCGAAGCGCGATACGTGACGTGCACGCCCTTGGCCTCAAGCCATTCCCTGTCAGGATCCGACCAACGCGTGCGCGGACAGGCCGTCCCGACGTAGCGTACTTCTGCCCCACTCTCGATGAGCAGGCGTGCAACCAGCAGCTCGGACCCCTCGTAGCCCGACACGGTAATACTCCCTTGGATCGGCATGGCGCCGAGCGCGCCCTTTATCGCCGGAAGGACATCATTCTTTGCGCGATCAACCGTGTCGCGAGCGACGCCGCAGGCATCGCCTATGGCATCGAGCCACGCCGCTGTGCCGTCATAACCGACAGGGGCGGAGCCTACGATGCTGCGGCCCGCCGCCTCGAACTCGCGGAACGAGGCGGTGTAGAAGGGATGGATCGCGGCGACTGCTGCACAATCGAGCGCGGCATAAAGTTCGCGCCATTCGCGCGTCGGCACGACAGGACCCGCCCCGAGCCCGAGAGGCTCAAGCAGCCGGCCGATGCCGATCGGATCGGCGGGGAACATTTCGCCCACAAGTGTCACAGCAGGCTTTTCGGCCTTGCCGCCACGCGGAGCCAGAACGGGCCCCTGCTCCGCCTCGGTCCGCGCGAAGCGAAGCATCGCGCCTGCCAGAACATCCTTTGCTTCCGCGTGAGTCGGCACGCCGAAACCTGGTACGTCGATGCCGATGATACGCACCCCATCGATGACGTTTGGAAGAAGCCTGAGCGGCACTCCCGAGGCTGTCGGCACGCAAAGATTGATGATGACGACGGCGTCGTAGAGCTCGGGATCGGCGAGGTCGTGAACGGCTTCCTTGATGTCCTCGAACAACTTGCCGGTCACGAGGGTCTCGGAGTTGAACGGTACGTAGCCTACCGAACGGCGTGCCCCATAGAAATGGGAGGTGAACGTAAGGCCGTAGACGCAGCAGGCGGACCCGGAGAGCACGGTTGCCGTGCGCCGCATCCGCAGCCCCACGCGGAGCGAGCCGAACGCGGGGCACATGCTTTGGGGTTGGTCGTGGGGGCCCACAGGATAGTCGGCAGCGTAGCGATCCAGCGTCTCGCTTTTGCCGGCGGATCTCGCCGCGCGGCGCATCTCGTCGGCCCCGGCATGACAGCCCATACCGTCGTCCTTCACGGCGCCCGCGTTGACGGCGGGCGTCGACTCGGGCGGCTCTCTCGCGCCGTCGTTCTGCATGGGCGCGGAGCGAACGTCGTCGTAGAGCACCTCGGCACTCTCGCCTGTCTGCTCGCCCAGATCTCGTTTCAACGCGCTCATGCCGTCGGTCGTCCTTCCCGCCTCACACCCTCTCGTAGATGACTTCAAGCGACGTCTTCTCGACGATCGCGCCGCCGCACATATCCTCAGCAGTCGCCGGGTCGAGCTTGACGCCGCGCCCGACTGCCTCTCCCTTGAACAATCCGAGCAAGCCGTCCTGGTCGAGCGGGACGGGCCTGACCGGCGGCGCCTCGGCGACATTCAGGGCGAGCTCCTCGAACAGGGGCCCCCATTGATTGCTCGGCGTGCCGATGATCTCGTAGTTGGCGCTCTTGCGCCGGATATCCTCGTGCGCAGGGATCGCCGCCAACACGGGGATCCCCGCGTTGTCGCAGAAGGCTTTCGCCTCGCCCGTGCCGTCATCCTTGTTGATGACCATCCCGGCTACGCCGACATTGCCGCCGAGCTTGCGGAAATATTCGACCGCGGAGCAGACATTATTGGCAACGTAGAGAGATTGCAGGTCGTTGGAGGCGACCACGATAACCTTTTGACACATGTCGCGCGCGATCGGGAGGCCGAAGCCGCCGCACACCACATCACCGAGGAAGTCGAGCAAGACGAAATCGAAGCCCCAGTCGTGGAAGCCGAGCTTCTCCAGGAGCTCGAAGCCGTGGATGATTCCGCGGCCACCGCAGCCCCGTCCCACTTCCGGCCCGCCGAGCTCCATGGCAAACACGCCGTCGCGTTTGAAACAGACGTCGCCGATCTTTACGTCCTCGCCGGCCAGCTTCTTCTTTGACGAGGTTTCGATGATCGTCGGGCAGGCGCGTCCGCCGAACAGAAGCGACGTCGTATCGCTCTTGGGATCGCAGCCGATGAGGAGCACGCGCTTGCCCTGCTGGGCCATCATGTAAGAGAGGTTGGCGAGCGTAAAACTCTTGCCGATACCGCCCTTGCCATAAATCGCAATGATCTGCGTTTCTTTGGTTGGCTCCGTGGTGGGGACAGGATCAGGCTCGACCGCCGCCTCGTCGCGCAGGAAGTCGTAGATTTTGTTGCAGGCCGGAGCCTCGCCATCGGATTCGTAGGACATGCTCATGCGCAGGCTCTCCAATCCAAGATCATCTTGAGGCAGGACGG
Organism: uncultured Methyloceanibacter sp.; assembly: GCA_964530895.1. Lineage (GTDB taxonomy): Bacteria > Pseudomonadota > Alphaproteobacteria > Rhizobiales > Methyloligellaceae > Methyloceanibacter. Next base: position 27,356 of record CAZHCN010000006.1, on the reverse strand, counting down.
ATCGTTGAAGGCAGTGCGATAGGCTTGGTCTGCCTCGGTTGCCGGTTGGCAGTGCGTGATGAGATCGCTGAGCGAAAGACGCCCCTCGTCGACGAGCTTTTTGACAGCTGCCATGTCGGCCGGATGCCATTCGGCAGCGACGCGCAACCGCGCTTCCTTCATGAAGGCTGGCGGAAAAGCGAAAGCGAGTGGCTCGGAATAGAACCCCGCGAGGACGATCTCCCCTCGCGGCGCAAGTCGCGTGATCAGCGTATCGAGTAGAGTTGGATCGCCGCTTACGTCGCAGATGATTCCATAGTCGTGCCGGGGATCGTCGCCGGGCGGCACAACCGCATAGCCGAGAGCACCGATCGACCGTTCTGGATTGCACTCCCACACGATCGGGTTCGCGCCAAGCGCCACGGCGAGACGTGCCAGCAACCGTCCGAGAACGCCGTGACCGACAATGAGTTGGGGCGGCGTGCCGTTGACGCCGATTGCATGATGGGCTGTCGCCGCGAGCGCGAGAAGCACCCCCTGCTCGGCGAGGGTCTCATCAAAGGAGATGACGCGGGCGCCGGGTACGACGACGCGAGAGGCAGCACCACCGAACAGGCCGCGTATGGCACCGAAGCAGCGCGCCCCCGGCACGAAAACCCGCTCCCCGACGCGTACACCCGAGGCTGGGCCGGCACTCGCGACACGGCCGACCGATTCATAGCCAGGAACGAGCGGGTAGCCCATGCCGGGGAAAGACGGCATCCGACCGGACCAGAGCAGCCGCTCGGTCCCGGTGCTGATTCCGCTCCATTCGATGTCGACGACAACGTCCTCATCTCCGGGAACGGATAAGTCGATGCGGCTCAGGACGAGACGCTCCGGCTTTTCCAGCACGACAGCGACGGTAATCATCCCCAAAACCCGTGGTTTGGAGCCCTGAAAAAATGCCTTCGACGAAAGCATCCACCCTGACTGTCAGTCTATTCTGACTACATCAAATGTCAAGTTTACTTAACAGTCAGGCGTGTGGACGGGCCGTGACGATGCCAGTGCGGAGCACCCGGCGGCCGATTACGAGGGTGATCCGCCCGAATCCGGCTTCCGTGAGGAGCGTTTTCAGCTCGTCGAACGACCGGGGGCGCCCGCGGCCCATAGCCATGAGATAGAAGGTGAAATAGGCGCCGACAGCCTCCGCCCCGGGTGTCTCGGCCAGCGGCTCGCCAAGAAGCAGCGTGCCATCCCGAGAAAGAGCCTTCCGGACCGCCTTCAGGATGCGAAGCGCATTGGTGTCGTCGTGATCGAGAATGACTCGAACCAGGGAGATGAGATCGGCGCCCTCTGGCAGCGGGTCGGTCAGAAAATCCCCGCCAAAGACCGTCGCGCGGTCTGCAAACTCTGATTCTTCGAGGCGCCGTCTTGCCCGGTCAGCCACAGCCGGTAGATCGAACACGCCGAGTTCGAGTTCGCGTGCTCGTGCCGCGGCGGCGGCAATGAACACGCCCTCCCCGCCGCCAACGTCGAGCAGCCGGCGGTGACGGGCGATGGGGTACGCGTCCAGGACCTCCTCGGCTACGAGAGGCAGAGAAAGCGCCATCAATCGGCTATAGGGGGCGACTTGATCTTCGCCAAGAGCCGAGGGTGTCGCCGTCCCTGCATAGGGCCAGTAGGCCGAGAGTGCGGTGGTCGACTTCTCACCGCGCAGAAGCGCGACTGGATCGGCGAGATCGGCGTAGAGATGGGCGTGATGCTCGATCATGGCAGCAATGCCAGGATTGCCGGCGACGGCCGCGCCAAGAGGTCCCAGTCCGAACCGCCCCCCTCCCCGATCTTCGGCAAGCCGCAAGGCCGACGCAGCTTTCAAGAGGCGGCCCGCAGCGTCCATTGGGATGCCTGCACAAGCGGCCAACTCTTCAGGGCTGAGCGGCCCGCTGCGCAGCAAATCGAACAGGCCGAGCTTCACACAGGCGAACAGGACTTGCGAATAGGCGAAGCCGGCGCAGAGATCGAACAGATCTCCGGCGCGTCGGCGGGCAATGGATCGCGTGAGCGGAAAAGCCCCCGCCCAAGACAGAAAGCGCGGGTTGGTCAGAATCCGGTCGCGAAGCGCGCCGAAGCTGTTGCGGCTCCATACTGGCATCGGAAGCGCCTCGAGGCGGTTCGCCATGAACGTCGCCCCCTAGGAGGCCGCACTTAGGCCGCGCGCTGCGCAAATCCTTTTGGCATGAAGGGCTGAGACTGCACGGTGATCGTCAGCCGGAGCTGGTCGGCGCCAGCACAGGCCGGGATCGAGTCCATGGCCTCATCAAGAAGCGCTTTCAGACGCCGTCCAGCGCCAGCAAGCCCAAGTATCTGCACGGCGTTTGGACGCGCGTGAGCGAGATCCTGGTTTCCTGGCTTGCCCCGGTCCGTCGGGTCAGCCGTCAGATCGCAGATATCGTCGGCCACTTGAAACGCCTCGCCGAGACATTCGCCGAGACGGCGCCAGGGTTCGCCTTCGGCGCCGGCGGCAAGCGCGCCGGCGACGGTCGCCGCCGCAAACAATGAGCCCGTCTTGGCCTTGTGATAGTCGGCGAGCGGCACGCTCGGCTCACACTCCCAAGCCTGCCCGGCGACGATTCCGCACGGTCCACCAACGGCTTGGGCTACAACGAGAAGCAGGCTTGCCAACCGATCCGGGGCGGCGCTGACATAGTGTCCGAGGGTCTGAAACGCCAGGACGATGAGCGCGTCGCCCACAAGGACGGCGAGGGACTGCCCAAAGGCCTTGTGCAGCGATGGCTTGCCCCGCCGTGTGTCGGCGTCGTCGAAGCAGGGAAGATCGTCGTGGACCAAGGAGGCACAATGCAGAAGCTCGATCGACGCCGCCGCCGCGTTCGCCACGACTGGGAATGGATCGCCAAAAGCCCTCGCCACCGCCAAGCAAAGTCGCGGCCGCACCCGGGCTCCGCCTGGGAATACGGCATACCGAAGCGCCGAGGCGAGTTGGGGTGGGCTTGCCGGCCCACCCGCACCGGCGATCGCGTCCTGGAGAGTCTTCTCGATCCTCGGGCTCGAATCCATCGGACATCCCCCTCGCCTAGTGTAATGCTAACCTGTCAGTTTTGACTGACATGTAGTATAGACACTGAGAAACCGAAAGCAACGCGATTTCGAGGGTTAGCCGTGCCGCAAGAGACAAAGGTGGTGGTGATCGGCGCCGGAATTGGCGGTCTGACTGCGGCGCTCGCGCTGGCGGCGCGCGGCCTGGACGTGACCGTGCTCGAACGGACTCCCGCACCCGGCGGCAAGATCCGCGAGATCATGGTCGACGGCCGCGCTATCGATTCGGGGCCCACCGTCCTCACCATGCGGTGGGTCTTCGATCAATTGTTCGACGATTGCGGCGAAGTTCTCGGCCACCACGTCGGCTTACGGTGCGCGGATATCCTGGCACGCCATGCGTGGAGCGCGGACGAGCGGCTGGACCTCTTCGCCGACATCGAGCGCTCGGCCGACGCCATAGGAACCTTTTCCAGTGCGGGCGAGGCGAAGCGGTTTCGCGCTTATTGCGCACGCGCCAAAGCGATATACGCCACGCTTGCCGGCCCTTTCATCATGGCAAGCCAGCCGACGCCCCTCTCCCTTACGGTCACGGCCGGGCTCAGAGGCCTCGGCGCCCTCTGGCGCATCTCACCGTTCGTCACCCTGTGGCACGCGCTCGGAACCTATTTCCATGACAAGCGGCTGAGGCAACTCTTCGGTCGCTACGCAACCTATTGCGGTTCTTCACCCTTCGATGCGCCCGCAACTTTGATGCTCGTCTCGCACGTGGAACAAGAGGGCGTGTGGCTCGTGGAGGGCGGCATGCACCGGCTCGCCACCGCCTTGGAGCAATGCGCCAAGGCCAAAGGCGCCGTTTTTCGCTACGGCTGTGACGTTCACGAGATCAGCATCTCGTCCGGCCGCGCAAGTGCCGTGACGCTCGCAACAGGCGAGCGGCTCGCCGCCGACGTCGTTCTGACAAATGCCGATGTTGCTGCTGTTGCCGCCGGCTGTTTCGGCGAGGCCGCGAAGGCGGCCGTGCCGGCCATGAAGCGCGCATCGCGATCACTGTCGGCGGTGACCTTTTCGATGGTGGCGAAGACCACGGGCTTTCCCCTCGTCCGCCACAACGTCTTCTTTTCGAACGACTATGAGGCTGAGTTCGGCGCCATCTTCCACCGGGGCGCCATTCCCGATGCTCCGACCGTCTATGTCTGCGCCCAAGACCGCGG
>CAZHCN010000006.1:0-23024 GCA_964530895.1 uncultured Methyloceanibacter sp. | reverse complement strand
GCCCAAGACCGCGGCGCCGCCAACGAACCGATACCCGAGACTCAGGAGTCCGAACGACTCTTTTGCCTCGTCAACGCGCCGCCCCTCGGCGATGCGCGAAGCTTTTCAATGGAGGAAATCGAGCGATGCCAGGACCGCGTATTCTCCCTTCTGCAGCGCAGTGGGCTCACGGTCGGGCCGACAGCCCTGGTGACGACGACCCCCAACGAGTTCGAACGGCTCTATCCGGCGACCGGTGGCGCGCTCTACGGCCAGGCGTCTCATGGCTGGACGGCCTCGTTCTCCAGGCCGACGGCGCGAACCAAGATCCCGGGACTTTATCTCGCGGGCGGGAGCACGCATCCGGGTCCGGGCGTGCCGATGGCGGCGCTGTCCGGACGCCTCGCAGCCGCGAGCATCATGGAGGACCTGACTTCAGCCAAGCGGTCCCGAAGGGCGGCTATGTCTGGTGGTATGTCGATGGCATAAGCGACGACGGCGCCCACGCGCTCACGATCATCGCCTTCATCGGCAGCGTGTTCTCGCCCTATTACGCGCTCGGGCGGCGCCTCGGGCAAAGCGACCCCACCAATCACTGCGCGCTGAACGTCGCATTGTATGGCCGAACATCGAAGCACTGGACGCTGACCGAGCGCACCCGCTCCGACCTACGGCGCGACGCGCGGTCCTTGCAGATCGGGCCGAGCCGCCTCGACTGGGACGGCAAAGCGCTCACTATCTCTGTCAGCGAGGTGACCGTTCCGTTCCCATCCCGCGTCAGCGGCACCGTGCGCGTCGTGCCGAGCGCGCTTTTTCCGAGTGTTTTCGAGCTGGACGTCCACCGCCGTCATCATTGGCACCCGGTCGCCCCATGTGCGCGGATCGAGGTGGCGATGGAGCGGCCCCGCCTGCGATGGCAGGGGCAGGCCTATTTCGACTCGAATTTCGGAAGCGAGCCGCTTGAGGCGGCCTTTAGCGCGTGGGACTGGATGCGCGCCAAAGTCGCGGCCGACACGGCTGTGCTTTATGATATCACGGCACGAGACGGTCGATCGGCATCGCTCGCCCTTTGCTTCGATCCCAAAGGTAAAGTCGAGACAGTGATCGCGCCACCGCGCGCGGCCTTGCCAACCACGTTCTGGCGCATGCGCCGCCACGCGCGTTCAGACGATGCGAGCCCGAGATTGCTCAAGACACTCGAGGACGCGCCTTTTTATTCCCGTTCGCTGGTCTCAACGACAATCCTCGGCGCGCCGAATCTCGGCGTGCATGAAAGCCTGTCGCTCGAGCGAGTAGCCAATCCCCTCGTCCGCGCGATGTTGCCTTTCCGCATGCCCCGGCGTCGCTGGCAGCGGCGCTGACCTCAATCCTTCGAAGATGAACCGGTGATGTCTTTCTCCACGTCACTCTGGTTGGGGTCGCTCTGTCGCTTGCGATCGAAGCGGCGAGCAACGCGCTCGAGCACCAGCCAACCGATGGCGAAGGCCAGGACCACAAAGAGCTCCATAAAGGCGAGGGGCGTGAACTTCATTTAGGCTTTCGGCGGATTTCTGCTTGGCGGCTTCTGTTTGCGCGGCCGGGACGGGTCTGGCGGCGAGCGGTCGACGCGTGACCGTCCCGAGCGAATGAGTTCGAAGATCCCCAGGCCCAAGGCGGCGCCGAAGACGAGAATGAGCTCGATGAGACCGAAGTGGTCGCTCAACTCAGGCCTGACCGCACGCACTTAGCGCGGCGGCTTCCCGGCCCAGTGCCAGGAAGACCGTGGCGGCAATTCCTTTCGCATCCAGGCCGGCCCTCGCGTACATCGCCTCCGGCTTGTCGTGGTCGATGAATAGGTCGGGCAGCACCATGGTCCTGAGCTTTAGTTTGCCGTCCAGAGTGCCCTCTATGCTGAGGAGCTGCATCACGTGCGAGCCGAAGCCGCCGAGCGCCCCCTCCTCGATGGTGACGAGGACCTCATGATGCCGGGCGAGTTGCAGAACGAGCTCCCGGTCGAGCGGCTTAGCAAACCGCGCATCGGCGACCGTTGCCGACAGGCCGCAGCCGGCGAGATGATCCGCTGCCTTGACGCATTCCTCAAGCCGGCCGCCCAGCGACAGTAGCGCGACCGACGCGCCTTCCCGGATCACCCTGCCTTTGCCAATCGCGAGCGGCTGGCCCTCCCGCGGAAGCGCAACGCCCGTCCCCTCGCCTCGCGGATAACGGAACGCGATGGGTCCGTCATCAAAGGCGGCAGCCGTCGTCACCATATGGCGGAGCTCAGCCTCATCGGCTGCGGCCATGACGGTAAAGCCGGGCAGGCATCCGAGATAGACCACGTCGAAGGAGCCGGCATGTGTCGGTCCGTCAGCACCGACCAGGCCGGCCCTGTCGATGGCGAAGCGAACCGGGAGCTTCTGGATGGCGACGTCGTGTACCACCTGGTCATAGGCGCGCTGCAGGAATGTGGAATAGATCGCCGCGAATGGCTTCATGCCTTCCGCCGCAAGTCCCGCTGCGAACGTCACGGCATGCTGCTCGGCAATGCCGACATCGAACATGCGTTCCGGAAACTCCTTGGCGAATGCGTCCAGTCCAGTTCCGTCAGGCATTGCCGCGGTGATACCGACAATGCTTTCGTCCTTGCGCGCTTCGATCAACAGGCTCTCGGCGAACACTTGCGTGTAGGACGGCGCTTTCGCCCTCGGCTTGTTCTGCGCACCGGTAATGATGTTAAACTTGGTCACGCCGTGGTACTTGTCGGCCGAGGCCTCGGCCGGGGCGTATCCTTTTCCCTTCTTGGTGACGACATGGACGAGAATCGGGCCTTGCTTGGTGTCCCGCACGTTCTTGAGAACCGGCAGAAGCTGAGCGAAGTCATGTCCGTCGATAGGTCCCACGTAGTAGAAGCCGAGCTCTTCGAAGAGGCCGCCGCCCGACCAGTAGGTGCGCGACAGCTCCTCCATGCGGGCGGCGCGCCGCTCCCATTCCTTGGGCAGCCGCCTGGCGAGTTGCTTGGCTATGTCGCGCAGATGGAGATAGGTGCCGCTCGACGTCATGCGGGCCAGGTAGCGCGACAGGGCTCCCGACGGCGGAGCGATCGACATGTCATTGTCGTTGAGGATGACGATCAGGCGTGAGTCCATGGCTCCGGCGTTGTTCATGGCTTCGTAGGCCATGCCGGCGCTCATGGCGCCGTCGCCGATCACGGCGACAATGTTGTTCGTGCGGCCCTTCAGGTCGCGCGCAACGGTCATACCGAGACCAGCGGAGATCGAAGTGGAGGAGTGCGCGGCACCGAATGGGTCGTACTCGCTCTCGGCGCGCTTGGTGAAGCCGGAAAGACCCCCGCCCTGGCGGATCGTGCGAATACGATCCCGCCGCGCTGTGAGGATCTTATGCGGGTAAGCCTGATGACCGACGTCCCAAATCAGCCGGTCGGACGGCGTGTCGAACAAATAATGAAGCGCGACGGTCAACTCGACAACACCGAGGCCCGCACCGAGATGGCCTCCCGTCACCGAGACGGCGCTGATCATCTCCTGCCGCAGTTCATCGGCAAGTTGCTCTAACTGCTCCTCGGGTAGCTTCCTGAGGTCGGCGGGAGACTTGACGCGATCGAGAAGCGACGTTGCGCTCTCGCCGGACGCATTTTTGATCACCTTCATCGGTCTGCTCCCCGTCTAGAGGTCACGCTGTGACTCTCGCGGCTTCATCTGCGCCCTGGGGTACGCGACGTTGTTCGAGCCTGGCGAACAGCTCGATCACCCAAATCGCTCGCCCGCGAAAATCCCACCACGGAATGACGGCAGTCCCTCCGGTGAACGCAAAGTGTTCGGCCACGCCCTCAACGAGGAACCTCGCCTGTTCGAGGCAAGGCGCGTGCTCGTCCAGATTTCCCCGTGTCGCCGATGCAGCCACACTGGCCAGCAGCTTGAGCTTTCGTTTCGCGGGTACCACGGTGCGTCGCGCGACGGAATCAAGGCCATTGCGTCGGAGCTCCTCACCGATTTCCGCGTAAAGCAGTCGTGCTGCGAGAATTCCAGGGCGACACTTCACCGGCAGGCCCAAGATCCCGGCGTCGGCGCGAGCGTACAGGCCATCGGCGACCCCAAGCAGACGAGCAACCACCTCGCCGAGTTCCGGCGTATAACGTGGAGCGGCAAGCCACTCTTCGGGGTCAATGCCTACCTCGGCGAGCCAATCGAGCGGCAAATATATTCGTCCGGCGGCCGCGTCCTCGCCGACATCGCGTGCGATATTGGTGAGTTGCATTGCGACGCCCAGGTCGGCCGCGCGGGCGAGAAGCGTGGGGGACCTCACTCCCATGAGCAGGGCCATCATCACCCCAACCGTCCCGGCGACACGCGCCGAGTACGCATGGAGATCTTCAATAGACGGATATCGCCGTCCGGCCTTATCCCAGGCCAAGCCTTCAATCAGGGCTGCGGGCAAATGCTTGGGGATGGCGAAGCGAGTGACGACGTCAACCATGGCGCGATCGGTCGGGTGAGCCTCCGGCATTTCCCTATAGACGCGATCCAATCGGGTCTGCAATCGCTCAATCGCGGCGTCTCTACGCTCGATATCGACCGAGTCGTCCGCAAGCCGGCAGAAGGCGTAAAGCGCCGACGCCGGCTCGCGGACACGGCGTGGGAGGAGATACGACGCCGCATGAAAGGTGCGAGATCCCGATCTGAGCATGGTTCGGCAGGCCGCAATGTCGGCGGCGCGAAAGTCGCTCTCAGAGAAGCGCGGCATGAGGCACCACCCGATCGAGAATTTTCGCCGAACAAAGCACGCCGGGCACGCCGGCCCCGGGATGGGTCCCGGCCCCTACGAGATAGAGACGGTCGATGTCCTCCGCCTTGTTGTGCGGACGGAACCAGGCGCTCTGGGTGAACAGCGGCTCGAATCCGAAGGCCGCGCCTTTGTGTGAAAGGAGCCGGTCATGGAAGTCCTGCGGCGTCATCAGTCGCGAGGTCACAATGTGCTGCTCAAAGCCCGGCAGTATGACCTCGTCGAGGACCTTGGCGATCTCACGCCGATACGATTGGGCCACCGTGCTCCAGTCGATCTCGGCATCGAGATGCGGCACGGGCGAAAGCACGTAGAAGGCATCGCGTCCTTTTGGCGCGAGCGACGGATCGGTTGCCGTGGGCCGGTGCAGGTAAAGGCTGAAATCCTTGGCGAGGATTCGGCGCTTGAAGATATCGCTGAGCAATTCTTCGTAGCGTGGCCCGAGCAAGATGGTGTGGTGCTTCACGTCCGGATACTGGCGCGACGTGCCGAAGTACCATACGAACAAGCCCATGGAGTAGCTGGCCCGATCGAGCTTCTTGTCGTTCCAGCGGCGCCGCGCCGCGCCGGGCAGAAGCTTTCGGTAAGTCCACGCAGCATCGGCATTGGACACGACGATATCGGACTTTATGTGCTCGCCCGAGGTGAGGCGCACGCCAGTAGCGCGGCGGCCTTCGAGCGTGATCTCGGCGACTTCTGCTCCGTATCGGATAGCGCTTCCCTGCCGCTCGATAAGCCTCTCGAGACCGCGCACCAAACGTCCCATGCCGCCCATCGGAAAGTGCACGCCGTAGCGGCGCTCAAGAAAAGCAATGAGTCCATAGATCGACGTGACTTTGAAAGGATTGCCGCCGATGAACAGCGGGTGGAAGCTCAGCGCAAATCTCAGTCGGGGATCGCGCACATACTTCGCCGCAAGGCCATAGACGGATCTGTAGCTTTCAAGGCGTAAGAAATCCGGCAGCACCCTGACCATATCGGACCACGCGCCGAACGGGACAGCGCCGAGTTCCTCGAAGCCGACACGGTAGATCGCCTCTGCCTTGCGCATGAAAGCCTCGTAACCGTCGACGTCAGCCGGCGACAGGCGCGCCACCTCTTCGCGCATGGCGCCGTCGTCGCCGCGGCAGTCGAGAACCTCGCCGTCGCTAAACCTGATGCGATAGAACGGATCGAGCGGCCGGAGATCGACGTCCTGCGACAGCTGTCGCCCGCATAGCGCCCAAAGCTCCTCGAGGAGGAATGGGGCGGTGATGATGGTCGGACCTGCATCGAAGGTGAAGCCGTCCTGTCGGAAGACATAGGCGCGACCCCCGGGCGCATCGAGCCTTTCGAGGACGGTGACCTGGTAACCCCTGGAGCCAAGGCGGATAGCGGCCGCAAGCCCCCCCAAACCACTGCCGATCACGACGGCTCGCCGGCCGGGCTTGCCGATCCGCGCTGCCTTCCCCCGAGCAGGAGCGGTTGTCAACATAACTTGACATTAGCTGTGTCAGGTGTTCTTGCCAAGACGCAAAAAAGTGCCCTAACCGCCGAGTGCGGCCGCCGCTGCCAAGTGTGGGTGGGCGGCTTTCAAGACAATTTCGGCGACTTCCTCCGGCCGCTCCTCATGGGCGAGATGACCCAGGTGACGGAGCAGCACGAGCTCGGCCTTTGGGATCCGGTCGCGCACCTTGAACGCGTCGTCCGGCGAGATGGCTCGATCGCCTCCGCCCACGACCAAAATGAGCCGTGCTTTCAAACCGCCGAGCCTTTTCTCGAATGCCGCGAGATCCCATCCCGCCATCATGCCGAGCGCGGCGGCGACGTGGTCTTCGCTTTGAAACAGCCGCGCGTAACGGGCGATGTCCTCCGGGTCCAGCCGCGAGCCCGTGTTCTCGATGAGACGCCCGACCGCCCGGTCGCTCGACGCACGCCAGCTGAGAAACTTGGGTATGAACGGATTGAGCACGAGCAGTTTGGCAAGCGGCGAGAAGAACTGGCCGGCCACGCTGCCGAACGGCAGAAGCGCTCCGTTCAAGCTGATCACTGCATCCGGCGCGATTAGCCGATCCAGGCACATCTCGATGAGAATGGCCGCACCCGCCGAGTGGCCGACCGTGATAACCGGCTTCAGCTTGAGCACCTGCAAGAGCTCCCCGAGATCGGCAGACATCGTCGGCAGAGATAGACGTGATGCCGGCGGCAGCTCGGTGAAGGCATGTCCGGGCAGGTCCGGCACAATGACCGTGAAGGCTTGGGCCAGGATCTGCGCGAGTTCGCCGTAGGAGTGGCTCGATGCGCCCGTCCCGTGCACGAGCAGGACCTCGGGTCCAGAGCCCATGATCTGTACGTGCCAACGAATCCCCGCAGCGGAGACGAACCGGCTTGCCTCCCGGTTCGGCCAGTCTCTCCCGTCTCGCTCAAACTCGAGCTTGCCGTTCACGTCTGACTCCTGATCCTTGCGCGGACCTCCTTTGAGACGGCGAGCGCGTCCGCATAGGGAAGTGGCACGTATTGTGCGCCCATCGCCTCGGCGATCCGCGCAGCGCAAGGCTCCGCACGTGGTGAGGTGTCGATCAGCAGGGCCTTAATACCGGCTTCGCGCAAGGCTCTTGCCGCGGCCACAGCATCCTCCTGCGCGGCCTGACGACCTCTGCTTCCATCCCGGGAAAGATTCGGGCGACCATCGGTCAAAACCACGACCGCGGGTGTCTGCCGCCTGCGCTTGATCGATCGCACCAGCAGTGCCGTCTGTTCCAGAGCCTCGGCGAGCGGGGTGCCACCTCCTCCCGGCACATCGGCGAGGCGCCGCTTGGCGCGTGTCAGGGAGCGCGTCGGCGGCAGCAACAGCTCGCTGCCTCGACCGCCGAACGAGAGAAGCGATACTTGGTCGCGACGTACATAGCAATCGGCCAGAAGCAGCTCGACCGCGCCCTTGGCCTCGGCAAGACGATGCAATGCGCTCGACCCGGACGTATCGACGACAAAGACCGTCACCGTCTCGCGCCGGTCCTTCAAGTGCTGGATGCGGAAGTCATCCGTCCGAACCTCGATTCGCCGCCTACCATTTGTCGACGGGACTGCTGTCCGTCTCCGCAAGCCCTGCCATGGCGCCGATGCGCGCAGTGTCTCGAGAACATTAAGCCGCGCACCAGCGCGCAGTGCACCACGCCTGATCCCGGACGGGCGGCCTCGCCGCGTGGCGTGTTGACGGTCGCCTGCCCGACCCGGAGCAGAGGCCCGTACTCTTGCTCCACGTCCCTTGCCCAACTGCGCCAAGAGGCCGGGCGGTATCGTCGCCCGAACCGCCGCCAGAACGATTTCCTGCAACTCCGCCTGAGTCGGTTGCCGCCGCTCGGAGTCCATCTCGGGCGGCTCAGGATCGGGAGTTGTCGGCGACTCGTTGCAATCGTCAAGCGGAACAATGACCGCACGGGGGGCCAGCACGAGGCGTGCGGCCAACGCCGCGTGTTGGTCCATTACGGAGTCAGCCCGGTCCAGAGCCGCGGCACAGCGCGCAACTCTGGTGGCCAGGATCGGCGCGCTCAGCGATGCGATGCCGAGCATAGTGGCCACATTGCACAAAGCCGTAACGACGTCATCGCTGACAACGACCCTCGACGCCTTAGATCCCGCCTGCGCAATGTCGGAGTCAGACAGCGTGCTGACGATGTCTGCACCGTCAATCTCATCGAGACGCAGGTGACAAGCAATCCGGTCGATTAGGCTACTCGGCGGGCGCTCCTCGTCGCTTACCCCTTCGTCCAGAGCCACCAACCCGAAACGCGCAGGTAAACGCCGGGCCGCGCCGTCGCGCTCGATTGACACCTCACCCTTGTCCATGGCCGCCACAATCCGCGCCGCCACCGCGGAGGACATGCGTTCCGCCAGCGGCAAAAGGAGGATTCCGCCATCGGTCTCGGCGAGGATGCCGCGGTCGACAACAGGGCGTCCAGCCGCCAGCGTTGCGGCGAGGTCGAGGCCGCCGAGCAGCCTGTCGTCGGTGATATGCGAGGGAAGCCTCTTGAGCTGTGTGCCGCTTGGAAGGAGCGCACGCAACAGGCCGAGCCATGCCTCGCGCGCGCCGCCTGCTCGACCTCTTAGAGCAACCCCGCCAATTCCCGCTGGATCCACAGCAAGTATGGCGGCCGCGAGAGTCGCATCGCTCGCGGGCGTAAAAGCCGCACAATCGAGGCGGTCAAGCACCGAACAGCTCCTCGATGGCGCGATCGATGCGCACCGTGGAGCCTCCCTCGTCGAGCGGATTGCGGCGCAGGCGATGACGTAGAGCCGACGGTGCGACGCGGCGAAGATGCCCTTGGTTCACTGCTTTGTCGCCTTCGAGAGCAGCCAGAGCGCGCGCGGCGCGGACGAGCGTGAGTTCGCCGCGAAGGCCATCGGTGTCCACGCCCATGCAGAGCTCCGCTGCCTTCTTGAGCTGTGATTCCGGCGTCTTGACCGTCTTGAGGTGCTTGCGCCCGGAGACGATCCGTTCACGCATACTTTCCTCCTCCGCCTGCCACGCGGCGATGAACTTGGCCGGGTCGCGCTCGAATGCGTCGCGTCGGCGGACCACCTCGATCCGGGCGTCGATGTCGTCTGGCGTGTGCACCTCGACGGACAGGCCGAAGCGGTCGAGAAGCTGAGGCCTGAGCTCGCCCTCCTCCGGATTGCCGCTACCAATCAAAACGAAGCGGGCGGGATGGCGCACGCTCAAACCCTCGCGCTCAACCACGTTTTCTCCTGACGCCGCGACATCGAGGAGCAGGTCGACGAGGTGATCCTCGAGCAGGTTGACCTCATCGATATACAGAAATCCGCGATGGGCCCGCGCAAGCAGGCCGGTTTCGAAGACCTTCTCGCCTGTGGACAGCGCCCGTTCGAGGTCGAGCGCCCCGACAACCCGATCTTCGGTTGCGCCGAGCGGAAGGTCGACCACGGGCACGGTCACGAGCTCGCTCTTGAGCTTGTCGTGCTCCGAGCGCTCATGGCACTCCTCGCACGCGGAGCCGTTCGCACCGGGATCGCAACGGTAGCGACAGCCGGAAACCACCCTCATGGGCGGCAAGAGTCCGGCAAGACCGCGCACCGCGGTTGACTTGCCCGTCCCCCGATCGCCGAACACGAGCACCCCGCCGATGAGCGGGTCCACGGCGGAGAGGACGAGCGCGAGCTTCATCTCGTCTTGGCCGATAATGGCCGTGAATGGAAAAATGGGACGCACTTTCTCCCCGAAATAGATCTTAGAGCCAGGCAAGCATTGGAGGATCGACTAAGCGGTTAGTCTCTCCCCCTCGCCGATGCGCTCGGGTAGGCGAAACTTCACTTTCTCCTCGACCCCTTCGAGATCCTCGACGGTGAGCAATCTCAGCGATCGCAAGCGACAAATAGTGTCTTGGACTACCGATTCCGGTGCGGAGGCTCCGGCCGTGAGACCAACCACCCCAACTCCTTCGAGCCAGGCAGGATCGAGCGCCAACGGCCCTTCGATCAAATGGCTCTCGACGCCCGCAGCCTCGCCCATCTCGCGCAGCCGGGTCGAGTTGGAGCTGTTGCTCGAGCCCACGACAAGCAGTAGCTGAACTTGCTTCGCGAGCTCGATTACAGCCTTTTGCCGGTTCTGCGTCGCGTAGCAGATGTCGCGCGTATCGGGTCCGACGATGGCGGGAAACCGCAGCCGCAAGGCTTGAATGATGTCCTGGGTGTCGTAGAGGCTGAGCGTGGTCTGGGTGACATAGGCAACCCTGGACGGGTCACGCACCTCAAGCCGCGCCACGTCGTCCAGGGAGGAGACGATATGCAGATTGCCAGGGATTTGGCCGCTGGTGCCCTCGACCTCCGCGTGACCCTGATGGCCGATCAGGACAACGTCGCAGCCCTGTTCGGCATAGCGACGACCCTCGTTATGCACCTTGCGCACGAGCGGACACGTCGCATCGATGATATCGAGGCCCCGCTCGCTCGCGGCCAGCTCCACCTCCCGAGAAACACCATGGGCGCTGAATACGGTGAGCGCGCCTTCCGGGATTTCAGCAACACTGTCCACGAAAACGGCCCCGCGGGCCCGCAAGCGGTCAACTACGTGCTTGTTATGGACGATCTCATGGCGGACGTAGACCGGCGGTCCATAGTGAGTTAGCGCCCATTCGACGATCTCAATGGCGCGCACCACGCCAGCGCAGAACCCCCGCGGTCTAGCTAAGATTACACGAAGATGTGTCAACTTCGCTGACATGGTCGGTTTATAACATGGGGAGTGGAACCCGTCACGCCCGATGTTCGCTTACCATCAGCTGCCTAGGAGGCCCCAAGTATGCTGACCTATATTCTCGCCTATGGGATCGTGCTGGTTCTATTCGGCGCTCTCGACGCCACCTGGCTCACCACCATGGGAGCCTCGCTCTACCGCGCCACGCTCGGCGACATCCTCGCGCCGGCGGTGCGGCTCGCGCCCGCCATCGCCTTCTATCTGCTGTTTCCCATCGGTGTCGTGGCGTTCACGGTAATGCCGGCGCTCAGGTCCGGATCGACCGCGCAGGCGGCGGTCTATGGGGGGATCCTCGGCCTTGTGACCTACGGGACTTACGACCTCACCAACTACGCGACCCTACGCAATTGGACGCTGAAGATCACGGTCATCGACCTGCTCTACGGCGCGGTCGTGGTTGCTGTCGTGGCCGTAGTCACGACGCTGATCCTGCAATGGCTCGGTCGCACTCCGGCTTAGGCCCCCGCCGGCCGCAGAAGGTAGTGACTGACGCCCCATTCGTCTCCGCCGCGATGCGCGAAAAGGCCCGCGGTTGCCAGAAAGAAGAGCCGCCAGCGGCGCTGCCAGAGTTTGGCATCGTCGCCGTAGACCGGGCGCAACACCCGCGCCACCGCCTCGACGTTGTCGTCCATGTTGGCGAGCCAGTCGTTCGCCGTCCTGGCGTAGTGGGCGCCACTCCAGCGCCATTCGTCGACGACATCAAACAGAGCGCCAAATTCTTTGATGAGCCCATGGCTCGGCATGAGGCCGCCAGTGAAGAAATGCTGAGCGATCCAGTCAGAGGGATCGGTGTAATCGAAGCTATACGGTACGTTCGCGTGGCTGAATACGTGCATGAACAACAGACCCTCGGGCTTGAGCCACGACCTCACGCGCGACAGCAACGCCGGCCAGTTCGACACATGCTCGAACATCTCGACCGATACCACGCGGTCGAAGCGCCCTTCGGCGTCGAAATCGTTCACGTCGGCGGTCACTACGCGAAGATTGTGGAGCCCGCGAGCTTCGGCCTCACCCTCGATAAAGGCGCGTTGCGAACGCGAGTTCGAGACCGCCAAGATGCTGCTCCCCGGAAGAGTTTCAGCCATGAATAATGACAGCGATCCCCAGCCGCAGCCGAGCTCCAGAATGTTCTGACCAGATCCAATTCGCGCATGGGCTGCGGTTTCGGAGAGCGCGCGTTCCTCGGCCTCGCCGAGCGTCGTCACGCCGTCATCGTAGAGGCAACAGGAGTATTTGCGCCGAGGTCCTAGCACGAGGCGGAAGAAGTCGGCCGACACCTCGTAGTGCTGCAGATTTGCGGCTTCGGTGTGGTCCGCGATGGGCCGCCGTGTCATGGCCCGAGCGAACTCGCGTGTCGCTTCTTGTCCGTCTTTAGGCAAGGAAAGACTCGTACGGGTGACCAAAGTCTCAATCGCCAGACGCGTGACCGCGTCGGGGATGGGCGCCCGTTCGAAGGCGCCAATGGCCGCTCGCTTGAAACTCATGCCGGCGGTACCGGGAAGAACGCACTCGTCCGCGCCTGATAGGCGCGATAGGCGTCACCGTGCTTGGCGACCATGTGCTCCTCCAAGGGTGGAATTCCCGAGATGTAGACGAGCAACCAGTACATGCAGAGGGGCGCTGCAAGCGCCAGCCACCCAGCGACGTAGCTGTCGGCGAGATCGACGGCAAAGAGCGGGAAGGCGAGCCAAAACACCCATTCGAAGAAGTAATTCGGATGTCGCGACCAGCGCCACAGACCAATGTCGCAAACGCGTTCGCCCTCCTTGCGCTTGGCAAGCCAATAGCGAAGCTGCCGGTCGGCAAGCCACTCCCCGAGAACACCGAGCAAGATCAACACGACGCCCAGCCAATCCTGGAGCCGCCCGAACTGCAAGGGATTGTGTGCAGCGAGGAAGATCGAAAGCGCGAGCGGTAAGGTGACTAGCGCTTGCTTCTGCAACAGGATGAACATCTGCCAGCGGGCATGCGATCCCCATTGTCGGATGAGCGTCGCGTAGCGGGGATCGTCGGCGCGATCCAACGAGCGGCGCACGATATGGGTTCCGAGCCGCAGCGACCAGGCCAGCATGATGAGCGCGACGACCAGTTGTCGGGTCGTGGTCATGGCGCCTTGCATCGGCAAGAGGGAGGAGACGACACCAAGCACTCCAAGCCCGAAGGTCCATACCGCATCAACGAATCCGCTATTGCCCGTTCGCTGCTGAACCACCCAGGCCCCGGCCATGATGACCGAAAGCGCCGCCGTCTGGGCGACGACCACCCCGATAACGGTCGCGAAGCTCATGACCCTTGCGTTCCTTCAACGGCAACAGGCAAGATACGGTCTCCGGGCAACGGGGGATGCATCGCCCGCTGCCTAGGCTCGTGGGATTTTCCTGGCCGAGATCCGCGCATAGACCCGAGTGCCGATGCGTCCAAATCTGCAACGCGCTCGTATTTGAACCGTGACGTGCATCTTGTTGGCGTCACCGCGACCTCGGCTAGGATTTCACGCGGCATGCCTAAAAAGCATCCTCTCACTATCGCCATTATCGGCACCGGTATCAGCGGGCTCTCCGCCGCTTGGCTCCTGGCGCAGCGTCACGACGTGACGATCTTCGAGAGAGCCCCCCGCGTCGGCGGGCATTCCAATACGATCGAGATCGACGGCCCCGGCGGGCCTGTCCCCGTCGATACCGGGTTCATCGTTTATAACACTGTCAACTATCCTAACCTAACGGCACTGTTCCAGCATCTTGACGTTCCGACAAAATCCGCCAACATGGGGTTTGCGGTCTCTCTCGGTGACGGCGCCTTCGAATACGCAGGGAACAGCGTGGCGAGTTTGTTCGCGCAGAAGAAAAACCTTCTCCGTCCACGATTTTGGTCGATGCTTTTCGGCATTTTGCGGTTCTACCGGCAGGCGCCCCGCGATCTCGCCACACTTGACGATCCGGATCTGAGCCTCGGGGACTACCTGCGGAGCAAGGGATTCGGTACCGCTTTTCAGAGCGACCACCTGCTCCCCATGGCGGGCGCCATCTGGTCGGCGCTCCCCGAAGCCTTACTCGACTACCCCGCAGCCTCCTTCATCCGGTTCTTCGACAATCACGGCCTATTGAAATTGCAGGACCGGCCGGTATGGCGAACCGTCGACGGCGGCAGCAAGACCTACGTCGCCAAACTGACGGCGGGCTTCGCGGACCGCGTGCATCTGAACTGCGCGGCGAAAACTGTGTTGCGAGGCGGAACGGGCGTCTCGGTCTGCGATGCGGACGGCCATGTCAGTCATTTCGACCATGTCGTGCTTGGGACCCACGCCGACGAGGCATTGGACCTGCTGGCTGATCCTTCGCCGGAAGAGACCTCCCTGCTCGGTGCCTTCCGTTACAGTCGCAACCTCACCGTGCTCCATTCGGACGCTTCCTTGATGCCCAAGCGCCGAGCGGCGTGGTCGAGTTGGAACTATCTCGGCAGTCATTCAAACACAGGGGACGCGCTCTGCGTGACCTACTGGATGAATGCGCTGCAAGGTCTTGGCGGCGCCCGCGACTACTTCGTAACCCTCAATCCCTCCCGCTCCCCGAGGCCGGGCAGCGTGCATCACAGCGAGGTTTACGAGCATCCGATTTTCGACGGACATGCGCTGCGGGCGCAGGCCACGCTCTCAAACCTGCAGGGCGCGCGAAACACCTGGTTCTGCGGCGCCTATTTCGGCGCGGGCTTCCATGAGGACGGCTTGAAGTCGGGGCTGGCAGTCGCCGAGGCCCTCGGTGACATCAAGCGGCCGTGGCGCTGCAGTGCAATCACAAGCGCTTCTCCGGCGACGCGCTTTGCACAACTTGCACCAGAGGCTGCGCTCGTCCCGTGATCTTTAAATCAGCCCTCTATGTGGGTCGTGTGACCCACCACCGTCTGCGGCCGCGACGACACCAGCTCGCCTATCGCTGCTATTGGATGCTGCTCGATCTTGACGAGGTGGAAACCCTCGCGTGGCATCTCAGGCTATTTGCGCACAACCGCTTCAATCTGTTCGGCTTTCACGACGCCGACCACGGCAGCGGCGAGGCTCAGCCACTCCGAACAGCCGTGGAGCAGCAGCTTGCATCCG
Source organism: uncultured Methyloceanibacter sp. (assembly GCA_964530895.1). Taxonomy (GTDB): domain Bacteria; phylum Pseudomonadota; class Alphaproteobacteria; order Rhizobiales; family Methyloligellaceae; genus Methyloceanibacter. Next base: position 7,920 of record CAZHCN010000006.1, on the reverse strand, counting down.
CCGGCATTGACCTAGACGGCGGCGTGATCCGACTGCTCGCCATGCCGCGGCTTCTCGGATACGTGTTCAACCCGCTGAGCATCTATTTTTGTCACCGAAGAGACGGCGCTCTCGCAGCCCTGCTCTACGAGGTGAACAACACATTTGGCGAACGCCATACGTATGTGATCGCTGCGCCAGAGGACAGCAGTGGGGCCATTCGCCAGCATTGCGCCAAACGCTTCTACGTCTCGCCATTTCTCGACATGGACATGCGCTACGACTTCAGTGTGGTCGCGCCCGAGAAGACCGTACACGTAATCGTGCGCGGTTCGGATGAGGCGGGGGATGTGATCGTAGCGTCTCTCGTCGGCGAGCGCCGGGAGCTAACCGATGCGAACTTGCTCCAGCTCGTACTCTCCCATCCGTTGATGACATGGAAGGTCGTGCTGGGCATTCACTGGGAGGCCCTGCGGCTTTGGCTGAAGGGCCTTCGCCCTTACCCCAGGCCTGATGCCCCTACCAAGCCACTGGCGACAACGCCGGACTCCGAAACCTGGCGGAGAACGACATGACTTGGAACGACGTGCGGGACTGTCAGCATCGTTCAGGCCGTCAGCCAATTGCGCGGCGCGGCCCGGCGTTCGCCCTGAGCCTTCTCAGCCGGCTACTGGGTCGGTTAGATACAGGCGCACTCACGGTGGAACTCCCCTCAGGCGCGAAGATCGAGCGTCGCGGAATGCAGCCCGGCCCGAACGCCCGAATCAAGCTCCAACGCTGGCGCACGCTACGGCGCGTTCTCATGGGCGGCGATATCGGTTTCGCGGAAAGTTTCATGGACGGCGATTGGTCCACCCCGGACCTCGCCGGCCTGCTCGAATGCCTTCAGCGCAACGAGGCCGCCCTAGAGTCGGCCTGGGATGGCTTCTCGATAAGCCGGCTCATGGGGCGGCTGCATCATGCGACCCGCGCCAACACTCGGCGCGGCAGTCGCCGTAACATCGAAGCTCACTACGATCTCGGCAACGCGTTCTACGCCGGGTGGCTCGACGACGGCATGATCTATTCCTCGGCGCTGTACGATCATCCGGCCCAGTCGCTGGAGGAAGCGCAAGTCGCCAAGCTCGATCGTGCCATTTCTCTCCTCAACGCGAAGTGTGGCGACCGCATTCTTGAGATTGGTTGCGGTTGGGGCGCGCTCGCCGAACGTCTCGCCAAGCACTATGGCTGTCGGGTCACGGGCATCACGCTGTCAACCGAGCAATGTGCCTATGCCCAGGCACGCCTTCGCGGGTGCGGGGAGATCAGGCTTCAAGACTATCGGGACACGAGCGGGAGCTTCGATGGCATCATCTCCATCGAGATGCTCGAAGCGGCGGGCGAGGCATATTGGCCGACCTATTTTGCTAAGCTGCGCTCTTGCCTTGCACCGGGGGGGATGGCGGTACTCCAGGTCATCACGATTGATCAGGCCCGCTTTGCCGAGTATCGGCGACGCCCCGACTTCATTCAGCGCTACATCTTTCCTGGTGGCATGTTGCCAACGGTGGATCGCATCAAGCAGCACGTCGACGATGCGGGGCTCTTCCTGAAGTCGAGCGTGATGTTCGGGCAAAGTTATGCACGAACTTTGGCGGAGTGGAGCACGAGATATCGGCTGGCACGTCCGTTGACGGACGCGCCGCATCTCAACACGGAGCGTTTCAAGCGTATGTGGAGCTACTACCTCGCCTATTGCGAAGTGGGCTTTCGCAATGGCGTGCTCGACGTCGGGTTATACCAGATCACGCATCGCTAGGCTGTCAGCCGTCAGTGAGCCGTATGTCTATCTATCGGCGTGAGCTGGCGCATCAGCCGCTGCAGTCGTGACAATGCCAAAGACACCTCGGTGAAGTCGCACCGGTCAGCCCGCCACCAGTCGCCGACCAGTTGTGCCGCCGGGGCGAAAAGTGAAATGTAGAGGGAGCCGAGTGTGGCGCCCTGCCCGCGCATCATCTCCACGTAGGCCGAGACGACGCCCAGATCCTGGGTCAACAAGAGGCGCGTGAGTTCCGCGACCTCTTCATCACCGGCTACGAAGTCGGTCGGAGGCAGAGGCTCGAATCTCCGCTCTTCGCCTTCAAAGCAATGCGCCAATAGGAGCCGTGGAATGATCTCGGCCTCGATGATGCGACTCAGCGGGTCGATTGCATCTTTGGCTGTCGAAGGCAGCTGAACGGCACAGCCAGTGTCTTTCGCCGCATCCGGGAGCTGTAGCCAGGAATGCGCGAGTTGGCCGACCTTGGTTTCCCAGTCTTCGATCTCGAGCGGCTTTACCATGTAGGCATCAGCGCCGGCCCGGTAACAGCCGTCGATGTCCTTGGGGTGAGACGAGGTCGACAGCACGATGATCGGCACTGTCCGCTCGGGATCCCGCGCGCGGACCTGCTGCAAGAGATCCCGTCCGTCGATCCCCGGCAGATTCAGATCGAGCATGATGAGCGAGGCCCGCTCGGCAAGCGAGCTCCCATCCGACAACAGGCGACCTGCTGCTGCTCTGCCGTTCTTGCACCGCTCGATTGGATTGGTCACGCCCGCAGCCTGCAAGGCATGGCGCAAAGCGAGGAAGTCGGTATCGCTATCCTCAACGGAGATGATCGTATTAACACTCATTTTGGCGCCTCCGGACCGAGAGTGAAATAGAAGATCGACCCCTCGCCAAGTTCCGAGTCGACCCACATATTCCCACCGTGGCGCTCCACGATTCTGCGAGCGATTGTCAGACCCGCTCCTACGCCCCCGCCAAACTCCTCGGGCCCGTGGATGCGCCGAAAAATCTCAAAGATGCGTTCCCTCAACTCGGCTTCAATGCCGATCCCATTATCCCGGACATAATACCGCTTTGGCCCGTCCTGATCGACTCCAATCTCGACCCATCGTTCGGGCTTGTCGTTGTATTTGATGGCATTGGTGATGAGGTTCGAGAAGACCTCTCCTGCACGCACAGGATCGCAATAGGCGAAACCCAAGGAGCGAGACCTCCGAATCTCAGTATGTGTCTCTGAAATCAGCATCTTACATGCGATGAGGGCCTCATCGACCACGGCGTCGAGGTTGGTCTGGACGATAGCGAGATCGGTCCGTCCGGTGCGGGAATATTGCAGGAGGGACTCGATAAGCTCGTCCATCCGGCGGGTGAGAGCGAGAATGGTCTCCAGTTGCTGGCGCTCCTGCGGGTCGAGACTGTCGGTAAGCCCGCGCTTCAGGAAGCTGGCCATGTGGTGAATGCCGCGGAGCGGCTCCTTCAGGTCGTGGGAGGCCACATAGGCAAAGCTGTCGAGTTCGATATTGGCCTCCGCGAGCGCCCGATTGGCCCGCTCAATCTGAGCGGCGCGGTTGAGGATCACCTCCATGATGGCCTGGCGGAGTTCCACCACCGCTTCCTTGTCATACTTGTGCCAGGGGTCGCACCGGCCCGTGACACTCTCTTTCCAAAGGGCAAAGGAGGTTCTGGGCATCAGCCTGATCTCGCCGTCGGTCTCGCTCACCTTCACCGGCTTTTTCGGATCGCCCGCCCATTTGACGATCTCGATATGCTCCGGCCGGAACCAGAGAACGTATTCGGGATCTTGGCTCGAAAGTCGGGCCCCCACGACCCCGCTTGCCACCGACTTATAGCTTTCGGCGGCGGGGTAAACCTCGGGCAGTCGGTCGGTGGCGAAAACCGGCTGGTTCGCCCTTAGGAGCCACGCCGCGAGGTCCCGCACCTGCTGCTCAGTGGGCGTCTCCCCCATCAGCGAAACCTCCCCACGGGAAACAACGGCGGCCCCCTGTGCATCGATCAACGACAGGAGATTGAGTTTCCGATCGCGGTCGCCGAGGGAGGCATGGTGGTCGGGCTCGCGGCACAAAGCTTCCACCAGTTGATCGATAACGCTCGTCATACGCAGTCGGCGATCTGCACCTTCGGCATCTTCCTTGGCCGCGGTCAACAGCGACAGCATGTGCGCCAGGAACTCGGCCGCCATGCGCGCTTCGTAGGGGACATGCCGTGGTGCGCTGTGATGCATGGCCGAAATCAGACCCCACAGCGCGCCGTCCTTCATCAGCGGCATCACCATGGTGGATTTGACACCCATGTTCTTGAGGTAGTCGGAATACATCACCGACACGCTGCGTAGCATTGCGTAGCTCATGTCGATTGCCTTCCCAGTGCGAGGGTGGTTTTCCGGCACTAACGGAACGGCCACGTAGTCCACGTCCGGCAGATGCCTGAGCCAACTCAAGGAAAACAGGCGGCGCGCCGGCGCCGGGATATCCGTCGCTGGATAATGCAGCCCGAGGTAGGGCTCGAGGTCATCCCGCTTCGCTTCGGCAATCACATGACCGCTGCCGTCTTCGGCAAACTTGTACGCCATGACTCGGTCATATCCAGTGAAGTCACGGATGCGCTCAACCGCTAGGTCGAAAAAGTCCTGCAAGCCTTTGGTCGCCTGGAGAAGGGCGATAGTTGCCCGCACATCCGAGTAAAGGTTGCCGTTCGAGGGTTCGATCTCGTGTGAGATGAGCTCGAGCTCAAGGATCAGCACGCCATCGCAGCGGTGGGCGAAGATGTTCACGCCTCCGGCGGAGCCGGCAAAGAACTCACGCACCACATGCACAGGTGTATTGTCGAGTGACATGCGGTGAAGCCGCTCGAAGAACGCCGCAGCGCCGTCGCCGAGCACTTCTGTGATCTTCTTGCCCAACAGCTGCTTCGGCGAGCGGCCAAGGAAAGGCTCGCAGTTGGCACTCGTCTGAAGCACGACGTAGTCCAGCTCATCAACGATGATCATGGCACCGTGCGGCTGAACCGCGCCCGGGTACTGCACAAGTTCGCGATCGCAGTTCGAGAAGTCGACGTTTTTTGCCGTGACCGGAATGTCGTCCTTGTTGGTCCCTGTCATGGCAGCGTCAAGTCCTATGGACTGCTCTCACCGGGCAGACACTCTGTCTCTCGGCACAATTGTGGACCGCCATCCAGCCCCAAGGATACCGGCTCATGAAGTAGTTCGGTCCCGACGAGACCGTCATGAAACATGACGAACGTCTCGACTGCCGCGCGGACAGCCTCGTCACCCTCTATGGACTCGGGATCGATGGCATTGATCGCCGCTATGGAGGCGCGCCAAAGATGCCCTGTCTCCCGACCGAATCCATAAAAGAACGTGGCGCCTCTCTCTGCGTCGAGGCCAAGAGCCGCTTTGATCTCCGGCAGTATCGCTCTCGCGCCTTTGGCAGACCCCTCCACTACATAGAGGCAGCCAAGCCCCGCCGGGATGGTGTCGAGAGCCGGAGCCTGCGGCAGGTCGAGGCGGGACAAGGCCTCGGCGGGAAGGCGCAAATGCGCAAGGTCCTGCTCGAGCAAGCGCGCCCGGTAAGGCGACGGATAGGTAAAGCCCAACGGCGAAAAATCGACGTTTTGCAAGGCCTGCTCGGCTGCGACATGCAGCCTCCATAACCTCACGAGATGGTCGGCATAGCGCTCCCGCGAAGCGAGGCGCTCGCCCATATTCACCGCGCGCTCCAGCTCGTCATGCAGCGGCCCCGTAGCAGCTCGGAGCCGCTCATGGAGACTGTCCTTGGACGAAGACATGGCACCCTGTTGATCTAATTGTTAGGTCGAGGTGTAACTCCCACCTTACAGTGAAGCGGTCGCAAGCCTCGCCGTCAATCGGGAACCGCAGCGTGCGGCACGCAACCTGAAGCCCGAGCGACAAAGGGGATCGAAGGTCCCAAAATTGGCTAGCCGCAGGCGGACCAGCACAGGAGGCGCACGTGAGAGAGATGCAATTGATCTATGCGTCGCGGCCCTTTGGCTACGATGAGCTTGTGCTCGCCGGAATTCTCTCTACGGCACGACGAAACAATGCACGCGACGGCATCACCGGCGCACTCATTTGTCGGGAAGATTTGTTTATACAGTTGCTCGAGGGCCCAAGTGATGCGGTCACTTCCGCGTTTTCCCGCATCTTGCGCGACGACCGTCATGTCGATGTCACCACTCTGTTAACTGGCGATATCGAGCACCGACTGTTTCCGCAATGGTCCATGCGCCACGACCCAGCCCGAAGCTGGATGTGGACCATGAACGATGTGGCAAACGGGGCTGTCGGCAAGGCGTCGGTTGCCGAGATCCGCGGCATCTTCGAGAGATTGGCAATAGAGCCCGCCACAAGGCCTTAGCGTTCACTGACCGGCAAGAAAGGCTTTGACCGGCACCAACGACTTCGCAGGCGCTTCTTCTTGCGGCACGTGACCAAGCCCCGGGAAGGCCACGAGCGTGCTGTCGGGTAGGACTCTCGTATAGTCGGCGGCGTTGCTGAACGGGATCAGCGCGTCTTTCTCGCCCCAGACCAACAAAACCGGCGCCCGGATACGCTGCAAGAGGGGCACCGGATCCTCGCGCACGGTCTGCTCCATGCGCGCGATCATCGCGTCGCGAACGCCCGGGGCGAGCATCAGGTCGTAATAGCGATCCACCGTCTCGTCGGTCAGAGCCGCCGGATCGCCATACGCCACCTCGAGATTCGCGCGGAGCAGCGGCCTGGGGAGCACGTAACGCATCAGTTTGACGAAAGCGGGCACCTCGGGCTTCTGCCCATAGGCGATGCCGGGGCTTTCGAAGCCGTCCGGCGAGATCAGCACGAGCTTCGTGACGCGATCCGGGTTCAGGGCGGCGAAGCGCCAAGCAATCCGGCCGCCAATCGAATTGCCGATCACGCACGCGTGCGCCACGCCCAGCCGGTCCAGGAGGGCGGTGAGCACCTCTATCGTGCGGGCGTCGGTGTAATCGCCCGTCGGGTCGGGGGGCGACAGCCCGGAGCCCGGCAAATCGAAGCGGATGACGCGGTAATCGTCTTGCAACGCACGCGCCCAAGGTTCCCAGGTTTGCAGGCTGGAGCCGAAGCCGTGCAACATAATGACGGCGGGCGCATCTTTCGGGCCCGACTCGCGCACATGCAAGCGCGTACCGGACACCTGGATCATGTCACCCGGCGCATTGAGGTACTTCGCCTCGAGAGCCGCTCGCGCTTCGTCCGGAGTCCAAAGCCAAAGGCCTCCGGCGACGAGAGCGATCAATAGTACCGCTAGCAGGACGATGACGTGGCTCTTCATTGTTCTCACGGGCACAGCTTGAACGGACCAGCGTGGGCTCGAGTAGCACGAAAGAGCGGGCGTCCGCTTGCCCTTACCGGCTTGAAACCTCTACCATCACCTCGTTGCGACGGAACAAGGGTAGCGTCCAGGGCGGATTGTAAAACGCGTAAGTGGGCGGCGATAACGGCGTGAGCTTCTTCGCGCGGATGAACTCCTCCAGCTCCTTTGTGTGGGAATCAAGGCTGTCTTTGCTGCCCATACCGGAAAACCGGATCACAGCAAAGCGCTTGCCGGGGATTTCTTTGAGCACGACGGCGACGTTATTTGGCTTGGGCAGCATCTCCATTGTGTATTTCGATGGCATGATGAAGCGCACGCGCCATGTGTTGCCATCGCCTTGCTGCGTTACCGGAGCAGTCATCGCGATTTTCTCGCTGCCTGGCTGCGTGACCGGCGCGGTCATCGGCACTTTTTGTGCGGCCGTGTTATTGCCGAAGATATAATCGGCAATAATCCGGAAACCCTTGCGGATCGCCTCGCGGCGCTCTCCTGTTACTTCCGTCTCGGCCACAATCATCGGCGCGCAATCGCGTATCTCGATGGCACCGCTTCTCTCAACCAGAGTGTATTTCGGGTGTTCGACATTACTCACAATCGGCCCCCATAGGGCCGCACCAAGCAACAGTGCGGCCACTATCCCGACAATCCACCACGCCAGCGTCCTGCTCACTTCCCAGTCATCTCCGGCTGTATGTTATCGCTAAGCAGCCTTCGCGTAGTAGGACTTGAGCTGGTTCATCACCTGCTGCTTGTCGAACTGCG
>CAZHCN010000005.1:0-36526 GCA_964530895.1 uncultured Methyloceanibacter sp. | reverse complement strand
CCGGCATCGCCGACTTCCGCTACATCCTCAAATGGAACGAGTACAATTCGCCGCTCCGGCGCACCGTCACTATCGAGGACGTCGGCGGCGGCGGGCTCTATCTCCTCTCTGACCTCTCGCGCGGCGTCACCGGCGAGGTCCTGCATATCGACGCCGGCTATCACGTGGTCGGCATGAAAAACGAGGACGCGCCGGAGATTTCCGTGGCGAAGGAGTAAGCGCGCCTCACACCGCCTGATCGGCCGACAGAAGGCTCTGGATCTGCGCCACGACGGCGGCGCCCTCACCTACTGCGGCAGCGACGCGCTTGGTCGAGCCTGCCCGCACATCACCGATAGCAAAGACTCCGCGCTGGCTCGTCTCGAGCGGCTCGATGGGGCGAGACGCGTTGGGACACGCTCTCCCGGTGACGACGAAGCCCTTCCCGTCCACCGCAACGCAGCCGTCGAGCCAATTCGCGTTCGGATCGGCGCCGATGAAAAGAAAGACCTGGGCCAAGGGACAGGTGTGCGTCTCGCCCGTCGCCCGGTCGCGAAACACCGCGGCCGAGAGTCCGCCGCCTTCTTTGCCCTCGAGGCCGACGATCTCGGTGCCGGTGTGCAGCGTGACGTTCGGCAAAGCGGCAATGCGATCGATCAGGTAGCGCGACATGGAGGCTTCGAGGCCGGACCCGCGCACCACGAGATGCAGATGCTTGACCTTGGGTGCGAGATAGACGACGGCCTGGCCCGCCGAGTTGCCGCCGCCGACCAGCGCCACCTCCTGACCCTCGCATAGCTTCGCCTCGATGGGCGAGGCCCAATAGGACACGCCGTTCCCCTCGAACGACTCCAGATCCGGGATGGATGGCCGGCGATAGCGGACGCCCGAGGCGACGACGACGGTCCGGGACCGGACCGCGCTGCCATTTGTGAGTTCCAGCCGCAACGGCGCATGCGCGTCGCGCGACCGGTCCTTGCAGCAGAGCCGCGACGCCTCCAGCGGAATGGCGATCTCGGCGCCGAATTTCAGAGCCTGGTTGAATGCGCGTCCGGCTAAGCCCAGGCCGGAAATGCCGGTCGGAAAGCCGAGATAGTTTTCGATACGCGCGGAGGCGCCGGCCTGGCCGCCGAAGGCGCGCTGATCGAGCACCAGCACTGACAGGCCTTCGGAGGCCGCGTAGACCGCCGTGGCAAGGCCCGCCGGACCGGCGCCGACCACCGCAACGTCGTAGACGACGCTCGGGTCGAGTTCCGGCGTGATGCCGAGACAGACGCCGGCTTCGGCGTCGGTGGGCCGCTTCAGGAGACTGCCGTTCGGGCACACCATCAGGGGCAGGTCCTCGGAGAGCACGCCGAAGCGCTCGACGATGGCGCGGCCGTCGTCTTGGTTCGCATCGAGCACCGTATAGGGATAAGCGTTGCGGCGGAGGAAGACTTCCAGTCGCGAGATGTCGGGCATGCCGGGACGGCCAACCAGGACGCAGCCGACGCCGCCACCTTCGAGCAGCCCTACACGGCGCAGGATGAAGGCACGCATGACGATCTCGCCGATCTCGGCGGAGCCGATCATGAGGGCCCGAATATGCGCCGCGTCGAAGGGCACCGCCCTGCAGCCCTCCGGACCCGCCTTTCCCGAGGCAAGGGATTCGCGCCCCGCGAGCTGGCTCACCTCGCCGGAGAACTGGCCCGGGTGATGAACGGTGATCGCAGACTCGCGATTGAGACCGTCGCGGCGCTTGACCTCGATCGATCCCTTGAGCACCAGCCAGACCGAGGTCGAGCGTTCGCCGACGTCGAAGAGAACCTCGCCCGACGCGAAGTCTCGGGGCGGACCGCTCGCGAAGCGTTTCGCAGTCTCGATCTGCGCCGGATCGAGCACGGGGAAGAGTTGGTGACTGCGGTCGTTCGTCTGGGCCACGGGAAGCCTCCTCGTTAACGACCTCAGTCTACCACCGAGGTCAAGATGTGCACCGCGGCCTCGTGTCGGGGATCCCCTGGCTTGGGACGCGGGCGAAAAGCCCGCGCCCCCTTTGTTTCAGATCTAGGCGACCCGGAACACGGCGCCTGCGACCGAGCGGGGACGCTCGCGGACGCGGCCACCGTCATTGCCGGACTTCACGATCCACTGGCCGTCTGCCGTACGGCCGGTGATCATGCCGACATGGTGCGACCACACCACGACGGCGCCGACGCGCGGGCCCGACGGACGGCCCCAATGCGTCCAGTTCCGCGCAAGGTTGAGCTCGGGACCTCCGCCCAATTGAGTGCGCATCCACCAGCCGCACCAGCGCGAGGGCCGCGGGCCGACACTGTGGCTGCGACTCACCACGCGTGACGCGTAACGCCCGCCATGGGCGTGGCTTACCGTGCGTGAGGAAAGACGTACGGCCTTCTCGGCCGTCGCGGCCTTCGGCAAGGCATTCTCCGCAAAAGGAGATGCCTTGGCGGGGGCAAGCGGCATTGCGCTCGCCAGGATGAGAACAGTCAACATCATGAAAAATACCTGCGCAGCACGCATCGGTTACTCCTTACTGATTGTCTTGGGGGTTCGAGAGACCGGCGAGGACTCGGCCAGTCCGCGCGAGAACCGCGCATGTGGCAAGCTACGGAAAAATAAGACGAAAATCCGCCTCCGAGAGGGCCAGGACGGGCCGATTTAATGGCTCAGGTGCGGGCTCCTGCCCTTCTAAACCGGCAAATCCTGCAGAAGACCGCCGTTTGACCCTTCACGCCCCCTCAACTAGAAGCGGCCTAGAGAGACGCCATGTCGCACAACAGCTTCGGCCATCTATTCCGCATCACCACCTGGGGCGAGAGCCACGGGCCGGCGATCGGCTGCGTGGTCGACGGCTGTCCGCCCGGCATTCCGCTCAGCCAGGCCGAGATCCAGGCCTATCTCGACAAGCGGCGGCCGGGTCAGTCGAAATACACGACCCAGCGAAAAGAGCCCGACACGGTCGAGATCCTCTCCGGCGTGTTCGAGACCGAGGGTGGCGAGCAGGTCACGACCGGCACCCCGATCGCGCTCGAGATTAAGAACGTCGACGCGCGGTCCAAGGACTACGGAGACATCAAGGACAAGTTCCGCCCTGGCCACGCCGACTACACCTATTTCCTGAAATACGGCGTGCGCGATTGGCGTGGCTCGGGCCGGGCATCGGCGCGCGAGACCGCGGTGCGGGTCGCGGCGGGCGCCGTAGCGCGGAAGGTCGTCCCGGGCATGCGCGTGCGCGGCGCTCTCGTGCAGATCGGGCCGTACGAGATCGACCGTCCGAACTGGAACTGGGACGAGGTGGACAACAACCCGTTCTTCTGTCCCGACGCCAAGACGGTGCGGGTGTGGGCCGACTTCCTCGACGAGGTGCGCAAGAAGGGCTCGTCCACCGGCGCGGTCATCGAGGTGGTGGCCGACGGCGTGCCTGCGGGCCTCGGCGCGCCGGTCTACGGCAAGCTCGACCAGGACATCGCTTCCGGGCTCATGAGCATCAACGCGGTGAAGGGCGTCGAGATCGGCGCGGGGTTCGCCTCCGCCGTGCTCTCCGGCGAAGAGAACGCCGACGAGATGCGCATGCATCCCAACGGGAGCCCTGAGTTTCTCTCCAACAATGCCGGCGGAATCCTGGGCGGAATCTCGACCGGGCAGCCCATAATCGCGCGGTTCGCCGTCAAGCCGACCTCCTCGATCCTCACCGCGCGCAAGACGGTGGATACGAGCGGCACCGATACCGAGGTCTCCACCAAAGGCCGCCACGACCCCTGCGTCGGCATCCGGGCCGTCCCCGTCGGCGAAGCCATGATGGCCATCGTGCTCGCCGACCACTACCTGCGCCAGCGCGGGCAGACCGGCCAGGGCTAAAATTTTCCTCCCAGGCCGTGACCGGGCTTGACCCGGCCGCCGTCTCGCAACACGCTTGGTGCCCACAAGGATCGCCGGACAAACCGGCGACGAGGATGGGAGGAATGAAGTTCGACAAGATCGTCGTCCTGACGGGCGCTGGCCTTTCCGCCGAAAGCGGGCTCGGGACGTTTCGCGGACATGACGGGCTGTGGGACCAATTCGACGTGGAGGACGTGGCCACGCCGGAGGGTTTCGCCCGCAATCCTGTCATGGTGCACGCGTTCTACAACTTGCGCCGCGGCTGGCTGAAAGAAGCGAAACCCAACGGGGCGCATGTGGCGCTCGCCCGCCTCGAGCAGGCCAATGGCAGCGAGGTGCTCACCGTGACCCAGAATATCGACGGGCTGCACGAGGCCGCGGGCACGCACCACCTGATTCACATGCACGGCGAACTCGACCGCGCGCTGTGCGCCCGCTGCGGAACGAGCATGCCGTGGATGCAAGACCTGTCGCTCGCGACCGCTTGCCCGGTCTGCCACAAGGCGGGCTTCATGCGGCCCGACGTGGTGTGGTTCGGGGAGATGCCGCGGGAGATGGAGCGGATCCACGAAGCGATCCGCCATTGCGACCTCTTCGTGTCGATCGGCACGAGCGGGATGGTCTATCCGGCCGCGGGCTTCGTCGCCGAGGCCGCGAGCGAGGGCGCGCATACGGTCGAGCTCAATCTCGATCCATCGGAAGGCGCGAGCCTGTTCGCCGAAGCCCATTACGGCCCGGCGACGGAGATCGTGCCGGCCTTCGTCGAGAAATTGCTCGGCGCCTAGCGTTCAAGGTGGGCAACCACCTCTATATGTGCCGAGAACAGGAATTGATCCACCGGCACGACGCGGATGAGCCGATAACCGCCGTCGACAAGCAAGCGAAGGTCGCGCGCTAGGGTCCCCGGGTTGCAGGAGACCGCGACAAGCCTCTTCACCTTCGACTTGGCCAGTTGCTCCGCTTGGGCCGCTGCGCCGGCACGAGGCGGGTCGAACACCACGGCATCGTAGGCTGCAAGCTCGGCCGGTCCGAGCGGCATGCGGAAGAGGTCGCGCGAGAGGGCGCGCACGGGCTTGAGCCTCGGCGTGTGGCGCGCCGCCTCGGTGAGCGCCGCTAGTGTTGCCTCGTCGGCCTCGAAGGCATCGACGGCGGCGTCGCCCGCAAGCGAAAGTGTGAAGGTGCCGAGCCCGGCGAACAGATCGGCGATGCGTTTTGCGCGTCCCACCCCGTAGCGCACCAGCTCGGTCATCACGGCCTCCGCGTCGGGCGAGGCTTGGAGGAAGGCGCCGGGCGGCAGCTTCACTTGCGATGCACCGAAGCGGACGCTCGGCGGCACGTCCGGCATCAGGCTTTCGCCATCGACGGTGACACGCGCGACGCCGAGCCTTGCCGCCTCGCTCGCCAATTTGGCTAAGACCGCCTCCTTGGGCCGCACGCCCGCTACGACAATATCGAGGCCGGTGTCTGTCTCGGTCACGCTCACCCGGGCCTCGCGCTTGCCGCCGAGCAGCGGTCCGAGCACTGCCTTGAGCTTCCGCAAGTGGGTGACGATGGCGGGCGACAGGATAGGACAGGTCTCTATATCGATCAGGTCGTGGGAACGGGCCCGTCGGTAGCCGAGCACAAGGCCGTGCGGCGTGCGGCCGAGGGCGAAGGCGGCGCGGCGACGGCCGCCGAGCGGCACGGGCTTGACCGGCTCGACCTCGGCATCGAGGCCGTGTGATCTCAAGGCTTGGACCACGACCGCCCGCTTCCAGGCGAGATACGCGTCCTCCTCCAGTTCCTGGAGGGCGCAGCCGCCACAGGTCCCGAAATGCGGACAGACGGGCTCTCTGCGGTCGGGGCTTCGCTTCAGCACCTCCAAGAGTGCGGCGTGTCTACCGTCTTCGTCCACCTCGACGCGCACGCGCTCGCCGGGTAGCGCGAAGGGCACGAAGAGCGGCCCATTGGGGCCTTCGGCCACCCCATCCCCTTGGGCGCCGAGACGGTCGATCTCGACCTCAAGCGGCATTGCGCGCCCCGATGAGGAATTCCGTGTTGCCGCTGCCACCTTCGATCGGCGATGGGATCACCCCGAGCACGGTCCACCCTTCGGCCTCAAGGAAGTCCCGGACGCGGAGGACTGCACGCTCCCGGTCCGCGGCTTTGCGGACGATGCCACCTTTGCCCACGGCCTCGCGGCCGGCCTCGAATTGCGGTTTGACGAGCGCCACGAGCCAGGCGTCCGGCGCGGCGCGCTTCAGTGCGGCGGGTAGCGCTTGGGACAGGCTGATGAAGCTCACATCGGCGACGATGGCAGCGACCGGCTCGGGAATGAGGGCGGCGTCCAGCACCCGCGCGTCGGTCGCTTCCAGCGAGATCACGCGCGGGTCGCCGCGGAGGCTCTCGTGCAATTGACCCCGCCCGACATCGACGGCATAGACCTTAGCCGCGCCCTCGCCGAGCAGCACCTCGGTGAAGCCACCGGTCGAGGCGCCGATATCGAGCGCCACACAACCTTCGGGGTCAAGGCGGAAGGCGCGAAGCCCCGCCTCGAGCTTGACCGCGCCACGGGAGACGTGGTCGGCGACGCCCGCCGCCACGACGATGGCGGCTTCGTCCGTCACCAATGCGCCGGGTTTGGTCGTGGTCTCGCCCGCCACCGTGACATAGCCCCGCCGGATGAGGTCGGCCGCGCGGGCGCGGGAGGGAGCGAGCCCCTCCGACACCAATCTTTGGTCGAGACGTCTTTTTTTGTAGCTGGCCAAAAGCGGTTCTCATATGCTCCCGCTTGCGCCGGGAGTCCTCGCGCGCGGGTGAAGGCCGGGAGCGGTCGGCGCCGCATCATACACCTATACTGCGACGCGCCCCGCTCGGCGCGCACTCGCGGAGGTCTCGTGAGCCAAGACTCGACGGCTTACCTTACCGACAAATGCGAAGTCCGAAATCGTGACGTAGCTGGCGGGCATTCCGTCATCGCCCGGGCCGTGATCGAGCCCGGCGAACTCGTCGGCGTGTGGAGCGGCCGCATCGTCGGCAACGATACACTCGAGGAGCTCCCGGAAGAGATCAGGCGTCATACCGTGCAGATCGAAGAAGATTTGTACCTCGCCTCGATCGGCGAAAGCGAGCCTCCGGACTTCATCAATCACTCTTGCGAGCCGAACGCGGGCCTCGACGGTCAGATCGCCATCGTGGCTTTGCGGCGCATCCTGCCCGGCGAGGAGGTGACCATCGACTACGCCATGTGCGATGGCTCGCCTTACGACGAGTTCGACTGCGCCTGCGGCTCAAGCCTATGCCGGGGCAAAGTGACAGGTGACGACTGGCGCGATCCCGTGTTGTGGAAGCGCTACGCCGGACATTTCTCGCCCTATCTTCAGCGGCGCATCGATGCGCTGCGACGCCCACGCGGCTCGCAACGTCCGAAGCGGAAGCGGGTCCTCGCATTATCGGCGAGCGAAGCCCCTGGCGGTGTCCGATGATCCCCGGCGAGTGTCCCAGGCGCCATAAGGCGCCTGTCCCTCAATCCTCCCTCACAACAAGGCAATCCTAGGAGCGCACAATGCTGCTCATCTCTACCTATGTGGCTCAGAGCCAAATCGAAGGGCTCGGCGTATTCGCTGGCGAGTACGTCCCGCGTGGAAGCCTGCTTTGGGGCCTCAACCCCAAGTTCGACATCTTCGTGCATGAGACAGAGATTGGCGCGCTGCCGCCGCACATGCGGATCTTCATTGCCCGCTACAGCTATCCGCATCTGGAGATGCCCGGCTATCGGGTGGTCGACGCGGACCACGGGAAGTTCATGAACCATAGCCTCACGCCGAATACCGACTTCCGGGTCTTCGACAAGGGCTACGCGCTCACGGACATCGCCGAGGGCGAGGAGATCACCTGCAACTACCACGAATTCGATCCGGACTTCGTGGGGTTCGTGCCGGCGATGGTCGCGGCGTCACTCGATGCACCGCTCCATGCCAGTGGCGGTTAAGCCAGCAGCGCTTGGCCTCGCCATCGCATTGCTCGTGACGCCAGCGGCCTGGGCCGCTGACAACTATTCCGGGTTTGCGTGGATGAACGGTGCCGGCGGCGGTGACGCCTCGCTCGACGGGGAGGACTACGTCTTCGGTCTCATCTGCCGGAACAAAAGCAAGATCACCGAGATGACCGTCTACGTGGATATCGCCGGCACGAAGGTCGGCGACCCCTTAGCGATCGAGCTTAAGCGTAGTGACGTCAACCTGTCTCTCGCGGGAAAGATCGCCACCGACGAAATGAGCGGCTTCCTGTTGGCCGAGGCCAAGGGTTTCAAGATCAAGCCGATCCTTGCGCTGCTAGAGGAGAAGGGCCCGGTCACGGTCAAGACGGGGGGCATCTTAACCACGCTTCCCGATGACGGCCGCTTCAAGGCGACCGCTGAATTTGCCAAGTCCTGCTCCCTGGACTAAGCAGGAGCGCCCTGAAACCGCCGCGCGGCCCGCTGACGGCCGCCGCGAAAAGCCACGAGCCTTCCCCATGCCCATGAACCGCTTCGTTCTTGCCGCAGCCCTTCTCGCTGCATCGGTGCCGGGGCCGGGCCTGGCCGAAGCAACTTCAGTTTGGAACGCGAAGACAAACGGCAGTTTCGTCACGCTGACCTACGGCACGCTCGATGCCGACAAAGGTCCGACTTTCATGCTCTCCTGCTTCAACGGCATGGGCATCGCCGTCCTCGACGTACGCCCTGACCTGGGTGACACGAAGCCCGGTACGCCAATTACCATCGAGCTCACGGGCGGGGGCAAAACCACTCAGGTCGAGGGCGAGGCCACGCGCGACGAAGAGAGCGGCGGCACGTTCGCCGAATCGAGCGATGCGGAGGTGAAGCCAATCCTCGACGTGCTGCGCACGAGCGGCCCGGTGACCGTCAAAGCAGGCTCGGCAAGCGCCGAACTAACGGAAACGGGCCGCGCCGACGCGATCGAACGGTTCACCAAGGATTGTACGCTAGACTAAGCGAGACGGGCGGCCTCGAGGCTGCGCGCGTCTTTGCCCAGGGCCGCGAACACCGAGGCGACGATGCCCCGGACATCAAGGCCCGCTTCTGCGTACATCGTCTGAGGCTTGTTTTGCTCGATGAAGACGTCGGGCAGGGTCAGCGTCCGCACTTTCAAGCCCCTGTCGAGGAGCGCTTCGCCGGCGAGCGCATGAAGCGTTTGGGCGCCGAAGCCGCCGCTTGAGCCTTCCTCGACAGTGATGAGCACTTCATGGTTCTTGGCGAGCTGGCGAATGAGGTCCATGTCGAGGGGCTTGGCGAAACGCGCATCGGCGACCGTCGTGGAAAGCCCGTAGCCAGCAAGCTCATCGGCCGCCGCGAGGCACTCGGTGAGCCTGGCGCCGAAGGAGAGCAGCGCCACGGCGGAGCCTTCGCGCAGGATGCGGCCCTTGCCGAGCTCGAGCGGCGTGCCGCGCTCCGGCAAAGCGACGCCGGTTCCCTCCCCGCGCGGATAGCGAAACGCCGACGGGCGATCGTCAATTGCCGCGGCGGTCGCCACCATATGCATCAGCTCGGCCTCGTCGGCTGCAGCCATGACGACCATGTCAGGTAGGCAGGAGAGATAAGCGACATCGAAGCTGCCGGCGTGGGTCGGGCCGTCGGCGCCGACGAGCCCGGCGCGGTCGATGGCGAAGCGAACCGGCAGGTGCTGGACGGCCACGTCGTGCACAACCTGATCGTAGGCGCGCTGAAGGAACGTCGAGTAGATGGTGGCGAACGGCTTATAGCCTTCGGTGGCGAGGCCGGCGGCAAATGTCACGGCGTGCTGCTCGGCAATGCCCACGTCGAAACAGCGGTCGGGAAAAACTTCCGCGAACTTGTCGAGGCCGGTACCGGAGGGCATGGCCGCGGTGATGGCGACGATCTTGTCGTCGGCGCGGGCCTCCTCGATCAGGGCTTGCGCGAAGACCTTGGTGTAGCTCGGCGGTCCGCCGGGCGCCGCCTTCTCCTGGGTGCCGGTGACGACGTTGAAGCGGCCGACGCCGTGGAACTTGTCCGCGGATTCCTCCGCCGGGCCGTAGCCCTTGCCCTTCTGCGTCACCACGTGGACGAGGATCGGTCCGTTCTTCATCTTCTTCACGTTGCGCAGCACGGGCAGCAAGTGATCGAGATTGTGCCCGTCGATGGGACCGACATAGTAGAAGCCCATCTCCTCGAACAGCGTGCCGCCGGTCCAGAAGCCGCGGGTGAACTCCTCGGCGCGGGCCGCGCGGCGCTGCCAGCTCTTTGGCAAGAGCTTGCTCGCCGCCTGCTTCATCCAGCGGCGGAAGCTACGATAGGTGCCGCCCGAGATGATCCGTGCGAGATGGGCGCTCATGGCACCGACGGGCGGCGCGATCGACATGTCGTTGTCGTTGAGGATCACGATCAGGCGTGAATCCATGGCGCCGGCGTTGTTCATGGCCTCATAGGCCATACCGGCACTCATGGCGCCGTCGCCGATCACGGCGACGACATTGTTCGTACCGCCGGAGAGATCGCGGGCCACGGCCATGCCGAGGCCGGCGGAGATCGAGGTCGAGGAGTGGCCGGCGCCGAACGGGTCGTACTCGCTCTCGGCGCGCTTGCAAAAGCCGGACAAGCCGCCGCCCTGGCGGAGCGTGCGGATGCGGTCGCGGCGCCCGGTCAGGATCTTGTGGGGATAGGCCTGGTGGCCGACGTCCCAGATGAGCCTGTCGCGGGGCGTGTCGAACACGTGATGCAGCGCCACGGTGAGCTCGACCACGCCGAGCCCGGCGCCGAGATGGCCGCCGGTGACGGAAACAGCGCTGATGGTCTCCTGGCGCAGCTCGTCCGCGAGCTGCTTCAGTTCATGGTCGGAAAGCGCGCGCACGTCTTTCGGCGTCCGGACACGGTCCAAGAGTGGCGTGGAAGTCTCAGCGCTCATTCGACCTACCTAACGGATTTTCGGGAAAAACGTGGCCACGATCTGTCCTTTGTCGGCCGAGAAGCGGATTTGCAGTATGCCCCCGCCGTAGCGGGGAAAACGTTCCGGACAGGGCCCGGCAGGCGACCATAGCCGACAGACCGGTCGCGCCCAAGGCGTTTGTCCTGCTCCATAAATGCGTGCTTGGAGGCTAGTCCTCGACGTCGAGGGGCTCGGTGCCGGTGGGCTCGCCGTTCTGATTGAGGGAGATCTTCTCCACGCGGGCCTCGGCCTGGCGCAGCAGCCCGTCGCAATGGGCGCGCAGCGCCTCACCCCGCTCATAGATCAGAATAGAGGCCTCCAGCTCGACATCGCCCTTCTCCAGGCGATCGACGATGGTCTCGAGCTCCTTCAGCGCCTGCTCAAAGCTCATGGACTTGATGTCGGCATTGTCGGTGGGAGCGGCCATGGCCTGGCTTAGCCCTTTCCCGCCGACACAATCAAGAGGCTAAGACGCTCGCCTCACGTGGCGCTCATCAGGACCTGCACATGGACGGCGGTCGAGGCGGCGAGCGCATCGAGATCATAGCCGCCTTCGAGGGAGGAGACGAGCTTGCCCCCGGTGTGCTTCGCCGCGGCTTCGAGCAGCTTCTCGGTCACCCAGGCGAAGTCGGGCTCCAAGAGTCTGATCTGGGCCAACGGGTCCTTGAGATGCGCATCGAAGCCGGCGGAAACCAGAAGGAAGTCCGGGGCGAACGCATGGAGCGCGGGGAGGATGCGATCCTCGAAGCCCGCCCGGAACTCTTCGCTGCCGTCCCCCGGCGCAAGCGGCGCATTGAAGATATTGCCGACGCCCGTCTCGCTGAGCGCGCCGGTGCCCGGGAAGAGCGGCATCTGGTGGGTCGAGCCGTAGAACAGATCCTTGTCGGTCCAGAACGCAGCCTGCGTGCCGTTGCCGTGATGGACGTCGAAATCGACAACCGCCACGCGCTTGGCGCCATGGGCGGCGCGCGCATGGAGAGCGCCGAGCGCGACGTTGTTGAACAGGCAGAAGCCCATGGCGTGGGACGGCTCGGCGTGATGGCCAGGCGGCCGGACGGCGCAGAAGGCATTATCGACCGCGCCGGCCGCCACCTGATCGACCGCTTGGATGATGGCGCCGGCAGCCCGCAAGGCCGCTTCCCAGCTTCCCGGCGAGACGACGGTATCCGGATCGAGCCAGTTGTGATCGCGCTCAGGGATCTCGGCGTGGACCATCTTCACATAGGCCTGCGGATGCAGGCGCTCGATCTGGCCGAGTTCGGCGCGGGGCGCCTCCTCACGCTTCAGGCCCTTGAACGTGCCGCCCGACAGCGCATCGTCGATGGCGCGCAAGCGGTCGGCGCGCTCGGGATGACCGAAGCCCGTATCGTGCTCCAGGCAGGCCGGATGGGTGAGCAGAAGCGTGGTCATGCGGGAGGCGAAATTCGGTTCACTGACTTTGGGACTGTCGCTTGACCGGCCTGTGGTAACACGCGAAATGGGGGCCGACCATGCCCGTCGTCCCCGCCACAGAAGAGGCCATTACCCGCGCCGCGCAGGCGCTTGCCCACGGTGAGATCGTCGCGTTTCCCACCGAGACGGTCTATGGGCTCGGCGCCGATGCGCGCGACGCCCACGCTGTGGCGAAGGTCTTCGCGGCCAAGGAGCGCCCGCGCTTCAACCCGCTCATCGTGCATGTGCCGGATCTCGCGGCAGCGGAAGCTTACGCAACTTTCGACGCCACGGCGCGCAAGCTGGCCGAAGCGTTCTGGCCGGGTCCGCTGTCGCTCGTGCTGCCGAAGCGCGCCAACAGTGGCATCGCCGATCTCGTCACCGCCGGGCTCGACACGATTGCGCTCCGCGCGCCGAACCACAGTGTCGCGCAAAGGCTGCTTGCCGAAGCCAAGCGCCCCATCGCCGCGCCGAGCGCCAACCGCTCGGGGCGCGTCAGCCCGACCATGGCCGCTCATGTGGAAGCCGAGCTTGGCGAGGTTCCCGCCATGATCCTCGACGGCGCCCCCTGCCCACTCGGCATCGAGTCGACGGTGGTCGGCGTGGCGGGCGACACGCCGGTTCTCCTCCGTCTTGGCACTGTGCCACGGGAGGCCATTGAGGCCGTACTCGGTCATGCGCTGCCCCTCGCCAACGAGAATGCGGCGATCGCCTCGCCGGGACAGCTCGAGCGCCACTACGCGCCCAATACGCCCTTGCGGCTCGGAGCAACCGACGTGCGCACGGGCGAAGCCCTGCTCGCGTTCGGGCCGAATGCACCGCAGGGCGCCGTCGCTAGCATCAATCTCAGCGCCTCTGGCGATCTCGAGGAGGCCGCCGCCAATTTGTTCGCATCGCTGCGGCGGCTCGATGAATCCGGCGCAATGGCCATCGCCGTGATGCCCATTCCCGAGCACGCCCTCGGCGAGGCCATCAACGACCGCTTGCGGCGTGCGGCCAAGGCGCGCTAGCCCTCATCCATGAGCGAGACCTCAAAGCTCAAGCCTCCGAGCGCCGAGACCATCGATGCGCTCGCGCACATCGTCGGCGAGAGCCACGCGCTCCGCGACGAGGCGGACATGGCACGTTACCTCACCGAATGGCGCGACCGCTATCACGGCCGGGCGGCCCTGGTGCTCAAACCCGGATCGACGGACGAGGTCTCGCGCATTCTGAAATGCGCCAACGAGACCCGCACGGCAATCGTGCCGCAAGGCGGCAATACGGGCCTCGTCGGCGGTCAGATTCCCGACGAGAGCGGCAGCGAGGTGATCGTGTCGCTCGAGCGGCTTACCCATGTGCGCGATATCGACCTCGCCTCCAACACGATGACGGTCGAGGCCGGCCTCACGCTGGCGGGGGCGCAGCAGGTGGCGGAGAGCGCCGGGCGACTGTTCCCATTGAGCCTTGCGTCGGAGGGAAGCTGTCAGGTCGGGGGCGTGCTCGCCACCAATGCCGGCGGTATGGCCGTGCTCGCTTACGGCAGCGCACGGGATCTCGCGCTCGGGCTCGAAGTGGTGCTGGCGGACGGGCGCGTGTGGCACGGGCTGAAGACCTTGCGCAAGGACAATACGGGCTACGACCTCAAGGACCTGTTCATCGGCTCCGAAGGCACGCTGGGTATCATCACTGCGGCGGTATTGCGGCTGTTCCCGCGGCCCATGGAGCGCGTGACTTGCATCGCAGGCTCGAACGATCTGGAGAAGGCGCCTGAGTTCTTCGCCCGGGTCTATGACGCCGCCGGCCCCATGGTGACGGCCTTCGAGATCTTGCCGCGCATTGGCATCGAGTTCGTGCTCCAGCACGGCCGTGACACGCGCGATCCCTTCCCCTCCCCCCATGCTTGGTATCTGTTGTTCGAGCTCACGAGCCCGCGGGTCGGCGAGGAGCCGCACCGGCTCGCCGAGACCTTGCTTCAGGAGGGCATCGAGGCGGGCGAGATCGCCGATGCCGTCCTCGCCACGTCGCTGAAGCAAACGCAAGACCTCTGGCGCTTGCGCGAGCTGATGAGCGAAGTGCAGAAGCAGGAAGGCGGCAGCATCAAGCATGACGTGTCGGTTCCGGTCGCGCGGGTGCCCGAGTTCATCGCCCGCGCCAACCAGCTCGTCGAGCTGATGATCCCCGGTGCGCGGCCAGTGCCGTTCGGCCATCTCGGCGACGGCAACATCCACTACAATGTGAGTCAGCCACCGGGCATGGATAAGGCGGTGTTTCTCTCGAACTGGGAGGCGCTCAACGCGGCGGTGCACGAGATCGTGCTCGACCTCGGCGGCTCGATCAGCGCCGAGCACGGCATCGGCCGCATGAAGCGCGATCTCCTGCCTCACGCCAAAGGGGCGCTCGCCGTCGAATTGATGCGGAAGATCAAGGCGAGCTTCGATCCGAACGGCATTTTGAACCCAGGCAAGCTGCTATGACCGACAAGACTTGGGACAGGACACAAGATCGAAACTGGGATGCGATCGATGCGTATATCGCCGAGAACTTCCTGGAGGACGACCCCGCACTCGAGGGGGCACTTGCGGCGAGCGAGGCGGCCGGGATGCCGCCGATCCAGGTGGCGCCGTTGCAGGGCAAGCTGCTCATGACGCTTGCCGCGGCGATGGGCGCGCGAAAGATCTTGGAGATCGGCACGCTCGGCGGCTACAGCACGATATGGCTCGCCCGGGGGCTGCCGGAAGGCGGCGAGCTCATCACCCTCGACGTGAACCCGGACTATGCGGAGGTCGCCCGCGGCAACATCGCCAATGCCGGGCTTGCAGACCGAGTCGAGCTGCGGGTCGGCAAGGCGCTCGACCTCCTGCCTCGGCTCCTTGCTGAAGGCGCCGGCCCCTTCGATCTCGTTTTCATCGACGCCGATAAGCCGAACACACCCGACTATTTCGACTGGGCCGTCAAGCTTGCCCGCAAAGGCACCCTGATCGTCGTCGACAATGTGGTGCGCGAGGGCGCAATCCTAGCGGCCCAGAGCGAGAACCCGCATGTGAAGGGCTTACGCGGCTTTTATGCCCGCGTCGCCCAAGACCCTCGCGTCACGGCCACGGCCTTACAGACCGTCGGCAACAAGGGCCACGATGGTCTCGCCATCGTGCTCGTCACCGCCGAACCTTGAGGCGCTACTTTTTCTCGGCGAGCAGCTCGGCATGCGCCGCTTCGATGGCGTTCATGTCCTCGTCGCTGACTTTGGGGAACTGGGGATCGAGGGCCTGCATGTGCTCGGCGAGCGCGCCGGCGACCACGAGTCGGGCGAACCACTTCTTGTCACATGGAATCACGTACCAAGGCGCATGTTTGGTCGCGGTGTTGCGAATCGTGTCCTCATAGACCTTTTGATACTGGTCCCACAGCTTGCGCTCGGCCACGTCGTACGGTGAAAACTTCCAATTCTTGTCCGGATCATCCACGCGCGCGAGCAACCTCTTCAGTTGCTCCTCCTTCGAGATGTGGAGGAAGAATTTCAGCGGCACGGTGCCGTTCCGCGCCAGATGGAGCTCGAAATTGTTGATGTCCTCGAAGCGCTGCTTCCAGATATCGTCGGTGATCAGCGAGGGCGGGATGTTCTGCTTCTCGAGTAGATCGTGGTGCACGCGCACCACGATAGTCTCCTCGTAATAGGAGCGATTGAAGATGCCGATGCGGCCGCGGATCGGAAGCGCGACCGTGCAACGCCACAGAAAGTCGTGTGCGAGCTCCAGGCTGCTCGGCTGCTTGAACGAGTGCACCGAGCAGCCTTGCGGATTAACGCCCGACAAGACGTGCTTGATGACGCCATCCTTGCCGGCGGTGTCGATACCCTGCAGCACCATGAGGATGGCCCACTTGCCTTCGGCATAGAGCCGCTCCTGAAGCTTGGCGAGCTTCTTGACGTCGCCCTCGAGGATTTCCTTGCCGTCCTGCTTGTCGATATCGACGTCGGCGGTGTCACCCGGATCGTAATCCTTGAGCTTGAAATCTTCGCCTTTGGTGACGCGATACCGCTCGATGATTTTCGATGAAAGCATAGTCCTCCCCTTTCGGCCGCCGCTGCTCTCAGAGCAAGGAGAGCTGAAGCGGCTCCTGAATGCCGGGTTCGTCTTTGCGCGAATCGTTGATCTTCGGATTGAGCTCGACGGCTTCGAATAGATCGTCCGACGCGGGGCCAAGGATGGCAAGCGCGTCCTCCGGCTTGGTCTCGGCGACGTCGAGCCAGCTTTCGAAATGTTGCGGCTCCAGCACCGCGGGCATGCGGTCATGAAGCGCCGCTACGGTCGCGTTGGCGGGACAGGTCAGGATGGTTACGGTATCGATCTCGCCGCCTTGTGGGTCCTGCCAGCGTTCATAGAGCCCGGCAAAGGCAATCAGCTTGGGCGCGCGCGGGCGCAAGAGAAAGGGGCGGCGCTTGCCCTTGGGTCCCGTCCACTCGTAGAAGCCGTCGGCCGGGATCAGACAGCGCCGCCAGCGCACGGCATTGCGGAAGGAGGGCTTCTCCAGCACCTCCTCGGAGCGGGCGTTGATGAGGGTGGGGAATTTCTTCGGGTCTTTGGCGAAGGGGGGCAAAAGCCCCCAGCGCATCAGCCGGAACCGGCGGGCCCCCTGCCGGTCGAGACACACCACGGGAATGGCTTGCGTCGGGGCGATATTATAGCGCGCGGGGAAATTCGGCGTGTCGGCATAGCCGAAATAGGCGCGCACAGCCTCTGGCGGAGAGGTCAAATTATAGCGCGAGCACATAACGGGGCCTTCGGTAACGCTTTGGCAATCATGATGGGGCAGCTTCCAATTGAGGAGCCGAGGTCGATAAACCGATGTCACCTAACGAGAATCGTAACGCCCGCTCGGCGGAAATCCAGGAAGATGTGAGCCGGGAAGATATCGTGTCCGCATTCCGGACGGCGATGGTCGGCCACTTCCGCTCGCATATCCCCGGCACCAACATCAACGAATCGACGCTGCTCGCGAGCGACTATCTCAATCACTTCCACGAGCTCGTGATGTTGCTCGAGGCGCTGTCGAGCGAACCGGATGGATTTGCTGACGATCTTCTCTCCTGGCGTCCGCTGACCTACGAGGAGCATTTCACCCAATCCGGCTTCCGCGACAAGAACCTGGCGATCGCCGCCTATCGCCGCGCACCCCCCAAGGTCCGGGCGCGCTTCGACGAGGCCGTCGCGCGGCTGCATGGGGAAGCCCTCACAGTGGTTGCCACCGTCGGCACGGCACTCGACAGCGGCAACGGCCTCGACAAGGCTTGCGTGGACGCTGCAGCTCGGCTGCGCATCCTGATAGACCAGGCCAACGCCATCGCCAATGGCGAGGTGCCGGCCGAGCGCGAGGATGGCGAGGAGCAGGGCGAGGTCAGCAGCCAGGCGGCGATCGACGCGCTGTTCGGCACGCGCTAATCGGCCTGCCGAGGCCTTTCCTGGCGGCTAGATTTCACCATGAATTGGGCGTACTCAGGCCCGATGGGGAAGCGCACAAAACCCTTACTGCTGCTCGCCGCCGGGGCCATTTGGCTGGCCACGGGTATGGTGAGCTATGCGCCCTCGGCCAAGGCCCAGTTCTTCTGGTTCTTCGACCAGCCAAAAAAGCAAGCTCAACCACGTGCGCGCCGGGCACCTCCGCCGGGAGACGATCTGCCGCCCATCAAGCCGCAGGAGAGCATGGCGCCGCCGCCGCCGGATGACCGCCCCTATGACAACAAGCTGATGCGGCTCGCCGAGATCCTGGGCGCGGTCCATTACCTGCGCGAGCTCTGCGGCGCCGGGGAAGGCCAGCTATGGCGCGACCAGATGAAGGACATCCTCAGGAACGAGGGAACCACCGCGGTGCGCCGGGCCAAGCTCGTTAACAGCTTCAACGACGGCTACCGAGGCTATCGCCGCACCTACCGCAGCTGTACGCAGTCGGCCATGCTGGCCACACGGCGCTTCTCCACCGAAGGGGCACAAATCGCCGCCTCATTGGCGTCGACCTCCGTTTTCGCCACGGGGCCCCAGGCCCAGGCGGAGCAGGCGCCCCAGTCTCAGGCCGCACCCGAGCAGACAGGCGTCACGCCCGCGCAATCCAGCGGACCAGAGCCCGCCGATTAAGCGTAACAGTTAACCGTTAGTTCACTCTGTCTCACTGGCGGCAGAAGGGGGGTGTAGTTGTGACACTCCAGGTTTTCCCGCTGCCGAAGGGGCACGTGAATTGCGGACCGCAAAGCAATCATCTCAATCGCTCGCCAGCGAGGCCCAGAAGCAGGCCGCGCTGCGCTATATTCTCGATGCCTGGGAGGAAGCGCTCCATGACGGCATCGAGCCAGAGATGCTCGCCAACGCCGCTCTGTTCGCCGCGCTTGCCGATCTGATCGACGTCTATGGCGAGGATGCCGTCGCCAAAATGACCTTGGGGCTGTCGCGCCGCATCCATCACGGCGAGTTCACGCTGCGGCGCACGGCGCAATAGAACCTGCCCTAGCGGAAATACCGAAACAGTCCCTCGACGATCAGGGCCGCGCCGAAGGCGGTTAGGATGACGCCGGCGATCCGGTTGATGGCGTTCAACCGGCCCTCGGTGAGCCTATGCCGGATGGTGGCAATTAGCTCGGAGAGGCCGAGCCACCACAACAGACTGCCGCCCATGACGGACGCGACGAGAATCAGCGCCTCGATATTGGTGTTGAGACCGCCGATGAGTGAGCCGAGTCCGCCGATCATCGCAGCCATGCCGAGAATGGCGCCCGGATTGGTGACCGTCAGGACGAATGTCTGCGGGATGATGCCGGTATGCTCCAGAAGATGGGAGCGTTCGTGCGGGGGCGTCAGCAAGACCGGACGGCACAGGAGCAGCGCGAGCCCGAAGCCGATCAGCAGCACGCCGCCGATCAACTGGATCAGTTCGCCATAGGCGACCATAACGTCCGAGATTGCCGCAACGCTGAACGCAGCGATGGCGGCGAGAACGCCGTCGCCGAGAACCGCGCCGAGGCCGGCGGCAAGGCCGCCCCAAAATCCGCGAGAGACCGCCCGCTGGATCACCAGGACGTTGACCGGGCCGATGGGCGCGGCCATCAACACGCCGATCCCGAGCCCGGCCAGCACGAGCTGGATGCCGGAGAGCACAATTTGCGCGCCTGCCTGCAATGCCTCTGCCTACTTCCCGGGCACTAGATGGGCCGGAACGCCGCCGCGCGTTCGTCTAGAGGAGACCTGGACTTGCGCTTGTTCGCCGTTCTGCGAGATTGATTGAGCACTCATGGAGTGATGCATGAACCGCCGAAAACACGTGATCATGATTGCCCTGGCCGCATTGGTAGCGGGCGCTGCCGCCCTTGTCTACGCTCAGGACGGCGAGAAGGCTGAGGCGCCACCTGCCAAGGAATCGGCCGATGCGGCCGCGAGCGGCGGCGATCTGCCAGAACGAAAACCCCCCTCCGCGGCCAAGGCGGACGAGACGACCCCGCAGGCGGGCAAAGGGCCCAAAGTGCTCTACGACCTCGGCGCGCTTCCTGACCCGGTGCAACGCATGCTGACGGAGATCGTCTTCGCGGCGGAGACCGGCGACATGGAGGCGATGCGGCCCGTGCTCGAATCGCGCGAGTTCAAGCCCATGGTGGCAGCCGAGTTCGTGGCCGACCCCGTCGCCTATTGGAAAGCGCACTCCGCCGACGGCTCGGGCCGCGACGTGTTGGCGGCGATGCTGAACGTGCTCGCCTCGGGCTTCGTGCTCACAGGGGAAGGCCGTGATGCGATGTATGTCTGGCCCTATTTCGCCGAGACAGATCTCGCAAGTCTGACGCCTGCGCAAGAAGTGGAGCTCTACCGGGCGGTGCCACCCGAGCTTGCGGTCTCGATGAAAAGAAACGGCAAGTACAGCTACTACCGGCTCGGCATCTCGCCGGCCGGCGTCTGGCACTACTTCATGCAATAGACGTTAGCCGACGGCCTGGGGCAGCGCCTCGCCGAAGCGGACGGGCGCGCCGCCGGCTTGCCCGAGCTCGCCGTCCCACATCGCGATCCGGCCGCGCACCACGGTGCCCACCGGCCAGCCTTTGACCTTGCGCCCGGCAAATGGCGTCCAGCCACATTTGCTACCGATCCACGCATCCTCGATGACGCGGTCCTTCTTGAGGTCGACGACGGTAAGATCAGCGTCATAGCCGACCGCGATGCGGCCTTTGCCGGCAATGCCGAACAGGCGCTGAGGCCCCGCGCTCGTCAGATCCATGAAGCGCGCAAGCGTCAGGCGGCCCGCATTGACATGGTCCAGCATCACCGGCACCAGCGTCTGCACGCCCGGCATGCCGGAAGGCGTGGCCGGATAGGTGCCGCTCTTCTCGTCCACAGTGTGCGGTGCGTGATCGGAGCCGAGCACGTCGACCACGCCTTGGCTCAGGCCCCACCATAGGAGCTCTTGGTGCGCGCGGTCGCGGAGGGGCGGGTTCATCTGCGCCCGCGTGCCAAGCCGGTCGTAAGCCTCGGGCGTGGCCAGGGTCAGATGCTGCGGCGTCACCTCGACGCTCGCCACGTCCTTGTGAAGCGAAAGGAGCTCCATCTCCGCGCCGGTCGAGACATGGAGGATATGGATGCGCTTCCCCGCTTCGGTGGCGAGCCGCAACAGGCGCTCGGTCGAGGCAAGGGCGGCAATCGGATCGCGCCATTCGCTGTGGCTCGATGGGTCGCCTTCCCGCTGCACGCCGACGCGGCTCTTGAGCCGCGCTTCATCCTCGGAGTGAAAGGCGGCGCGCCGCCTGATCGTGGCGAGGACACGAGCGAGGGTTTCCTCATCGTCCACGAGAAGATCGCCGGTGGAAGAGCCGGCGAACACCTTGACGCCAGCGGCGCCGGGCAGACGCTCGAGTTCACCGAGCTCATCGACATTCTCGCGCGTGGCGCCGACGAAGAAGGCGAAGTCGCAATACATGCGCCCGGTGGCCGCGGCGACCTTGGCCGCCAAGGCCGCGGCGCTCGTGGTTGGCGGCTTGGTGTTCGGCATCTCGAACACGGCTGTGACACCGCCAAGCACCGCCGAACGGCTGCCTGTCTCCAGATCCTCCTTATGCTCCATCCCCGGCTCGCGGAAATGCACCTGGGTATCGATCACGCCGGGCAGAATATGGAGGCCCCGAGCGTCAATGGTCTCGCCGGCAAGTCCTTCGCCGATCTCGCCAATCGTCGCGATGCGTCCGTCCCTGATGCCGAGATCGGCGACGCCCTCGCCCGCGTGATTGACGACGGTTCCACCTTTGAAGACAATATCGAACGTCTCGGCCATGGGTGCGGTTCTGTCCTTGCGGGCCATGACCCGCGCTCGTTTTAGATTCGCTCGTTTTGGTACCAGAAGGGCGCCCCATGAGCCATTGCCAAGCAACATTTCTTCTCGACCGAGCAGTCCTGCGCGTAACGGGCGCCGACGCGCACAAGCTCCTGCAAGGCGTGATCACCAACAATCTCGACAAGGCCAAGGACGGCACGGCGATCCACGCAGGCCTGCTTACCCCGCAAGGCAAGATCCTCTTCGATTTCTTCGTCGTCGCCGAGGGTGATGGATTCCTGATCGAGGCGGCGAAAGACAAGGTACCCGAGTTCATGAAGCGGCTCGGCTTCTACAAGCTGCGCGCCCAGGTGGAGATCGCCGACGCGCCGGAGTTCGCCGTTGCCGCTGCGTGGGGCGGCGCACCGAATATCCCCGAAGGCGCGATCGCCTTCGCCGACCCGCGACTGCCCGACATGGGAACGCGTATCCTCCTGCCCGCTGGCGCGGATGTCGGGGCTCTCGGCTGTGCGGGGGCGGAAGAGGCGGACTACCACGCCATGCGCATCAAGCTCGGCGTGCCGGAAGGCGGCCGCGATTATGCCTTCGGCGATACCTTCCCCCATGAGGCCCTGTTCGACCAATTGAACGGTGTCGACTTCAAGAAGGGCTGCTTCGTCGGCCAGGAGGTCGTGGCGCGCATGCAGCATCGCGGCACGACGCGGAAGCGCATCGTGCCCGTCGAAGGCGATGCGCTGCTCAAGGCTGGCGTCGAGGTGGAAGCCGCCGGCCTCCCCGTCGGCCCGATCGGCTCCGTCAACGGCGCCTTCGGCCTTGCGCTCCTCAGGCTCGATCGCGCCGAGGAGGCGGCGGCTCAAGGCAAGCCGCTGACGGCGGACGGCGTGACCATCACGCTCCATCGCCCGGCCTTCGCTCAGTTCGACGTGCCTGCGGCCCTGCCGGTATGAGCGGGCGTGAGCCTAAGCGCTGCCCTTGGCCCGGCAGCGACCCGCTTTACATCGCCTATCACGACGAGGAATGGGGCGTGCCCGAGCACGACGACCGGGCGCTCTACGAGAAGCTCATGCTCGACGGCTTCCAGGCCGGGCTTTCCTGGATCACGATCCTGCGCAAGCGCGAGGCCTTCCGCCGCGCCTTCGACGGCTTCGAGCCGGAAAAGATCGCCCGCTATCCGCAAAAGAAAGTCACGGCGTTGATGCAAGATGCAGGCATCGTGCGCAACCGCATGAAGATCGAAGGCTCGATCTCATCAGCGCGTGCCTGGCTTGAGATGATGGAGGCCGGGCCCGGCTTCTCCGCGTTTTTGTGGGACTTCGTCGACGGCAAGCCGATCGTCAACCGCTACAAATCTATGAGCCAAGTGCCCGCGGAGACGCCGCTGTCGCGCGCCATCTCCAAGGAGCTCAAGTCGCGTGGCTTCAAGTTCTGCGGGCCGACGATCGTCTACGCCTTCATGCAAGCGACCGGCATGGTCAACGACCATCTGACCACGTGCCACCGGCACGGGGCTTTGGCCGATCTCGGGCGGTCGTGACCTCAGCCGCGGCCGCGCGGATCCATGCTGCGCGGATAGGTACGCTCCTCCTGGATCCTGCCATCGCGCTTTCTAATGCGCACCGAGCCCATCTTCTTGACGGCTCTTTCCAGCACGCCGCCTTTGGTGGCCGCGGCTTTGGTCTTGAATCTCTTGACGACCTCTCCCGACCCCTCATGCTTCAGTTCCCATTTCTTGGTCTTGTCGTTGTGGGTGAGGGAATATCTAGGCAGTTTTGCCATTGTGCGTTCTCCCGACTCTCTGATTGAGTGCCTCTATCTCAAACGAGACCAAGTATGAATGGCATTCATGACGCTGAACGTCCACGGTTTTTCTTCGTACCGGCATTTGACTTTTTCGTGTAGCCAATCATGTTCCGTCATCGCGCGATGAAGACGAGAGGATCATGAGCGTTGCCAACAATACTGCACCGCGCGCGTGGCAGCGTATGTTGAGCGGGCGGCGGCTCGATCTGCTCAACCCCTCGCCGCTCGACATCGAGATCGAGGACATCGCCCACGGGCTGGCGCGCGTCGCCCGTTGGAACGGCCAGACGCGCGGCGATCACACATTCTCGGTGGCGGAGCACAGCCTCCTCGTCGAGGCCATCGTGGGCGACCTCGATCCGGCGCTGCCACGCGAGTTCCGGCTCACTGCCCTCCTACATGACGCGCCGGAATACGTCATCGGCGACCTCATCAGCCCGTTCAAAGCGGCGCTGTCGTTGGACTACCGCGCCTTCGAGGCGAAGTTGCTCACCGCCATCCACCTCCGCTTCGGGTTGCCGCCGGAGCCGCCCGAAGCGGTCACCAAGGTCATTAAGCGGGCCGACAAGATCGCCGCCTACTACGAGGCAACCAGCCTCGCTGGTTTTGCCCGCGAGGAGGCGCGGCGGTTTTTTGGCCAGCCGCGGGGCCTGAGCCCGGCTCTCGTCGACAGGCTGTCTCAGTTAAGCCCGCTTGCTGCGGCAGAGGGAGAGGTCAGGTTCTTGAAACGGTTTCATGAACTTGCCAGATGAATCGCGTAGACGCTGGACCGAATCGGTAGGCCAACACCCATGGACACGCTGACTTCTGAGAGGGATCGGACTAAGGTCCCGGCCGACATGCCGCCGGAAACCATCTTCGTCGCCCCGCTCAGCCTGGTTCAAACCACGGTCGCCGACGCCCGCGTCAGCCATCTCGTGACCCTGATTAACGGCGAGACCCTGATCGACACACCCCCCAGCATCGATAAGGGGCGGCATCTCAGGCTTTCCATGAACGATATTTGCGAGCCGCGGGACGGGCTTGTGGTTCCACACGAGGACCACGTCGCCGACCTGATCCGGTTTGCGCTCGACTGGGATCAGAAGGCGCCGCTCTTGATCCATTGCTGGGCGGGAATCAGCCGGTCGACCGCTGCCGCCTTCATCTCGCTCTGCGCACTGAACCCTGACACCGACGAGCACGCGCTTGCGCGGGCGCTCCGCCGCGCCTCACCGACCGCCTATCCCAACCGCCGTCTCGTGGCGCTGGCCGACGGGGTGCTGTCCCGCCAGGGCCGCATGACCAAGGCGGTAGAGCATATCGGCCGCGGCCAACTCGCGGAGGAAGCCCAAGTCTTTACCCTGCCCGCCCGGCACGCGGCGTAGGTCATGGCCGAGGCTGGGCGCAAAGGCGCGGCCGTCGCGCAACCCTTTACCAACGACCCCCAGATCGAGCTCGGACTGAACGCCGCTATTGTCATGGTGCGCGATCAGCAACCGCACATTCTCGTCGCCCGGCCCGGAACCGCGGGGCCCGGGACCTGGGACGCCCTGCCCTTCGGCCCGTTCGCACCGCGCGCGCACCGGACGCTTGAGATCGGCTTGCGTGAATGGGTGAAGCGGCAGACGGGTCTCGAGCTCGGCTATGTGGAGCAGCTCTATACGTTCGGCGATCGCGGACGGCATGCGGAGCCGGGCGGAGCGCACACGCTCTCCGTGGGCTATCTGGCGCTGACCCGCGGGGGTGGTGAGGAGATGATGGGAGCGCATTGGTCGCCCTGGTACGCCTATTTCCCATGGGAGGACTGGCGGCACGGCAAGCCTGAGATCCTCACGGAGGAGATCGAGCCGCGCCTCAAAGCCTGGGCCGAAAAGGCACCCTCGCCCGACGAACCCATGCGCCCCTTGCGCCGGCCGGAGCGGCTGAAGATCGGCTTCGGCATCGGTGGCGGCTGGGACGAGGAGAAGGTCCTGGAGCGCTACGAACTGCTTTACGAGGCGGGGCTTGTGGAGGAGGCGAAGCGCGACGGCCGTTCCGCGGCCGCGCAATGGGTCGAGCTGCCCGAGATCGGGCGGCCCATGGCGCTCGATCACCGCCGCATCCTCGCGACCGCCATGGGGCGCTTGCGGGGCAAACTGAAATACCGCCCGGTGGTGTTCGAGCTCTTGCCGCCTGAGTTCACCCTCTACGACCTGCAAAAGACGGTGGAGGCCATCTCGGGCACGCTGCTGCACAAGCAGAATTTCCGCCGGCTCGTGGAGAAAGGCGGGCTGGTTGAGACCACCGGCAATGTGTCGACGGCGACGGGCGGGCGCCCCGCCCGGCTCTACCGCTTCCGCCGGGAAGTGGTGCTCGAGCGCCCGGCGCCTGGCCTCCGCGTGAAGGCCGGCCGCGCCTAGCGGCTCTGTTACGCGTGCTCCAGAGCCTCGGCGGGACTCGCTCTGGTCGCCACCCAAGCCGGATAGAACGACCCGAGGACGCCAAGCACCACAGCCGCTAACGCCGTGATGGCGACGAGGGGAATCGTCGGTTCCACCGCCACATAGCGGCCGATGGACGGGATCGAACTCAAGAATTTCGAGCCGGCGATGCCGAGCACGATGCCAACCAAGCCGCCGGCGGCAGACAGGATGAATCCTTCGATGATGAGCGCCAGCATGATGCGCTCCTTCGACCAGCCAAGGGCCGACAGGATGCCGATCTCGCGCGTGCGCTCCAGAACCGCCATGAGGAGCGTGTTGAGCACCATAAGCACGCCCATGAACAGGGCCACCCAGGCCATCGCGCTCGATACGGCGGTCATGAGCCCGAACAGGCTGTCGTTACGCAGCATGCCTTCGCTTGGCGACACGGTGAGCTTGTCCAAGGCTTCGACGGCTTGCGACACACGATCGGCTTCGGCCTTGTCGCCAGGATTATCCAACTTGATCGACAGAAACGTCACCGCGCCGGTTCGGAAGGTCAACTCTTGCAGATCGGCGAGCGGCACAATCACCTGATTGCGATTGATGACCGAATGGTAGTCCGTGAGCCCGACGATCTTGAATTTGTCGCCGAGCAGGGTGATGTCGTCGCCAACCTTCTTGCCCAGGGCATGTGCGATATCGCTTCCGACGAGAGCAACCTTGGTCTCGCCGGGTCGTGGGATACGCCCGGCCTTCAGCGGCACGTGCGCCCAGTAAAAGCTGTCGGGCGACCAGCCGGCGGCGAGCACGCTGTCGCCATTGTCGGTGGCGGCAAATGTAATGAGCTGCCCCGCAACATCCTCCACACCGGGAATCTTCTTGATCTCGGGGACGACCTCTTCGGGGATCGTACCGCCGAACGGCTCGGCAATGCCGCGGCGCTTGACGGTCAAATCCGCGCCGTGCTCCTCGAAGCTCCGCTCCACATTCTCATGCACGCTGCGCGACAAACCATAGAGGGTAATGAAACTGCCCACGGCGAAGGCCACACCGAGGATGGTGAGAATCGAGCGCGTCCGCCTGCGCTGGAGATTACGGAAGGCGAGTTGGACGTGATTCACAGGGCCTCCTCGCGTGCGCGCGTCACCTGCTCGCTGATGACCTCGCCGTCCTTCATGTTTATCTGCCGCGCGCAACGCCGCGCCTGATCCGGCGCATGCGAGACCATGATCAGGGTCGAACCACGCGCTTTCTGCAGATCGAACATAAGGTCGAGAATCGCCGCCGCGTTCTTACTGTCGAGATTGCCGGTCGGCTCGTCGGCGAGAATGAGTTTGGGGTCGTTGATGATACTGCGGGCGATGGCCACCCGCTGGCGCTCGCCACCGGACAGTTCCTGCGGCAGATGGGTGGCCCGGTCGGCGAGGCCCACCGTGTCCAGCGCTTTTTCCACGCGGCGTTTCCGCTCGGCCGAGCTCGCCGAGGAGCCGAACATCGCCACTTCCACGTTCTCCGCCGCGGTGAGCGTCGAGAACAGATTGAAGTCTTGGAACACGATGCCGATCTCGGAACGTCGCAGATCGGTCCATTGCTTGAGCGTGATGACAGGCTCGCCTCGCCAGCGCAGCACGCCGCGCGTCGGTGTTCTGATGCCGCACATCACGAGAATGAGCGTTGTCTTGCCGCTGCCACTCGCGCCGAGAATGGCGACCGACTCGCCTTCCCCGAAGGCGAGGTTGATGTCCTTGAGGGCCACGATGCGTCCTTGATCGAAGGAGTGGCCGACATGGTCGAGTTCGAGGAGATTTCTGTCAGTCATTCGGCTTGGATCGGCCTGGCCGCACGCGTGCGCATGAAGTTGAGCACGGCGTCCACGCTCTCGTGATTGTCGATATACACGGTGCCGTACTCCTGCCGCTGGGTCGCGACCGCGCTGTGGCCATCCACTGAAAGATCGGTGACGCGCCACGAGTCGCCATCGGGCCTCAACCACCAAATCCAGATCTGATCGGCCTTGCCAGGAACGGTTCGGCGACTCGCCGCAAGGTGATCCTCGCCCTCCGGCTTGCGGAACCCGACGAATTCGAGCTTCGTGCCGGGGGCGCGCATGCGCCTCAGATAAGCGCTGACGATATCCTCCGTGATGGCCTTCAAAAGCTCCTCGCGTTGTGTGGCGTCCGCCTTCTCCCAGGCTCGGGCCAGGGCGTACTCGGCCATGGCGGGAACGTCAAATTTGGCGGCGAGCAGCGCCCGGACGCGCTCGCGGGCATCCGATTCGCTGCCGCCTGAAAAGAAGCTCATCGATGCCTCGTCGAGGCTCTCCACGAAAGCGCGGATCGACGTCTTGGTGGCGTCGCTCTCGTCTGCCGCAAAGGCCGGTCCCTGGAACAGGGTCGCGATCGCGAGCAGTAGCACAAGCAATGCGCTCAGCGTTCCTTGGGCACGCCTTGAACTTGAATAATTCATGACCGACATGATCTGCGTTGCTACTGGAGTAAGTCTTGGGAAAACGGCGATTCGCGGGCTGGGCCTCGATGATCCTATCCCTAACGGATGACAAGCATTCCTTTGCAATAATGCGTCGCTGCCGGTGCAAATTTCTCACACGGGGTCGGGATTGTCGCGGATAATTGGGACGAAACCCTGCGAGTGAGCATGACACGCATCAACCAACGCCTCGGACTGTTTGCGCTCTCCCCCCACCGGCGTCCCCTCGTCGCGCTGATCGCGGCCACGGCTCTGGCTCTCGTCTCCGGGACCTGTTTGGCCGAGGACCGCGTCATCGACACCGAAACCGGGAAGATCAAAGTCGAAACGCTGGCGAACGGGCTCAACCATCCCTGGGGGATGGCTTTCCTACCCGACGGACGCATACTGGTGACCGAACGGGTTGGGCAGCTCCGCATCGTGGCCGAAGACGGCACGCTGTCGGGGCCGCTCGCCGGCGTGCCGAAGGTCTTCGCCCAAGGGCAAGGCGGGCTGCTGGACGTCGCGCTGGACCCCAAGTTCCGCGAGAACAAGCTCATCTACATTTCGTATGCCGAGCCTGGAAAGGACGGCGCCGGAACCGCCGTGGCGCGCGGCCATCTGACGGATGCCGGACTCGAGGGCGTGCAAGTCATCTTCCGGCAGACGCCGAAGGTTTCCGGCGGCAACCATTTCGGTGGCAGGCTCGTCTTCACTTCCAAAGGCCGGCTGTTCATCACGCTCGGCGAGCGGTTCCAGTTCGAGCCCGCACAGGACCTCACCAATCATCTCGGCAAGATCGTGCGCATCAACCCCGACGGCTCGGTGCCCGAGGACAATCCTTTTATCGGACAGAAGGATGCGCAGCCGGAGATTTGGTCCTACGGGCATCGCAACCCTCAAGGTGTGGCCATTCAGCCTGTGACCGGCAAGTTGTGGGAGTCCGAGTTCGGCCCGCTGGGCGGCGATGAGCTCAATATCATCATGCCCGGCGCAGATTACGGCTGGCCCATAGTGAGCTGGGGCAAGCATTACGACGGCAAGGACATTCCGGACCCGCCTACCCATCCGGAGTTCGTAGACGCCATTCGTCATTGGACGCCGGTGATCTCGCCCTCGGGCATTACCTTCTACACGGCCGACGCCATCCCGGCGTGGAAGGGTGACTTGTTGATCGCCAGCCTCTCCGCTCAAGCCATCGTGCGTCTCAGCCTCGATGGGGAGACGGTCACAGGTGAGGAGCGTATCCCCATGGGCGCTCGGATCCGCGACGTGGCGCAGGGACCGGACGGCGCCGTCTACGCATTGACCGACGAGGACAACGGCGCCGTGTTGCGGCTGACGGCGGAAAGCCCGTGAGACCGGGACTCTCCCTCGGATTTTTTGGCCGGTTCGGCCGTTCGCCGGCGCTTCGCGAATTCGACACGGCGCTGCGTTCGGTCGATCTCCACCCGAATCTCGTGCCGGAGGCGGTCAAGCTCACAGCGGTGCGGATGCTTCAGGATCAAACCGGCCGGGAGGAGCCCGGCGCTTATGCATCCGGCCGGGCGGCCGAAATCATCGCCTATTGCATGATCGGCGCAGAGGCCTTTGCGGGCGCCAACGGTCCCGAGCTCGGTGCGGCGGTCGAGCGGCGTATCGATGCGGCGCTGGACCACGGCGCGAGCCTCGACGCGAAGCTCGTCCTGCTCACCCTTCAAGCACGCGTAATTCAACCAAGCGTGGTCGATCACTTTGGGTTAGAAGTCGTTCCCGACTGAGCTCGAGACAAGACCCTATTGTTGCCGCACTGGTCGCCGATTGAAGGCGCCCCACCGCCCGACCACCACCCCGCCCATGTCGCCAATCATCTCCATCAAGAACCTGTCAAAGACCTACGCAACGGGTTTTCAGGCGCTCAAGACAATCGATCTCGATATCGAGAAGGGCGAGATCTTTGCCCTGTTGGGCCCGAACGGCGCCGGCAAGACCACGCTGATCAGCATCATCTGCGGCATCGTCACGCCGACGTCAGGCTCGGTGACGGTGGACGGCCACGACATCATCAGAGACTACCGCGCGGCGCGCTCCATGATCGGGCTCGTGCCGCAGGAGCTGACGGCGGACATGTTCGAGACGGTGTGGGGCACGGTCTCCTTCAGCCGCGGCCTCTTCGGCAAGTGGCCCAACCCGGCCCATATCGAGAAGGTTCTGAAAGATCTTTCTCTATGGGACAAGAAGGACTCCAAGCTGATCACGCTGTCGGGCGGCATGAAGCGGCGCGTGCTCATCGCCAAGGCTCTGTCGCACGAGCCGACGGTCTTATTCCTCGACGAGCCGACTGCGGGCGTCGATGTGGAACTACGCAAGGAGATGTGGCAGGTGGTGCGGAACCTGCGGGATTCCGGCGTAACCATCATTCTCACCACTCATTACATCCACGAGGCCGAAGACATGGCCGACCGGATCGGTGTCATCAACCATGGCGAGCTGATCCTCGTGGAGAACAAGAACGAGTTGATGCACAAGCTTGGCAGGAAGCAGCTAACGCTTCAGCTGCATGAGGCGCTCGATGCCATTCCGCCCGCACTCAACGGCCATGACCTGACTTTGGCCAATAGCGGCAGCGAGCTCGTTTACACCTATGACAGCCAAGGCCCGCGCACGGGCATAACTCATCTCCTGACCGACCTCGCCCAAGCCGGTATCCGCTTCAAGGATCTGGACACCACGCAAAGCTCGCTCGAGGACATTTTCGTCGATCTCGTGAGGCGTGACCGATGAACCTGCCCGCTATCATC
Source organism: uncultured Methyloceanibacter sp. (assembly GCA_964530895.1). Taxonomy (GTDB): domain Bacteria; phylum Pseudomonadota; class Alphaproteobacteria; order Rhizobiales; family Methyloligellaceae; genus Methyloceanibacter. The sequence continues at coordinate 5,608 of CAZHCN010000005.1, read as the reverse complement.
GCGATCTACAAATTCGAAATGGCGCGGTGGGGACGCACGTTCCTGCAGAGCCTGGTCTCGCCGGTGATCGCCACCTCGCTCTATTTCGTGGTGTTCGGCGCGGCGATCGGCTCGCGCATCAGCGAGATCGAGGGCGTGCCTTACGGCGCGTTCATCGTGCCCGGACTGATTATGCTGACGCTTCTCACCCAGAGCGTCGCCAACGCGTCGTTCGGCATCTATTTCCCACGCTTCACCGGCACGATCTACGAGCACCTTTCGGCGCCCATCTCCCCGGTCGAGATCGTGATCGGCTATGTCGGCGCTGCGGCCACCAAGTCAATCATCATTGGCTTGATCATTCTTGCCACGGCGACGCTGTTCGTGCCGCTTCACATCGACCATCCATTCTGGATGGTCGCCTTTCTCGTGCTGACGGCGGTGACGTTCAGCCTACTCGGCTTCGTCATCGGCATCTGGGCCGGCGGCTTCGAGCAGCTTCAACTCGTGCCGCTTCTCATCATCACGCCCCTCACCTTCCTCGGGGGTACGTTCTACTCGATCAATGTGCTGCCGCCGATATGGCGGAAAATCTCGCTCATAAACCCCGTTGTCTATCTCGTCAGCGGCTTCCGTTGGAGCTTCTACGGCACCTCAGACGTCAGCGTCGAGGTGAGCCTCGCCATGGTCGCCCTGTTCCTCGCCATCTGTCTCGGCCTGGTGTGGTGGATCTTCAAGACCGGCTATCGGCTCAAGAGCTAGCGGGCGATCTTCCCCATTGCTCCAACGTCACCGCAAGTTTTTCGCCCAAACACACTTTCAAAAGACCAATGAGGGCAATTCAACGCACCGGCACACCTAGTTTTTGTCTTCCAAAAACCCTATATATGGTCTGTGGCTTAGGTAGGCCGCGTCTAAAATATTCTCCAATATTTCTTGTTCCCAGTGAAGGTTAGACTCAATGACGACAATCGATTTCACCGCATCAGCCGAGCTGTTTCCGGCCAGGAGCTGGAAGGCAAGGTCGCGCGGCATCAGTTACAAGCGGTTTGACGACGCTGCCGAGGCAGTTCGTTTCGCCATCGAAGAGCTGCCGCCCGAGTGCCTGCTGGGCACGTATCTCGAGGTTGAGGAAGAGCGGTTCGACAGCCGCGGGATCCGGCGCTTGTATGACAGCGCTGACTTTCCGCGGAAGCGGGCCTCTCGCGCCGCTAAGTCAAAGCGCGCTAAGCGTGCTTAGCGCCCATCACGTTTCAACTGCCGGTTTCCAAAAGGAGGTTCATTTGACGCCTCAGCGCGGAGCATCGCCGCCAGAGCAGGCGGCGAGGGCGTTCAAATGAAGACCTACGTCGCCGAGATCAATGGACGCGCAATCTTCGCGTTTCGCGCCGCCACTGATGCCAGCGCACAAGCCTGGCTCGACATCCATGCCATCATGCGTCACAGGCTCGAACAGGTCACGAGTGGTGGGCGGCGAATCTGGGACGGCCACGCGCATATCACCGCCCGTGAAGCGAGCGCAGACGAAGCAATGCTTTGGATCAGGCTGAGAGATGAGGCCGTCGAACTGGATGCGGCCGAATACCCGGACAACATCACCGTGTGGCTGATCCCAACTTCCGACGAGACGCGGATCGGCAACGAGGCCAAAAACTAACAAGCCGCCCCCGAGGGGGCGGCTTTCATTTCATCAAAACGGCGGTGTCCGGTGAGGACTACTCGGCCTTGATGTTGGCGACGGCGGTCTTGCCGCTGCGGCGATCCACTTCGGTGTCGAACGACACCTTCTGGCCCTCGGCCAGGCTGGACATGCCGGCGCGCTCGAGCGCGGTGGCGTGAACGAAAACGTCCTTGCCTCCGTCGTCGGGCTGGATGAAGCCGAAGCCCTTTTGCGTATTGTAGAATTTCACGGTGCCCGTGGTCATCGGGGTAGTCCTTTCAGTTAGTCGGTATAGTGGTGCTAGAGGCCACGCAATTTGCGTGGTCAAAAGCGGGATATGTCGATGTTTGGGAGGGTCTGAACGTGCGCCTTGACGCGACGGCCACATGGTCCGGCCAAATGTCGATGCCAATGACATAAGCGCGAACGATGGCTTTTACAAGGCCGTTATGCCTTGGTAGGAGCACGGGCGACGGAAAAAGGGGGCGAAATGGGGGATCAGGCAGAGACAAGCGCCACGCCACGACGCAAAGGCGAGCCGACGTTGCACCGCTCGATCGGCCCGACGCAGATGGCCCTTTACGGGCTTGGCAGCATGCTTGGTGCCGGCATTTACGGGCTGATCGGCAAAGCGGCGGGACAGGTCGGCAACGCCGTTTGGCTTGCCTTCATCGTGGCACTGATCGCCGCGCTGCTCACGGCGCTGTCCTACGCTTCGCTCGGCTCGCGCTATCCCCGGGCGGCGGGCGCCGCTTACGTGACGCAGCGAGCCTATGGGTTTCCGCTTCTGAGCTTCATGGTCGGACTGGCGCTCGTGTGCTCGGGTCTCACTTCCATCGCCACCCAGAGCCGCGTCTTCGCGGCAAACCTCATTACGCTTTTCGGCTTACAAGGCGTGTCCATCGCTTGGGTCGCACTCGGCTTCCTCCTGATCCTCACTGGCATCGTATTCCGCGGCATCCGCGAATCCATGTGGGTCAACGTGCTGTGCACGCTCGTGGAGGCATCCGGCCTCGTCCTCGTCATCGCCGTGGGCATCTCCTATTGGGGATCGGTCGACTATCTCGAGCTGCCGACCGCGCCCGGCGACGACCACGCCATCCTGCTCGTCATGCAAGGCGCGGTGCTCGCTTTCTTCGCCTTTATAGGATTCGAGGACATGTACAACGTGGCCGAGGAGGTCCGCGACCCGCAGCGCACCATTCCGCTGGGACTGATCACCGCCATGGCGGCCGCTGCGGTCCTTTACATTGCGGTGGCGATTACGGCGGTGTCGGTTGTTCCCTGGCAGGAACTCGCCGTCGCTCCGGGGCCCATCACCGAGGTGGTGTCGCGGGCAGCCCCCCTCATCCACCCGGTCGTGTTCACGGGGATCACCCTGTTCGCCGTCGCCAATACCGGGCTCGTCAACTACGTGACGTCGTCACGCCTGATCTACGGGATGGCCCGCCAAGGCCTGCTGCCAGGCGCACTCGGTAATGTCCATGCCGGCCGGCGCACGCCGCATATCGCCATCGCCGCCCTGTTTCTGATCTTGGCGCCGCTCGCGCTGACCGGCACCATCGCCGAGCTTGCCTCGGCCACGGTGCTTCTCCTGCTCGCGGTGTTCACAGTGGTGAACGGCTCCCTGTTCGTCCTGAAGCGGCGCAAAGGCGAGAGACCCGGTCAGTTCGAGATCCCGCGTTTCGTGCCGGCGCTCGGCATGCTGGTGTGCCTTACCCTCATCGTGGTGCGGGTCGGAACCGGCGACTGGCGCGCGCCAGCTATCGCCGGGGCCCTGCTACTTGCCTCCTTTGCCATCTATATGGCGATGCGCATGCACACGATCCCGGCGGGGCGCGAGCTGGAACTCGACGACTAGACTAGCGGTTGTCGGCAAGCCTATGAGGCGGATGGCGCTGGTCGCCGCGGCGATTGAGCCGCCGCACATAGGTGATGGTCGCGTCGGGGCGCTCGGCCTTGACTTTGAGCGCGGCGATCAGAGCATCCTCGGCCCTGACGACGATCCGGTCGCCTTTGCCTTCCAAATTAACGCCGACGGTGAATTGCGACTGCATGGGGCGGCCTTTCTGTTCGGCAGACTCAAAGCCTAGCCAAAATAGGGCCCATTCGCATCAAAGATTCAACGAAGAGGCAGCAGCCTCACTGCGCCGTGGCGGCGAGACTTCCGCTCACAGGCTTCCGCGACGGGATCGGCGCGGCGCCTGCCACGGGGGGCGGAGATGCGTCAGCCGCATCGTCGCGCTTGTCGATGTCATCGAGCTTGTAGACATCGCCGAAGGTTTTCATCTGGCCATCGTCGTCGACCACGACCGTAAAATAGGTCGTGTGCACGGGTAAAGACTTGTCGATCTTGACCTCGACGGTCTTTCCGCCGGCAATCAGCTTGTCGACCTTCGCCTGGCTCCATCCCTTGTCTTCGGCGAGGAGCAGGCCAGCGAGCTTGTTGGGATTACCCACGCGCGGTTCTTCCTGACCCTCGGCGCGCACGGTGCGGGTCAGCTGAGCGGGCAGGATGGTGTCGTGCATGTAGATGTCGCGAGGGTTCGGATACAGGAACTGAACCTTGCCCAGGTAATTGGTGGGGCCGGGCGCCTGGACGAAGCTGAAGTTCGCCAGATTGGCCTTCTCCCAATCGATGCCACCGGGGTCGATGGGCTTCCCCTTGTATTTGACCGTGAGCTGATACCGCTCCAGCACCGAGGTATCGTTTCCGCCGAACCAGCTTCGCCCCTTTATGAGCGCCGGCAGAACGTCCTGACGGATCACGGACAGTGGCACGGTCCGCTCGGGATTGAACACGATGGATTTGAGATCGGCGCTCAGCACCGGCGTCGGGTTCGCGGTACTGCCGACCACGGCCTTCTCGGACTCGACCGTCTTGCCGTCCTTGACCACGTAGACCGTGTACTCAGGGATGTTGAGCCATACATAGGTGGCGCCGAGATCCTCGGGCATCCAACGCCAGCGCTGCATGTTTACCACGAGCCGCTCGATGTCTTCGGGCTTGGCCCCTGCTGCGCGCGCCTTGAGCAGGGCCTGATGCAGACGCTCGAACTGCTCATGCTTGGGATGAAGATCCCTGAGATAGGCGTCAGGCGTTGGTGACGCGACGATCTCGGTCAGCACGGTGGCAGGATCGCGCACGGTCGGTGTCTGTGCGAAGACCTTACTCACCGCGCCCGGGTCCACGTCGCCGCCGCGCGCCTCGCGGGCATATTTCAGAATGGCGAGATCGATCGCCACCTCGGTGGCAGCCTGGTCTGCCGCCCCTTGCGGATTGAAATCCGCCGGCGGCACCACGAAGCTGCTTGCATCGAGCCCCCATTCGTCCGCCTTAGCCATCTCGCCGATGATGGCTTGCGCTTCAGGCGTAAGACCCGTGCTCGTCACCCACAGCGCGGGCCCGCTGGATTGGGCGTAGAACTTCTCGAGCGCCGCCAGATCGTCGGCATGAGCGCCTTTGCGCAAGGTGGCGTCGTTGAGCTTGTTCCGGATCTCATCGGTGATCTGCAACTTCTCCGACACGGCCGGCTCGGCCGGCGTGGCCTCCTCGGAGACCTGCTCCTCTGGCTCCGGGGCGCTCGGCAGAGGCACGACCTGCTCGGCCTCCTGCGCCTTGGTCGCTGCAAGGGCGGCAGGATTGTCGGGGATGGCGACGACGAGGCCGGAGTCGGCGGTCTCCGGTCGCTCGCTTTTGGCGAACAACACGGCAGCGACGGCAGCAAGTATGCAAATGGCTACCGCACCGAGGATCGTGACTGAAGACCGTCCACGCATCCCACTAAACCCCCGCTCCAGGCATCTAGGTTAGTCGCAAGAAGCGGCAACGGCCACCTAGAATTGCCTTTTGGTGCGGTCGGGGCGCGGGTTCAGGCCCTTCCCGCCTCAAAACCCTTGGCCACTCTCGAGGAGGAGGCCCTTGAAGCCCGTCCCTGATGGCCTATACTCTCTTTGAGGATAGGGAAT
>CAZHCN010000004.1:14902-40463 GCA_964530895.1 uncultured Methyloceanibacter sp. | reverse complement strand
GAAAACCGTTGTACGGGTAACCGTACCGAGGGTTCGAATCCCTCCCTCTCCGCCAATAAGGACCAATTGCGCACCAGAACAAGCCGCCACGCCGGCTCGCCGGCTTCAGCCTGGCAAAACAGGGCCCGCGAAATCCGATGATTTTCCTGAAGATCGCGGTATAGATTGCCCTACTCGGCACTTTGGGGTGTGTGCCCAGCAGTCCTTAGTCAACCGGTAGCCACCCATGTCTTCCCCGCCGTCACTCCTCGCCCCTGGGCCGATCTCGGCTGCGACAGCAGCTCTGCCCTCCTCGGCTCTGTTGGACCTGCTTCAAACCTTGCCGACGGCGATCTACGCCACGGATTCGGGAGGGCGCATCACCCATTACAATGAGGCCGCGGTGCAGCTCTGGGGCGTTCGCCCGGAACCGGGCGACGCTCAGTGGTGCGGCTCTTGGCGGCTTTACTGGCCTGACGGCCAACCAATGGCGCGCGAGGAATGCGCCATGGCCGAAGCTCTGAAAACGGGGCGTCCGATCGCGGGCGCGGAGGCGATCGCCGAGCGTCCTGATGGGAGTCGCGTGGCTTATCTCGCTTATCCAACACCCTTGTGGGACGAGACCGGCACGTTGATCGGCGGACTCAACATGCTTGTCGAAATTACCAATCGAAGACGCGTCGAGGTCGACGCCGACCTACTAGCCTCGATCGTAGAGTACTCCCATGACGCGATCATCAGCAAAGACTTGAGCGGCATCATCACAACTTGGAACCGCGGCGCCGAGCAGCTCTTCGGCTACACCGCCGACGAGATCATCGGCAAGTCCATTACCACCCTCCTCCCGCCGGGCCGCCATGACGAGGAGCCTGAAATACTCCGGCGGCTTCGACGGGGCGAGCGTATCGATCACTACGAGACGATCCGCCAGCGGAAGGACGGAAGTCTCATCGATATTTCGCTGACCGTCTCACCGATCAGGAACGCCGACGGACGCGTTATCGGCGCATCGAAAATCGCACGCGACATCACCGACCGCAAACGCCACCAAATCGAACAAGAGCTTCTTCTGAGAGAGATGAGTCACCGCATCAAGAACCTGTTTGCCGTGACGAACGGCCTCGTCGGGCTGAGTGCCCGGGCGGCCCGGACGCCGGCCGAAATGGCTCAATCCCTCAGGGAGCGGCTGGGCGCTCTTTCTCGCGCCCAAGGGTTGACGCGCATCGGGCTCATCGAGAACGCAGAGCTTGATCGTGAGACGACGCTGCACGCGCTCATCAAAACGATCTTCGCCCCCTACCTCGAGACCCAACAGGGTGAGCGTCTGGTCGTCAGAGGGTGCGACGTGTCGATACGCTCCAACGCGATAACGAGTCTTGCCCTCGTTCTGCACGAGTTCGCGACGAACGCCGTCAAGCATGGTTCTCTTTCGTCACCCGAGGGGCGCGTCGACATCGACTGCTCGGTGGAGACGAACATATTAAGGCTGCAATGGCAGGAACAGGGTGGACCACCGATTAAGGAAAAGCCTATGCATCGAGGCTTCGGCAGCGCGCTCGCGGAGCGGACTATCGCGGGCCAATTCGGAGGGCAACTTTCCGAGGAGTGGAGCGCGCGAGGCTTGATCATCGACCTGACAATGCCTTTAGACCATCTCGCTGCCGAGCCCGCGTAGCCGGACGGCAATGCGCCACCGGGCGCGCCAAGCATTGCGAGGGAAGATCGGTGCTTGAACCTAGGGAACAGGGCGGAGCGTGGGTCTGGTTCATGACCGGCGCGCTCGCGGCGTTTGCCTTGATCGGCGGCCATGCCCTCGGCCAAGGCGCGGCGAACCAAGAGGCCTTGGCCCCGCCCCCGGTCACCGCGTCCTCAGTCTTCGTGATGAATGCCGAGACCGGTCAGGTCCTTTACGCCAAGAACCCGGACACGCCCTTCAGGATTCTCAGCCTCACCAAATTGATTACGGCCTACGTCCTCATAAACCGGATGGGCGACCGGCTGTCCGACACTGTGAAAATCAATTGGCCGCATCTCGTCCCCGGCTCGACGGCCGGCCTGAAAAGAAGCGACATCTGGACTCTGCAGGACCTGCTCTATGGCATGGTTCTCGTCTCCGGCAACGATGCCGCAATGGCGATCGCCGACGATGTCGGACGTTTTCTTCTTTCCCAAGAGGACAAGCACGGCGATTCCTTCCAGCGCTTTGTCCAGCAGATGCGGGCCGCCGCCGCGAACCTTGGCGCGAGTCATGCACAATTCGCCGATCCCTATGGGCTATCTCCCGACAACCAGGCGACGGCGCGCGATGTCGGTCTGATTGCCGCGCGCGTCTTCACCGATTCACGTTTGCTGCCGGCGTGGCGGTGTACGCAACGGACCCTACACATCGAGGGTCCGCACGCGCGAACCGTCACGCTCAAGACGACCATCGAGATCCTCGGCGAAGAGGGCGTCATCGGAGCGAAGACAGGCTCTCATGTCAGCAAGAACATCTACAATCTCGTTACCGCGTGGCACGCTCCCGATGGCGAGACTATCGTCGGTGTGGTCCTGGGCGCCGCGAGCCACCCGGCGCGCTATGACGACATGCATGCGATCATGGCGGCGATACCGCGCGACTTCCCCGCCTTGGCCGAACCGGCCAGAGGCACAACCTTCAGTGGTGACGCGGGGGCTGGAGATTGCCGTTAGCCAGGGAATCCTGAGGCGCCGAAATTACCGTCCCGATTCCTCTGCTCTTTTTTGCACCCTTGCCACATTCAGACCGTGAAACTGAAGCAGCTTTGCCGCAAAGAGTGCTACAAGCTCTCTTCAACGACACCAGGGGGGCCGTGGATCATGCGTTATTGCTCAAGACCACCGATCGCGCTTGCCTTGATCCTTGCCTGCGCCAGCCCATCCGCAGCTTGGGCTCAGGCAGGCACCGTGACCAAGGACATGCAGACCTACTGCGTGAACGACTACAAAAAATTCTGCGGCCAATGGGGCCTAGACTCCAGCGGTCTCAATCTTTGCATGCGTAAGGCGGGCCCCGGCTTGTCGCCGGCCTGTGTCCAAGCACTGGTCAAGGCTGGAAAGGTCTCGCAAGCCGAGGTGGACAAGATCAAAGCGCAGGCGAGCGGACGGTAGCACCGCCGATTGCTGCCGTGAGTTCGAACCTGTCTTCGCCCCCCTTCCAGGAACCCAGCAACCGCACCACTGTCGCGCTCCGTTCGACCGGGAAACAAGGACCCAGATGATGAAACGACTTCTCTGCCTGAGCGTGCTTGCCGTCCTAAGCCTGTCGAGCAGCGTGGCGCTGGCCGCCGACACATGCACCGAGATCGTCGCGACGGGCCATCCCCAATATCCGGCTATCGCTTTCAAGAAGGGGGATGCGATCGTCGGCGCCGCGCCGACATTGGTCGAAGCGATCGCGAAAGATATCAAGGTCCCCCTCAAGTCGGAATACATGGGGAGCTGGGCCGACGCGCAAGCCGCGGTGCGCGACGGCAAGGCCGACATGATTTTCGGCGTCTACTACAATGACGAGCGCGCCAAGTATCTCGACTATGTCCAGCCGGCCTTCGTCTACGACCCGGTCGTCGTCTTCGTCTCCAAAAGCAAGAAATTCCCCTTCACGGGACAGGACGACCTGATTGGCAAGAAGGGCGCCACCAACAAAGGCGAGAGCTACGGAAACGAGTTCGACGCCTTCATCAAGGACAAGCTAGACGTCCAGCGTACCGACGGGCTTGATGCGGCCTTCAAGGATCTCGTGGCAGGCAAGGTCGACTACGTGATTGCCGGCTACTATCCCGGCCACGCCACCGCGACCGACATGGACATCGACGGGGAGGTCGAGGCCCTGGAGCCTGCGGTCCTTTCAGCCGAAATGTTTGTCGCGTTTTCGAAGAAATCGCCCTGCGCCGCGCTAGCGCCGAAGTTCAGTGAAGGCATCACCGAGATGACCACTGACGGACGCTTCCACAAAATGCTGGTCGACGCCATCGCGTCGTGGGACGCTTCGCACTAGGACACGCCCTCTGGACTGTTACCCCAAGCAAAGGACTAGGCCCTAATCGATCCGAGGGCGTGTGGATCGAGGTGCCGGGCCGTGTCATACTCCCCGGAAGGGAGTTGCGTTGATGGCCGAGCAGAAGCTTATTGGCATTCTTATCGCCATTGGCCTGTGCATTGTCGCGGGCATTTTCGCGTTTATTGATCAGGACAAGGCCAAGCCGGACCAGCCAGAGAGCCCGACGGTCGCGGTCGAGCCCGCCGCACCGAAAGACGCGACAACCGGCGCCGTTGAGGCGGCGAAGAGCGACGCCGACGAGCAACTCACGGAAACCCCGTGGTCGGGCAAGATCCTGGTCTCCAGGCGCCCGGTCCAGGTGCTCGCGGCTCCGTCGGCTTCCGCTTCCGCGATGTATGGCTTCCCGGCCGGCCGGCCGTTTCGCGCCCTCGGCAGCGAGGGAGGGTTCATTCGCATACAGGACGTACAAAGCGGCGCGAAAGGCTGGATCGAGGAAGCTGCCCTCGCGCCGGCACCAGAGGCCCCTCCACCCGCCGCGTCGACGGCCTCAAGCGGTGGAAGATCTGTGACCTCGGCAAGGCCCGGCAGCAACGCGACCGCCCAGACCGTTGCGCCGGCGGACTCTCAGCCTGAAGCCGCCGCGCAACCCAAACGCCGCGGGATATTTGGCGGCGGCGGGCTCTTCGGCGGCCTGTTCGGCGGCCAGTAGCAGAAGCGCAACTTCGAGACTTGCAGACCTTGCTAGATGCCGGGCACGACGAGCCGTGCTCCGGGGTCGTGCGGGTCCGCCTCGTCGTGGTGACGAGCTTGATTGTCGCTTGGCCGATGTCCAGGCTGATCGTCCCGCGCTTGCGGAAGCCTTTGTGGCGGAGGCGCCAGCTTGCTGCGGAAGGTGCGCTGGTCGGGACGCTCGAAGAGAGGCGGAAGCTCGCCGCTAAAGCGGACGCTGGTTTGGGCGCGAGCCGACCGGAACCCCGGTAATCAAGTCGGCCCTCGCCGACTCCAAACCCGCCGGCGGCGACGCATTCCACGAGCCGGACTGGTTATCGATCTGGGCGCCGAGCCACACGAGCGCGATGGCGCCCGTCAGCACGAGGAGCTCGAAGAGCTGATAGCGGCGCGCCGTGCGCCAAGCCGTGCCGAAGACCGAGACCCGGCGGCGCGGCCGGAAAAAGCTCTTGCGCTGGTAGCGGGGGGTTATGAGGTAGACCATTGCCGTTGCACGTGACGCGGGTGTTGACGGGGGCCGCGCCGAAGGCCAAGGGTCTACATGCGGCCTCCCAATAAACCGTTGATTCGGGGGGAGGCACCGGCTTGCGGAGACCGGCAAAAACACTTCAAGGTAACTAAATCGTTGACGAGGGACGCCTCAAGCGACTGCCCATGCGCCTGCTTCTCGTCTCCGACCTGCACTATTCCCTGCCCCTGTTCGACTGGGTGGTGGAGGTCGCCGGTGACTTCGATATCGTGGTCATGGCCGGCGACCATCTCGATCTCGCCTCGCTGGTGGACGGCCGCGCCCAGGCGGTGGTCGTAAAGAAGTACTTCCAGAAGATTCAGGCGAAGACGCGGCTCCTGATCTGCTCCGGCAATCACGATCTCGATGCCAAGAACGCCGCCGGCGAGAAGATGGCGAAATGGCTGCTTAGGTCGCGCAACGAAGGCGTGCTCTCGGATGGCGAGTCGACCGCCTTCGGCGACACGCTGTTCACGATGTGCGCGTGGTGGGACGGCCCGGTTTCGCAGGCCGCCATCGGCGAGCAACTGGCCAAGGCCGCCAAAGAGCGCCGGAAACGGTGGATATGGATCTATCACGCCCCGCCGGCCAACTCGCCCGTTGCCTGGGCTGGTCAGCGCTTCTTCGGCGACGATGCCTTGAAGAAGTGGATCGAGGCCTACCAGCCGGACATCGTCATGTCCGGCCACGTGCACGAGGCGCCCTATGTCGAGCGCGGCTCATGGGTCGACCGCATCGGCGGCACGTGGATCTTCAATACCGGTCATTACTTCGGCGCGCCGCCCGCCCACATCATCATGAACACCGAGGCGGACGAGGCGGTGTGGTTCTCCGCCGCCGGCAATCAGTACGTTCGTCTGAACGAACCGCTTCAGCGGCCGGTCGCGAAACTCATGGCGATCCCGGACTGGCTCACAGTCGGGGATCAACCTCCCGCTCCGGGCCTAAGCTGAACTCCTCGTCCTGCTGGTGCATCAGCGCGTCGAGCACGTCACCCACCATGCCGAGGTGGTTGCTCTGATCTTCGAACTGCCGCTTGATGTCTACGAGGTAGGTGGTTGCCGCATTGAGCCGGCTCGCGAGCAGCCGCCCGATGAAGAACGCGATCTCCGGATTCGATCGCAAGAAACGTTCCGCATCGTCGAACACATGGACCGCAATCGGCGTGAGCGCGCGGACGGTCGCCGTGTGCGGCCGATTGAGAAGAATGGACATCTCGCCGAATACGGCGCCGGGCTCCTCGATCACGGCGACCTGCGTGTCGCCGCGAAGCACCTCGACGGTGCCGGAGGCCAACACATAAAGATGTCCCGACGTCTCGCCTTCGGGTAGCAACACCGTGCCGGGTGGCAGTTCCTGTAGCGGCGTGGCTTGGCACATGTCGAGGATCGAGCCCATCGGCAGAGCGTAGCGTGCACGCTTAACTTGTCAAACGGCCGTCTCGCCACACAAGGCGGCTATTGACCACCGAGGAAGTTGTTCAGGAGCTGCTTGGCCGCGTCCTGGGCGTCCTGCTTGTCCTTCTTTTTCTTCTTCTTGGCCGCTTTCTTGGTCTGAGACGCCTGCGGCTGGGACTGCGTCTCGGGCTGCTGCGGCGCGGCTTGCGGCGTTGCCGCCGCCCCTTGCGGCTGCTGGGTCTGGGTCTGCTGTTGCGTACCGCCGAGAAGACCGCCTATCCCCTCCATAAGCGCGTCTTTGTTGACCTTGCCGTCCTTGATCACGCCCTTGAACGCGTTGGCCTTGTCCACGCCCGGCAGCGTCCCGGCGTCCTTGCCGAACTGCTTGAACTGCTGAATGGCCGCCTGCGGGTTCTCCAGGATGCCCTTGATGTCCGGGTAGAACTTGGGGTTGTCCCACGGTCCGACGATCATCACCGGAACGCCGAGTCCCGAGAGATCCTTCTCGCCGCCCTGCCCCTTGAGCGAGGCCACAAGCTGCGGATCGACCTTGAAGTTCACGCTCTTCGCCGGAAGGTTGACCGTGCCCGAACCCGTCATGCGAACGAGGGGGCCGATCAGGTGCAGGTCTTTTGTCGTCGCGTTGCCTTTCGCCACCTTGAAGCTTGCGCCGAATGAGGCGAAGTCGGTTTTTTCCTGTGTGCCACCCTGCCAGCCCTGGACAATACCCGTGCCGAGGTTGCGGATCATCTGGGCGACGTTCACGCCGCGGATGGCACCGTTGGTGAATTCGAGATTGGCATCGCCGTTGAGCGCGGAGACGATGGCGCGCTGGCTGGCGCCGCTGCCGCTGACGTCCATCGAGATCGTTCCCTTACCTTCCAGTCTTTGGAAATCCGCCGCGTCCTTGAGAAAGCTGTAAGCGTCGAACTTGTCGAGCGATGCCTTCACGCGTTGCGCCGGCGTCTTGCCGCTCGCATCAATGACGACGGTGGTGTTGCCGGTCCCGCCATAGAGGTTGAACTTCGACAACGTCGCGTTGAGCTTGCCGCCGTTGAGCACCGCCTGGACAGTCACCGGGCTGATCTTGATCTGGTTGTAGATGAGCTGCTCGGCGGTAAGGCTGAACTTCCCATTGACGAGCCGAAGCGGCGAGAAGTCGATCGGCGCATTGCTCCAGCCCGACTTGGACTTGCCACCACCACCGCCGCCACCACCGCTATGCGACTTGGATTTCAAGCTTCCCGTCAGCGCGTCGACGTCGAGCGTCTTGGCGGCGATCGCCGCCTCGACGTAAGGAACGGTGTTCGCGAGATTGGCGGTCACCGACCCTGCGAGCACGGTGCCGCGCACATTGGCGCGCAGAGAGCGCAGCGTGACGGTGTTGTCCTTGTAGACCGCGTTGCCGGCAAACGTGTCCCGGCCCATCGTCGCGGTGAATTGGTTCAAGGCGACTGCGCCGTCCTTGTAGACGGCGGATCCCGCCAAGGCCTTGTCGCCGGACTTCGCGCTAAGAGGATTGAGCGTGAGCGTGTCGTTCTTGTAGGTGGCCGTGGCGCTCATGCTAAAAGGTGCGTCGAGCGTGCCGGGCGCGTTCGCTGTGAGCCGCACGGGCGCAGGCACGCCTTCGAGGAATCCTCCGAAATTACCGATCGAGCCTTGCGCCTGCATCGCTTTGCCGTCGACGACGGCAGCAACATCGAATGCCGAAGGCTCGCTGTAGGCGGGCAGCGAGGCTTCGAGGTTCAACTTCTCGATGCGCTGGCCGGCGCTCCCTCCTGACGGGGGCAGGATCACGGTGCCGTTCTGGATGACGAGCTTGTCGAGGGTCAGGTTCTTAAGCTTCTCGGCCACAGACGCGACACCGCTCGCGTGCTCTTTGGTGTCAGCCTGCGCACCCTCGGACTCCAAGAGCTCAGCCACCTGATCCTTCTGGCCGGGCGGAATCGCAGCCGCAGTCTTCGGCACATTGATGACCGGGTCGACGAGGGTCACATGCGTCATGCGCATCTTGCCGTCGAGCAGGCCTTGCAGCATGAGGCCGAATTTGAGTGTCTTGGCGGTGGCGAACTCGGCGTCGCTCCCCGTCGCCGGCTGGGCCACGCCCACGTCCTGGGCAACGAGCTCGAGCGATGGAAACAGCGTGACGTCAAGCGGCCCGCTCACACGCAGGCGGTAGCCGGTAGCGGACTCGACCTGCGCAAAAAGTTGATTGCGGACATCCTCGGCCGAGATGAACATCGGGCCGATGAAGACGATCGCCGCGGCGATAAGGACGATCGCCACCAGGATCGAGAAAATGAGCCGCACGTGTCCCTCCGTAGGCCAAAATGCCGGTTGGTTAACGAAATACAACCGAATCCTAAAGTAAGGGATAAGACCCCCGAGCAAACCCCGTCCGGAGAAGGTCTGATTCGTTGAATTAGCCCGGAAATAAGGGGAAATGACGGCTAGAACCGAGGCGGTAGGGCTTTCGTCCCCAGACTTGCCCCGCGCCGCCCGGCCTCCTACACCAGAGGTGTGGGCGTAACCGGAGACTTGAAATGCCCCGACTTATCCTCCTGCGACACGGCCAGAGCGTCTGGAACCGGGATGCGATCTTCACCGGTTGGACGGATGTCGAGATTTGCGACAACGGCATCGCGGAGGCCAAGAAGGCTGCGGCGCTATTGAAGAAGCACGCGATCAAGTTCGATCAGTGCTTCACGTCCTACTTGAGGCGGTCGATCCATACGCTATCGATCGTCCTCGACGATCTCGACCTCGAATGGCTTCCCGTGGAGCACGCCTGGCGTCTCAACGAGCGTCATTACGGCGCGCTCCAGGGCCTCAACAAGGAGAAGATCCGCCAAGAGGTCGGGGACGAGCAGCTGCATATCTGGCGGCGGAGCTACACGAGCCGCCCGCCGCCGCTCGACGAGGCCGACCCGCGCTTTCCCGGCAACAACCCCAAATACGCTGGCGTGCCGCACCGGCATCTGCCGTTGACCGAAAGCCTCAAGGATTGCGTCGCCCGCGTGCTGCCCTATTGGCAGGAACGCGTGGAACCGCTTCTGATGGACGGCCGCACGCCGCTCGTCTCGGCCCACGGCAACAGCCTTCGCGGCCTCGTCAAATATCTCGACGGGATCTCCGACGAGGACATCCCCAATCTCGAAATTCCGACCGGCAAGCCGCTCATCTATGAGCTCGATCAAGGCTTGCGCCCCATCCGTAGTTTTTATCTCGAGGATGGTAAGGAGCCCCACACGCTTCCCCGTGCGCGGGCGGCGGCGCGCTCCGCATAGACGAGGTTCTTATCTCTTCCAGCGGCGTAATGGACATGGCGAGTACCGGCGCGGCCATCGAGGCAGTGATCTTCGACATGGACGGGGTCGTTACGAAGTCCATGCGCGCGCATTTCGCCGCCTGGAAGGAGGTCTTCGACACGTTCCTGAAGCGGCGCGGCGAAGATGCCAAGCCGTTCACGATGGAAGAGTATTTCGCTCATGTGGACGGCGTGCCGCGCTTCGACGGAGTCCGGCGCTTTCTGGCCTCGCGCGGCATCACTTTGCCGGAAGGCGCAGCCGACAGCCTCGATGACGAGACCGTGCATGGCCTCGGTAACGCCAAGAACGCGCGCTTCCAGGCGTGGCTCGAAACGAACACCGTCCCCACATATCAAGACGCGCTCGACCTGATCCACGCCCTCAAGGAACACGGCGTGAAAGTCGGCGTGTTTTCGGCGAGCCGCAACGCCGAACGCGTGCTCACGAGTGCCGGTGTCATAAAACTGTTCGATGCCAAGGTGGACGGCACCGATGCGGCAAAGCTCGCCCTTGCGCCGAAGCCCGATCCGGCGATGCTGGTCGAAACCGCGAAGCGCCTTGGTGCGAGCCCTGCCAACACCACCGTGGTCGAGGACGCGGTCTCGGGGGTGAGGGCCGGTGCTACCGGCGGGTTCAAGCACGTTGTCGGCGTCGACCGCGAGCAATTGGACAGCGACATGCATGCCCGCGCTCTGCGCGCCGCCGGCGCCGACCTTGTCACACGCGATCTAGGATGTGTCTTTAGTCTCTGTTTTCCGGAAGTCCGCGAGGCCAGGCGATGAACGACGATTGGTCCCTCACCTACGAAGGCTATGAGCCGGATAAGGAGGGCCTGCGCGAGGTTTTGTGTGCACTGGGCAACGGCCACATCGTGTCGCGCGCCGCGGCGGCGGATGTAAGCGCTGATGACGTCCACTACCCCGGCACCTACTTCTCCGGGGGCTATAACCGCCTTACGACCGAGATCGACGGCCACCAGATCGAGAACGAAGACCTCGTCAATCTCCCCAACTGGCTCCCGCTCGTCATGCAGATCGACGATGACGAGGCCATCCACCCCGACCGCGTCGAGTTTCTAGCCTACCGCCAGCAACTCAACCTAAAAGACGGTGTGCTGACCCGAAATTTGCGCTTCCGCGACGCCGCCGGCCGGGTCAGCCGGTGGGACGAAAAGCGCATCGTCTCAATGGACAACCAGCATCTCGCCGCGCTCGCCGTCACCGTGACGCCGGAGAATTGGTCGGGGCCGGTGACCTTTCGCTCGAGCCTCGACGGCAGCGTCATCAATTGGGGTGTGCCGCGCTACCGCAAGCTCAACGGGCGACACCTTGAGACCGTCGACTGTAATGTCGACGACGGCGCCATCCTTACCCTGCGCAGCCGCATGGTTCAGGCCCGCCGCGAGATCGCGCTCGCAGCACACACCCGCGTGGAGATCGAGGGCGAGACGATCAAGCCCGCGCGCACGGAGGCGGAAAAAGGTGTGGCGAGCGGCATATACGTCTGCGAAGCCCAAGAGGGACGCCCGATCCACGTCGAGAAGACCGTGACCTATTTCAATTCCAAGGATTACGCCATCACCGAGCCTTTGCAGGAGGCTCTGCAACTCGTCCGCTATGCAGGTCCCTTCGCCGAGATCCTGCACGCGCACACCCAAGCCTGGCATCAGCTGTGGGAGCAATGCGACATTCGCGTCCGCACCACGCAGGACGGCGCGCAGTTCAAGCTCAGGCTGCACATCTTCCATCTCTTGCAGACGGCGCTGCACTCCGTCGGCGTGGATGTAGGCGTGCCGCCGCGCGGCTGGCATGGCGAAGCCTATCGGGGCCATATCATGTGGGACGAGCTCTTCATCTTCCCATATCTGAACCTGCGCATGCCGGTGGTAACGCGCGCGTTGCTTCATTACCGCTATCGCCGGCTCGGCGAAGCGCGCCGCATGGCGCGCGAGGCAGGCTTGAAGGGCGCGATGTTTCCTTGGCAAAGCGGCTCCAATGGCCGAGAGGAAAGCCAGCGCATTCATTTGAACCCGATGTCAGGGCGCTGGATTTCCGACAACTCTTGGCGCCAGCGGCATATCGGCGCCGCCATCTGCTACAACGTCTGGCAGTACTTCCAGGCCACCGACGACCGCGACTTCCTCATCGACTATGGCGCCGAGTTGTTCTGCGAGATCGCACGCTTTTGGTCGAGCCTCGCCAAGCGGCGGGACGACGGCCGCTACGGCATCAACGGCGTGATGGGGCCGGACGAGTTCCACACGGCCTATCCCGGCGCCGATCCCGCCACGGAAGGCGGCCTCAACAACAACGCCTACACCAACGTCATGGTGTCCTGGCTGCTCTCCCGCGCCTTCGACGTGCTCGACGTGCTCCCGAGCGATCGCCGCCGCCGGCTGTGCGAGCGGCTCGATCTCAAAGAAGAGGAGTTCGCGCGCTGGCGCGACATCAGCTGCAATCTCGTGATCCCGTTCCACGACGACGGCATCATCAGCCAGTTCGAAGGCTATGGCGACCTTCTGGAGTTCGACTGGGCGGGCTACCGCGAAAAATATGGCGACCTTCAGCGCCTCGACCGCATCCTGGAAAAGGAGGGCGACGACCCGAACCGCTACAAGATCTCAAAGCAAGCCGACGTCTTGATGATCTTCTACCTGTTCAGCCGCGAGGAGATCGAGGAAATCCTCCACCGGCTCGGCTATCCCTTCTCACCGGACCTGATCTTCAAGAACGTGCACTACTACAATCAGCGCACCTCGCACGGATCGAGCCTAAGTTGGCTCACGCATGCCTGGGTGCTGGCCCGGGCCGACCGCCAAAAGTCCTGGCAGCTCACCTTGACGGCGCTCGGCGGCGATTTGACCGATATCCAGGACGGCACAACCCGAGAAGGCATCCATCTCGGCGCCATGGCCGGAACGGTCGACCTGATTCAACGTTGCTATTCAGGCATCGAGATGCGCGACGGCGTGCTCGCGTTCAATCCACGCCTACCCGACGAGGTTCTCCAGATGAACGCGACGTTGCGCTATCGCCGTCACACTCTGGATGTGGAAGTCACCCAGGATTGCCTGACCGTCTCCAGCCGAGTCATGACCGCTCACCCCATTCGCATTGCCTATCGCGAGCACAGCCGCGAGCTCAGTCCCGGGCAATCCTTCACCTTCGATTTGGTGCAAGAGCACAAACCCGACCGTCCTGCCCGCGAACGCGCGCAAGAACAGGCGCGAAAAGAATGCCCTATCGGAACCGAGAGCGAGGCCGCATGACCGATTTGACAGATCTCGTCCTGCCCCTCTCCGCCCTCCGCCGCGGCGACGTCGCCCGCGTCGGCGGCAAGAACGCCTCGCTCGGGGAGATGATCGGCACCCTCAAGAGCGCGGGCATCAACGTCCCCGGCGGTTTCGCCACCACGGCCACCGCCTATTGGCGCTTTGTCGAGGCCAACGACCTGCAACACCGCATCGCCCAGGCCGTCGGCACGCTCGAAAAGGACTTGAGCAATCTTGCCCATGTGGGCGGCGTGATCCGGACGCTGATCTTGGACGCCAAATTCCCGCCGGACCTCGAGGACGCGATCCGCCAAGCCTATCGGGACATGCGGGCGCGCGGCGGCGGCACCGTGGCCGTGCGCTCGAGCGCCACGGCCGAGGACTTGCCCGAGGCGAGCTTTGCCGGCCAGCTCGAGACCTATCTCAATATCGAGGGCGAGGACGCGCTGCTCGCCGCTTGCAAGAAGTGTTTCGCCTCGCTCTTCACCGACCGCGCCATTTCTTACCGCGAGAACCACGGCTTCGATCATTTGAAGGTGGCGCTTTCCGTCGGCGTGCAGAAGATGGTGCGATCCGATCTCGCCTCCTCGGGTGTGATGTTCTCCATCGACACCGAGACCGGGTTCCCCCGTTCCGTGCTCGTCACGGGCGCCTGGGGTCTCGGCGAAACCGTGGTGCAGGGCATGGTCGATCCCGACGAGTTTCAGGTCTTCAAGCCCCTGCTCGACGACCGATCGCTCACTCCCATCGTCGAGAAGACCCTCGGCGCTAAGAAGCGCAAGATGATCTATGGCGCGGAAGGCTCGACCCATCTCACCGAGACGAGCGATGCGGAACGGGCGAGATTCGTGCTCAGCGACGAGGAGGTGCTCGCCCTCGCCCGCTGGGCTGCCATCATCGAGAAGCACTACGGGCTGCCCATGGACATGGAGTGGGCCAAGGACGGCGAAAGCGGCGAACTCTATATCGTGCAGGCGCGGCCGGAGACCGTGCAATCGCGCCGCGAGTCAAGCGCCCTCAAGACCTATAAGCTGAAGAACAAGGGACCTTTGATCGTGTCCGGCCTCGCCGTGGGCGACGCCATCGGCGCCGGCAAGGTCTGCCGCCTCGATAGCGCCGACGAGATCGAGCGCTTCGAGACCGGCGCCGTGCTGGTCACCAAGATCACCGATCCCGACTGGGTGCCGATCATGAAGCGGGCGGCGGCCATCGTCACCGACCATGGCGGCCGCACCAGCCACGCCGCCATTGTCAGCCGCGAGCTTGGCCTCCCCGCCATCGTCGGCACGGGCGACGCCACGCAGAAGCTGAGCGAGGGCCAGGACATCACTGTGTCCTGCGCCGAAGGCGACGAAGGTCACGTCTATGACGGCCTCGCCGACTTCACCGTGACCGAGATCGATATCGAGCAGATCCCCAAGACGCGCACCAAGGCGATGCTCAACATTGCCAACCCGTCCGCGGCGTTCCGGTGGTGGCGCCTGCCTGCGGACGGCGTGGGGCTCGCGCGCATGGAGTTCATCATCTCCAACCACATCAAGGTCCACCCCATGGCCTTGATCCGGTTCGATGAGGTCACCGACAAGACGGCGCGCGCCGAGATCGAGCGCCTGACCGCGGGCTACGACTCCAAGGGCGAGTATTTCGTCGACAGGCTTGCGCGCGGCATCGCCCGCATCGCCGCGGCGCACTACCCCAATCCCGTCGTCGTCCGCATGAGCGACTTCAAGACCAACGAATATGCCGAGCTTCTCGGTGGCTCTGGCTTCGAGCCGCACGAGGAAAACCCCATGATCGGCTGGCGCGGCGCGAGCCGTTACTACAGTCCCGATTATCGCGAGGGGTTTGGGCTCGAATGCCGCGCGATTCGCCGCGCCCGCGAGGAGATCGGCCTCAGCAACATCGTCATGATGATCCCCTTCTGCCGCACGCCGGAGGAGGCCGATCGCGTAATTGCGGAGATGGCGAAGCACAGTCTCGAGCGCGGGCGGAACGGCCTCAAGGTCTACGTGATGGCGGAGATCCCATCGAACGTGGTGCTCGCCGAGCAGTTCGCCCAACGCTTCGACGGCTTCTCCATCGGCTCCAACGACTTGACCCAGCTCGTGCTCGGCATCGACCGGGACAGCGACCGCTTGAGCAGCTTGTTCAATGAGCGCCATCCCGCCGTGACGGAGACCATCGCGCGGCTCCTCGCATCGGCGCATAAGACCGGCAGCCACACCGGCATCTGCGGCCAGGCGCCGAGCGACCATCCCGAGTTCGCACGCTTCCTCGTCGAGCACGGCATCGAGTCCATCTCGGTGACGCCCGACAGCTTCTTGCGCGTCAAAGAGCAGATCGCCGCGGCGGAAGCGGCGCTTTCCAAAGCGGAATCGGCCTGATGGTCCTGACGCTGACGCCCAATTCGACCATCGACGTCTGGACCACCGCGCCGCAGGTGAGAAGCGGGATCAAACTCCGCTGCGCATCGCCCCAATACGATCCCGGCGGCGGCGGCATTAATGTCTCGCGCGTGGTCCACCGGCTGGGTGCAGACACGATCGCGCTGTTCACCGCTGGCGGCGCCGTCGGCGAGGAGCTTGTCGCCCTGCTCGAAGCAGAAGGCATACCCGCCGAGCGGCAACAAATCGCCGGCCAGACGCGGGAGAGCCTTCATGTCCTAGACGAGTCGACTGGTCAGCTATTCCGCTTCGTCATGCCGGGGCCAGTGCTGACCGAGATGGAAGGGAACGCCTTCCTCGAAAGGATGGAGCATCTTGCACGCCCCGGCGGCCTGATCGTCGGCAGCGGCAGCCTGCCACCAGGCCTCGGCGAAGCCTTCTGGGCGCGCGCCGCCACCCTTGCAAAGAAACTCGAATGCCGGTTTCTGCTCGACTCGGCCCATGGCGTGACCGAGACGCTTGGTTCGGGTCTCTATCTATTGCGCCAGAATCTCGATGAGCTGCGCCATGTGGTGGGGACGGAGCTTTCCTGGCCTGACGATGCCGCCGCGTGGTCGCGCGAGCAGATCGCGCGGGGCGCCTGTGAGGTTGTGGTAATCACGAGCGGCGCGAACGGTGCACTTCTTGTCACCAAGGAAGACCGCGTGCGGCTCGCGCCCCCGAAGGTCGAGACCAAGAGCGCCGTCGGCGCCGGCGACAGCTTCATGGGCGGGCTCTGTCTCGGGCTCGCCAAAGGCGAGGCCCCGCACGACGCCTTGCGTCTCGCCGTCGCCACGGCCGCTGCAACCATGATCACGCCGGCCACCGAGCTCTGCCTCAAAGAGGACGTCGACCACGTGCTCGCCGCGATGGGCGCCATCGAGACGGTGTAAGCGCCAAGCGCCTAGCGATATTGATGGGGTCCGTATGCCCCGCAAGCACCCTGGATGCGCACATCGCCGCCGAGCGCCTGGCAGACATAGACCTTCTTCAAAGGATCGTTGCGGACCTGATCCCCGGTCACCTTCCAGCCATAGCTCCGCGCCACGCGCGCGATCTCTTCATCGCCGCAATACGGCGTGGCGATGAGACCGTTCGTCTTCGTAACCTGGAAGATGCCCTTGCACTGGATCTTGGCCGAAGCGGGCTCGGGCGCTGCGACCAAGGCCAAGAGCGCAGCGCCGAGAAAACAAGGTAACCATCCGCTTTTAAGACGCTCGCACATTTTCGCCTCCTCTTCAGGAAACTGGCAATTGTCACAGTGATAGCTTCGATGCCTCCCAACCTGCGAGGACTTTGTCATGAACAAACTGCCGATAGCCATACTTGTCTCTCTGTTCGTCGTAGGCCCGTCGGCCGCCATGGCGGCGGATGACCTGATGGCCGGTCTCCCCACGCCCCCCAACAGCCAGTCTCTCGGCGGTCCGAAGTCCATCCATGCCAATGGCGAGATGGCGCGCTTTAGAGCTTCCGGCGATTCCTCGACCGTGCTCGACGCGTATTCGAAGAGTCTATCCGGAGGCGGCTGGACCCTGGTCGGCGGCGGCGCCGGGGGATCCTCCTGGGGCGGCGGCGGCGGAATCCGGGCAACCAACGGAGACAAATATCTCGTGGTGAGCGCCGGCGGTCCGTCCGGCACGACCTATGTGGAAGTCTGCGTTTGGCCGGAGAAGCCCAACAACACCTCCTGCGACGAAGACTAGGCGGGAGGCGGCAACGCGTCGCTACTCGACTGATTGCGGTAGCGGCGTGAACCCCTCCTCTCCGAAGGCATAGGCCTCGCCGTTCGGCCAAATGGCGGCGGGGCTGCCATCGCCCACGATCTCTCCGTCTTTGAGGGAGAGCCGCGGCAACGGCATGCAGATAAATCGTTCGCCGGTCACCCAGAACGTGCCGAGCCCCGCCATTATCGCATCGGTGAACGGCAGATAGGCCTCGTTGAGATCCAGAAGGCCCTCGCTATCCACCGCGGCGCTGGCGATCATGTCGCGCAATGCAGCGGAGACCAGATAGGTCAACGTGTGGGTATGATGTCCGGCTTCCGCGCCGACGAGATCCATGACGCTGATATTGAGCAGGTCGAGATGCAGCGTCTCCTTGAGCCGTGCCTCTGCTTCATCCTGCGCGCGGCGATACGCATTCCACGTTGCCTCGTCGCGTTGCAGTTCCACCCTCGCCTGATCCTCGAGAGCCTGCATGGTCAGGTGCCATTTGTGCGCCTCGGGCTCGTCGAAATCGATGTCTGCAAGCAGCTCGGCGGCCTGGCGCGGTCCCATCGCCCAAGTGAACGACACGTTGCGGAAGCCGATCAGCCGGGCATGCCGGCGCAAGGCCTCCTCAACGGCAAGCGGATCGAAATAAGGCCGTGTACGGTCGATTCCATTCAACCGTGGAAGAATCTTCTCGACTTCGTCCACAATACGTCCTCCCTCAAATCGTCCTCTTCGCGGGACGTTTGATGGCGCCGCCTCTCGCCCTGCGAGGCTTCGCTGGCTGGAACGTAAGCCATTCCGAAGGCTTCCGCGACCGCCTTGTTCGTTACGTGCCCGTCACATGAATATCGAGCCTGTCGCGCAAGCCAGGATCGATCATGAACGCGTGAGCATAGCCCCTTGTCGGCGATCACCGGGCGGATTCGTTGGCAGGTAATTTACCTCCGGGTGCTAAATGGGACTCCAATTCCGCCGTCGCCATCGCCGAAGGCTATTCCGACCGCGCCAAAAAGCGCTTCGTCCGCCTCACCCGAAGATTCGGCGGCGTCATGTCAACCGTCATGGTCCCAACCGATTATCCCGTCCAGCCCGGAGACACTATTTACGTCCTCGAACGTCTGTTCTAAGGGCGCCCGCCGTATTTCCGGCCGGCATAGACCCATTGCACGGCGGCGAATATGAGCGCCGTCGACCAGCCGAACATCAGAAGCCCGTTCGCGGCTTCGAACGACGACAAGAGCCGCCACTCCTCGTCGAGGACGATGTCGCCGAAGCCGAGCGTGGTGAAGGTGGAGGTCGAGAAATAGACCGCTTCCTCAAGCGTGCGGATTGCACCGAGCGCGAGATAGAGCATCGCCCAGATCCACACCTCGATGATGGTGGCGAGAAACATCCACAGCACGAACACTGCGAGCTTCAGCGTCGAGCTCACCAGATGCTTCGTGGTGCGCGTCTGCAAATGGTCGCGCAACCTCTCGATACCGATCACCGTGAACACGCCTTGGATCAGCGTCGTGACCGCGATCATGGACGACCCAAGGATGATTTGAGCGAGCATCGGACTTATGTCTGTTGGGCCTTGGGGGGCACAGGCTCGGCTGTCTTGCCGCGCTTTACAGCCTCGCGCAGGCGCTGGAATTGGACATAGAGGAACGGCACGAAGACGACGCCGAGGATCGTCGCCAGCAACATGCCACCAAACACGGTGAGACCGACCGACACGCGCGCCGCGGCGCCGGCGCCCGTAGCCAGCACCAGCGGCAGCACGCCGAGGATGAATGACAAGGCTGTCATCATCACCGCACGGAACCGCAAGGAGGCAGCATGCTCCGCCGCATCGACGATCGGCTCGCCTGCCTCGCGCTTCTCCTTGGCGAACTCGACGATGAGGATGGCGTTCTTCGCGGCGAGACCGATGAGAAGCACAAGCCCCACCTGCGCATAGGTGTTGAGCGCGATCCCCGACAGCTTGAGCGCGGCGACCGCGCCGAGCACGGCAAACACCACCGCCAGCATCACCGAGATGGGAATGCTCCAGCTCTCATACTGCGCCACGAGGAAGAGATAGGCGAAGACGATGGAGAGCACGAAGACGGCGGCGCCGGCCTCGCCCGCCTTGATCTCCTCATACGACATGCCGGTCCACTCATAGGTGTAACCGTCCGGCAGATCGCTGTTGGCGGTCGCCTCCATGGCGGCGATCGCCTGGCCTGAGCTATAGCCCGTTGCCGCGTTGCCATTGACCGTGGCCGAGCGGAACATGTTGTAACGCTCGATCGTCTCGGGCCCGAGCACCGACTTGACCGTGATCAGCGTACGGAGGGGCACCATCTCCCCGTCGCTCGAGCGCACATAGAGCTTCCCGATGTCCTCAGGGCTCGAGCGCCGGTCGGCCTCCGCCTGCACATAGACCCGATACACGCGCCCGAACTTGTTGAAGTCGTTCACGTAGTAAGACCCGATATTGGCGTTGAGCACTGTGAAGATATCTTCGATGCTGACGCCTTTGGTCTTGGCCAGCTGGCGATTGACGTCGATGAAGAGCTGCGGCGAGTTGGCGCCGAACGTGCTGAACACACCGCTGACCTCGGGCCGCCCATTGGCGGCGAAGATGAAACCGTTGAGCACCGCCGAGAGCGATTGCGGCGACCGGCTCTCCGTATCTTGCAGCACAAACTCGAATCCGCCGGTGCTCCCGAGGCCGGGGATCGGCGGAGGCACGAATGGGATGATGACCGCACGCGAGATGGCTGCAAATTTGGGCGCTACCCCTTGCATAATGGCGCGCAGGCTCAAAGAAGGCGTGTTCCGTTCGTCCCACGGCTTCAGCACGGCGATCACGAAGGCGCCGTTCGGCACCACCGTTCCTTGCAGCATACTGTAGCCGCCGACCGCGATGACGTTGGCGACGCCATCGGTCTCCGACAGGATCTGCTCCACCTCGGAGAGCACGGCCGCGGTGCGGGGCAACGCTGCGCCGTCCGGCAAACGCACATCGACGAAGAATGCGCCGCGATCTTCCGGCGGGATGAACCCCGTGGGCAGCGACGCGCCGATAAAGGCCGTGGCGCCGAACACAGCCGCGACCAAGGCGGCGCCGATGATCGTGCGCCGGATCAACGAGCGCACCACGCTGTTATAGCCGCCGCGGGTCTTGTCGAGCCCCTTTTCGAACCAGGCGAGCGGCCCACGCCGCGCCTGCTGGGGCGGCCGCAAGATCGTGGCGCAGAGCGCCGGGCTCAACGTCAGCGCGTTGATCGATGACAGCGACACGGCGATCGCGATCGTTGCCGCGAACTGCTCGAACAGCCGCCCCGTCAGCCCGGGCGTGAAAGCCACGGGAACGAACACGGCAAGCAACACGAGCGTGGTGGCGACGACCGGCGCGGTCACCTCTTGCATGGCTTTGCGCGTTGCGTCCGCCGGCGCCAAGCCGTCAGCCATATGGCGCTGCACGTTCTCCACCACGACGATGGCGTCATCAACCACGACACCGATGGCGAGGATCAATCCGAACAGGCTGATCGTGTTAATAGTGAAGCCCATCGCAAGAAGCGCGGCGAACGTGCCGATGAGCGAGACGGGAATGGCGATCGCCGGGATCAACGTCGAGCGCCAGTCCTGCAAGAAGATGTAGACGACGAGCACCACGAGCGCGAGCGCTTCGAGCAGTGTGATCACCACCTCGCGGATCGATGTCTTCACGTAGAGCGTCGTGTCGTAGGTCACTTGATAAGCTAGGTCGTTGGTAAAGCGCGCCGAGAGCCGCTCCATCTCGGCTTTCACGCGGGTCGCGACGTCGAGCGCGTTGGCATCGGGGAGCTGGTAGACGGCGAGCAGTGCCGCAGGCTTCCCGTTGAGCTGGCCGAACCAGCCGTAATTCTCGGCACCGAGCTCGACCCGTGCCACATCCCTCAGCCTCACAAGCGAGCCATCCGAGCGCGCCAGGAGAATGATGTTGGCGAACTGGCTCGGGTCCGAAAGCCGGCCTTGTGCGGTCAGTGTGTACTGGAATTGCTGCGAGGCCGGCGCGGGCTGCTGGCCGATGGCACCTGGCGAGGCTTGGATGTTCTGGTCGCGGATCGCGGCGATGACATCGCTTGCCGTCATGCCGAGTGCCGTCAAGCGGTCCGGCTCGAGCCAGATGCGCATGCCGTAATCGCGCGCGCCGAGAATTTCGACTGATGCGACGCCGACCGTCCGGGCCAGCGTGTCGCGCAAGTTGATGCTCGCGTAGTTGGACAGGAAGATGTCGTCATACGTGCCTTCCGGCGAGTACACCGAGATCACCATCAGCATGGATGTGGACTTCTTCTCCGTGGTAACGCCTTGCCGCTTCACCTCTTCCGGCAGTTTCGGCATCGCCTGCGCGACGCGGTTCTGCACGTTGACCTGCGCCGTGTCGGGATCGGTCTCGATGGAGAAGGTGACGGTCAGCGTGTAGCTCCCGTCATTGGAGCTCTTCGACGACATGTAGGTCATGCCCTCGACACCGTTGACCTCGGCTTCGATCACTGCCGCCACGGTTTCGGCCACCACGCTGGCGTCGGCGCCGGGATATTTGGCCGAGACCTGCACTTGCGGCGGCGTGAGCTCGGGATACTCGGCGACCGGCAGCACGCCGAGCGCGAGCAATCCGGCAATGATCGTCACGATGGCGATGACGAACGCGAATTTCGGCCGGGTGATGAAAAACGCGCTGAGCATGATCTTAAGGCTCGACCTGCGGGTCGGAGTTTTCTTGTTCCTTGGAGTTGTCACCAGGCGTGTTTTCCGGCGTGCCCGGCATCGCTTCGGGGGACGCCTCTTGATCGATGATCTCCGGCTCCTCGGCGGGCGTGCGGTAAGCCGTTTTGACCTCGGCGCCGGGCCGCACCTTCTGGATGCCTTCGACCACGAGCGTCTCGCCTTCGGTGAGGCCGTCGAGTACGACGATTCCGTCTTCGATCCGGTCGCCCGTCTTGATCGGCCGCGCTTCGACGCGGCCCTCGCCATTGACGATCAGCACGAACGGGCCCGCTTGGTTCTCTTGAACCGCCGATTGCGGGATGACGATGTGTTTCTCCGGCGTTTCGCCCGTGAGCAATACGCTCACATATTGGCCCGGGACCAGGAGGCGATCGGGGTTGGGGAATTTCAGACGCACATTGATCGTGCCGGTGGCCGGATCGACCTTGTTATCGACGACATCGACCTTGCCCGGATATTGGTAGAGCTTGTCGTTGGCGAGCCGGATTTGCGGTGTGAACGCCTCTGCCTTGCCCGCGTTCCTCGCTTCCATGAAGTTCAGATAGTCACGCTCGCCGACGGAGAAGAGCACGTCCATGGGATCGAGATCGAGGATCGTGACGAGCACGCCGCTGTCAGGCCCGATGATGTTGCCCACATCGACATCGGAGATGCCGCTTCGCCCGGCGATCGGAGAGGTAATCGTGGCATAGCCGAGATCGAGCTTCGCCCGCTCCACGTCCGCTTGCGCCGCGGCGACATCGGCCTGGGACTGGTCGGCCTTCGACTTGGCGATGTCGTATTGCGCCTCGCTCGCCGCCTCCTTCTCGAGCAGCACCTCGTAGCGTTTGAGGTTGCGGTCGTTTTCGTTGAAGCCGGCCTGGGCCTTGTCGAGTTGTGCCTGCGCGGCCAACAGATTCGCCTTGAACTCGGCCGGATCGATCTCGAACAGGGCCGCGCCTTTTTCGACTTCGGCGCCCTCCGTGAACGGCCGCTTCAGGAGCGTACCACTCACCCGCGCCCGCACGTCGACGCGCTGCGAGGCTTCCGTGCGGCCCACAAAGTCCACCTGGCCGGCCACGTCCTTGGCGGTCACCGCCTCGACCACCACGCTCGGCAGCGGGTGGTCTTCGGCGTTCGTCGTCGACCCACGATCTGAGCAGGCGCTAAGGAGAAGCGGAGCAAGGAGAGCAAGGCCCATCAGCTTGCCGCTCGTCAGGAGGCACGTTCGTCCCATCTCAAGCCCCTCTTCGCGCCCCGCCCGAGCGGTTTTCTCTCAATGCTAACTGAGGGGGCTGCAAAGGCAAACCGGCAATTGGGGCGAACGCCGCCGCGATCCCCGTCGCCGCGTCAGCGGACTTGATACGGCCGGAAAACCGGCCCACGGTGGCACCAAAGTTCACGGCAGCAAGATCACGTGGAGAAATGCCCGATGACGTCAGACACGGCCCGCATGCGCCGCTTTCGCGCCGCCGCTTTCGTCCTCGCTGTAACGACACTCGCCGCGTTCGCCGGCGCG
Organism: uncultured Methyloceanibacter sp.; assembly: GCA_964530895.1. Lineage (GTDB taxonomy): Bacteria > Pseudomonadota > Alphaproteobacteria > Rhizobiales > Methyloligellaceae > Methyloceanibacter. Next base: position 16,871 of record CAZHCN010000004.1, on the reverse strand, counting down.
CTTTTAGCGCAACGCGCTTCAGCTCGAGACGGTGTCAATGAATGCAGCATTGCCGAGGCCGACGGCGAACAAGGGCGGGTGTGGCGCTATACGATCGACCTCCAGGTGCCGGAAGGCGGAAACTGCCGCGTCTTTGTGATCGACGATCGCGACCGCAAGACCTGGCAATATTGTTGGCTCAAGGGCGAAGCGGACAATCCGGTATCGGCGACCTGCGACGACGCGGTCGACGATAAGGACTTCGACCTCTGGAAAGCGAAGGCGGTGTGCGGCGGCCAATCGTTCATGGCCTATTGCCACCGCGCAACGCCGCTCCAACCTTCACAGTAGGAGAAGGATCGAAGCGCGGCGTCCCTAGCCGCCACGCTTACGGCAGAACGGCAAGTCGGGATTAGCCTTGCACGCCGCCGCGCGGTTCCCGCCGCCGCTATGCCCGCCTTTGCCACCTTTTCCCTTGTCCCCATGACCGCCGTTAGACCCGTTGCCATTGCCTCCGCCGGGGCCGCCATTTTGGGGTTTGGCGTTTGCCGCCTTGGTCTGTGACGGCTTTGCCTTTGCGTGCGACTTTTTATTCGAAGTCTTCGACTTCCCTGCATGGCTCGACTTCTTCTTGTCGTCAGGTTTCGGCTTGCGGATGTACGGGTTCATCACGCCGGGATTGCTGCGGGCGGAGGACGGCAGGCCGTGCTTCGCATCCTGGGTGTTCTTGTTTTTCGACTTCGACGGCTTCTTGCTCGACTTCTTCTTGGGCGGCTGGTGCAAATTCGGATTGATCCCACCCGGGTTGGAAGAAGAGGCCTTGGGGAGCGGCTTGCGCAAGTTCGGGTTCATCCCGCCAGGGTTGGTGCCGGCGTAGGGCGGCACCGTGCGCTTAACGTTGGCAGTGTTCTTGTGCTTCGACGGCTTCTTGCTCACCTTTTTCGGCGGCCCGTGCGGATGCTGCCCCTTCCTCACGCCGGGCGCATAGACATAGATATCCCGATTGCTGTGCCCGTGCCAATCGCGCGGGCGATCCCGATAGTTGCCGCGATAGATCCGGCGCGGCTCGATCCGCTGATGGGTGAGCCGCGACCAGCGATCGCGCGGCATGCCGTAGTTGTACACATAGCCGTTGCGGTACACCGGGCGGTATATATTGGGCGCGAGACTGAGGGCGATGACCACTTGGCTGAGAGGCAGCGCATAGGGCGCGATCCGCGGCGCCGCGAGATAGCGCGGCCTGACAAACACCCAGGAATTCGTCGGCGGCGGCGGTGCGTAGGCCGCGGGCCCGCCATAGGCGTAGCCGCGATAGGTATCCGGCGCGACCGGCGCCCAGCCCACATAGTCGTTACCGTAGCGCCACTGCACCCAGGCGGGCGCCCAGGTATCGCCGGGCACCCAGTACCAGCCGTATGCGGGCTCAAATCCCCAACGGCCGTAGTGATACACGGCCCAGGCGAACGGCTCGGGCGAATCCCAATACCAGCCGTACTCGTCGGTATCGATCCAGTGGCCGACCGTATAGGGCCGCCAGTTCTCCTGCACGGCGAGCGGCAGCCATACATAGCCGTAGGCGGGGTGGTTCACCCACTCGCCATAGGGCGCGAGCGCGTCGTAGAACTGGTCGATGTCGAAGGCGTCTTGCGCCATCGCCGGCCCGCCGAGGCCGAGCTTGGCGGTCCCGGGGAGGGTGAGCCCCGGCGCAAAAGCCAACAGCGCCAAGAGGCCTGCCATCAGCGCCCGTCTCAGCGCCCATCCTCGTCTCATGAATCCCTCCAACATCTGCGATTCAAAGCCCATCGGCTGCTTAACTCCTACTCTCCGCCTTCCCTTGGCCCAGAGCGCGGCCAAAATCGGGCGGCGGAACGACCATCGTGATGGAGAGCTTGGGACTTCCGACCTGAACCCAGGCTGAACGGCGGAAGCCTGCCCGAGGGCCATTCGTCCTATTGAGGGCCATTCGTCCTATTGATGTCCTCCCCCGACT
>CAZHCN010000004.1:0-14802 GCA_964530895.1 uncultured Methyloceanibacter sp. | reverse complement strand
GAGGGCCATTCGTCCTATTGAGGGCCATTCGTCCTATTGATGTCCTCCCCCGACTTGGCTAGGCAGGGGCGCGACCTACGAAAGGATAGAGGAAGTATCGATGTCAGGCGTCCCGTTCGTCGACCTGAAAACGCAGTATGCGCGCATCAAGCCGCAGATCGCGGAAGCGATCCAAGAAGTTCTCGATGACGGGCGATACATCCTCGGTCCCGCAGTTGCGCGCTTGGAAGCGGAACTCGCCGAGTATTGCGGCGTCCGCCACGCGATTTCCTGCGCAAGCGGAACCGACGCGATCTTCATGCCTCTGCTCGCGCACGGCATCGGTCCAGGGGACGCGGTGTTCGTGCCGTCCTTCACCTTCACGGCGTCGGCCGAGGTGATCCTGCTTTCCGGCGCATCGCCGGTCTTCGTCGACGTCGAGGCAGACTCGTTCAACATCGACTTGGCGGATCTCGAAAGGAGAATTTCCGAAACCCGCGCGCAAGGAAAGCTCACACCGAAGGCGATCATCGCCGTCGACCTGTTCGGCCTCCCAGCGGATTGGAATGGGCTCAACAAGCTCGCCGAGCGCGAGGGATTGCATCTCATTTCCGACGCGGCGCAGTCCTTCGGTGGTGTCTATCACAACAGACGCGTCGGCTCGCTTGCACAGGTGAGCGGGACGAGTTTCTTTCCCGCGAAGCCTCTTGGCTGTTACGGCGACGGCGGCGCGATCATGACCGACGACGACGACCTCGCCGAGGTTCTCAAGTCGATTCGTGTCCATGGCGCCGGAAGCCACAGATACGAGGTGGTCCGCATCGGTATCAATGGCCGTCTCGACAGCATTCAAGCCGCGATCCTCTCCGTCAAGCTCTCCGTTTTCGATGACGAGCTCGAGGCACGCGAGCGCGTCGCGCGTGTCTATGACGAGGCTTTGAAGGACGTCGTCACCGTGCCGAAGCGCATCGACGGGCTGCAATCTGCCTGGGCGCAGTACACCGTCAAGACGGACCGCCGTGCGGCGGTTCAGGAAAAGCTCGCCGCGGCAGGCATCCCGACCATGATCTACTACCCGCAGCCAATGCATCTCCAGGCACCCTATGCGCCATACGGCGGCGGCGAGGGCTCGTTGCCCGTCAGCGAGACGATCTGCCACGAGGTCATGAGCCTACCCATGCATCCTTATCTTTCCGACGACGATGCGACGCGTATCGCCGGGTTGGTGCGCGAGGCGTTGGCCTGAGGGGGCGGTGACTCATCGCGGAGAACATGCTTAGGTCCCGACCACGAAAGCCGATGCAATAGTCACGACGAACGTCCTTTGAGCCCGATCTTACGCGCCACCGCCCTTCTTCCCATCCTCGTGGTGGTCTTCGCTGCCGGTCCGGCCTATAGCGCCCAGTCGGATGTTTGCTCCATCAAGCCCAGCTCTCCGCTCGTCGTCAACGTGAGGGTCAAAGGCGCCAAGGGCGACGGCAACACCGACGACACCGCCGCCATTCAGAAGGCCATCGACGCGGTCGCCGGCACCGGCGGGACCGTCTACGTGCCGAACGGCGTCTACATGGTGCGCGGGGTCGGCAAGAAGACGCTCGCCCTCAAAAGCAAGATGACCCTGAAGCTTGCGGACCGCGCCGTACTCAAGGTTATTCCCAATGGCGCCCCGCGCTACATGACGGTGAGGATCGCCAAGGCCTCGGATGTGAACGTCGTGGGCGGGACCCTTGAGGGCGACCGCAAGGAGCACAAAGGCAAGAAGGGCGAATGGGGCATGGGCCTTTGGATCGGGCGCGGATCGAAGAACGTCACTGTCGCCGGCATGACCGCCAAGGACATGTGGGGCGACGGCTTCCTGATAAACGATGCCGCCAATGTCGCGCTGTGCGGCGTCCACGCGATCCACAATCGCCGGCAGGGCCTCTCCATCATCAATGGCAGCCGCATCCTGGTCACCCAGTCGGAGTTCCGCAACACGACCGGGACGGCCCCCAGCGCCGGGATCGATCTCGAGCCCGACAAGAACGACCAGCGCATTAGCAATGTCGTTATCGAGAAGTCGAAGTTCGTCGATAACGCCGGCGGCAGCATCCTGATTGCGGGAGGGAAAGGCGACGTCGCAAACGTTCGGATCACCCAAAACCTATTCGAGGGACCGCGGCCCATCCGCATCAAATACGCGCCGCGTGTTCACTCCACCCAGATTTGCAAGAACCGTTATATCGCCAAGGAGGTGCCGGCCTCCGAAGGGTTCAACGCCTTCGCCGATCCCGCCGATATCGTGGTGTTGCAAGACGACTGCAGCGAGGGGCGCGACATGCGCTTCGAGATGAACCGGACGAAAAGGAAGTAACCAATCTAGCGTGCTTGCCGCTCGCATGGGGGCGTGATGTTCAAGATCGACGCCGTTGTCGTCGGCGCAGGCGTGATCGGACTTTCCATCGCGCGGGCTCTTGCGTTGCGCGGCCGCGAGGTCCTCGTGCTCGAGCAGGAGGCACGCATCGGCCAAGGCACCTCCTCGCGGAACAGCGAGGTGATCCACGCCGGCCTCTACTACGAACCCGGGAGCCTGAAGGCGCGGCTCTGCGTCGAGGGGCGCCGCGCGCTCTACCCATATTGCGCTGACCGGGGCGTGGCGCATCGGCGCTGCGGCAAGCTCGTTATCGCCGACAGCGTTGCAGAGGACGACGCGGTCCTCGCGCTCCATCAACGGGCGCTTGCCAACGGCGTCGAGGAGTTGGAGCTCGTCGGCGCGGCGCGCTTGAAGAACATGGAGCCGCAGGTCCGGGGGACGAGCGCACTCCTGTCGAACGTGACCGGCATCGTCGACGCCCACGGCTTGATGCTCAGCTATCAAGGCGACGCCGAGGCGGCCGGCGCCACGGTGCAACTGCGCACGCCCATGACCGGAGGTGTCCTCGACGGGTCGTCCGTCCTGGTCCGCACCGGCGGAGAGGAGCCGGCGGAAATTGAGACAGGGCTTCTCGTCAATGCCGCGGGGCTTGGCGCCTGGGACGTCTCGGCGGATCTGCGCGGCCTCGATCCGGGGACCATCCCGCCGCGCCACCTCGCCAAGGGCAGCTATTTCTCGATTGGCGGCCACGCGCCCTTCAGCCGCCTCATCTACCCCGTGCCGGTGCCCGGCGGGCTCGGCATCCACCTGACCTTCGACCTCGGCGGCCAGGCCCGGTTCGGGCCCGACGTGGAGTGGGTCGACCGCGTCGACTACGGCGTCGACCCGGCCCGCGCTCAAGATTTTTATGCCGCGATCCGGCGCTACTGGCCCGGCCTCCCCGATGGCGCTCTGGTTCCCGCCTATGCGGGCATCAGGCCGCGCACGCGCGGCCCCGGCGGGCCCGCGGAGGACTTCATCATCGAGGGCCCGGACGTAACGGGCCACGCGGGCTATATCGCGCTCTACGGTATCGACTCGCCGGGCCTCACAGCATCACTTGCCATTGCCGACTACGTCGCGGATCTCGTTGCGGCATAAGCACAAGAGTAACGCCGGATCTTTGACGCAGCTCACATAGCGACGTCACCCAGGACACCTCCGACGCAGCTGATGCCTGATGTGGATAGGCTGACGATTCTGACAGTGCCCATGCATTTGATTTCGGCGGAAGCCAGTGCCGCCTGGAGGCGCATGACGCCTGCACCGCCATAGGCCACGACTACGCCTCAAGGGCTTGAGGCAACTTTGCTCAAAGGCCGTCGGCGATCGGGTATCGAATCCATCGATCTACGGTATCGACTGGTCTGGCGCCGACGGCTGCCCACAGGCGGATACGCACCTCGCCACCGGCGCGCCTACTGGGAAATGCAACGCTCGGGTTGACCAACTGCTGAGCCACCCCCGTTCAAGGCAGAATTTGTGCGAAACAACCCCATGCAAAGTAGGTTTTTGAAGGTTGCCGACTACAAAAGTTGAAAACAGTAGCACGCGTCCGCGCATCAACAAATTCATGAACAAGTGTCGCAAGGTCGGCTACATCGACTACAACAACTCGACGATCACGTGCGCCGCTCTCTTCTCTTCTTACGGCCTTGCTATGCGATGCTAATATATGCGCATCGGTTAGAGATTTAGTCGCGTTCGAGTGTTCCCCATTTGGCATCACCCGTTTCGCTTTAACCTATACAGGGTGGATGCAGCTAGCTGCCACATAACTTCCAGGTTTCGAGTGGCATGTAGTCGCGGGTGAGCTCTATGTGCGGGACTGCAAGACTACGATGACCGTGTGGACCAATTGGCCGCAGGCCTCGAGAACTACCTAGCCATGCACAGAAGCCAATCCTCGGAACTCATTCCGTGGAAAGAGCAGCCGTTTCTTTCATTCTGAAAATATATGAGTGCAATAAGCACAAGAAGGAAGCCAATTAGGAGTCGCATCTACTCCTCCGGATGTCTGGTCCGGCTTGGTCAAGCGACTGGCTTAACCCGTCAACTCAGGCGAAGCCCTCCTTCCGAATAAGGCTGCGCCTAGTGTAGAGCGACTTCCTTACGCCGTCTGGGGACATCGCTCGACCGAAGTAATATCCTTGGCACTGAGTGCAGCGAATCTCTTTAATGAATTCCAGTTGCTCAGAAGTCTCAACCCCCTCAGCTGTCGTGGGTACGCCAAAGTTGCGGCCCAGGCCTGCAACAGCGCGGACGATCGCCAAGCTGTCGGGGTTCACGCAGATATCTCTAACGAAGCTCTGGTCGATCTTTATTTTGTCAAACGGAAAGCTTCGGAGATAGCTAAGGGAGGAGTAGCCAGTGCCAAAGTCATCCATAGAAATTTTGACGCCGAGCTGGCGTAGCTGCCGCAAGACCGAGAGCGTCGTTTTGTTGTTGTGAAGCAACGCAGACTCCGTGATCTCAAGTTCCAGCCGTGCAGGTGGTAATCTTGATGCCGCCAGCGCATTCGTTACCGTCGGGACTAGAGCGGGGTTACATTGCGCCGGAGAGACATTTACCGCCAAACTTATATAGGGAGGCCAGTCGGCTGCATCTTGGCAAGCTCTCCGCAAGACCCACTCTCCGAGAGAGATAATGAAACCCATCTCCTCCGCCACAGCGATGAATTCCGATGGAGGAATTACACCCCTCTCTGGGTGCTCCCAACGAAGCAGCGCCTCAAAGCCGCATGTCCGCTCCGATCGGGTGTCGACGATAGGCTGGTAACGGACCTCGAATTGATTCCTCGTCAAGGCGCTTCGCATCGCACGCTCCAGCGACCTCTTGGCCTCGAGTTCGCCGTCCATGTTGGAATCATAGATGCGGAAGAGATTCCGGCCGTCTGCCTTCGCGCGGTAGAGGGCGATGTCCGCATCTTTCTGTATTCGGTCGGGTCCACTACACGACGGGCTCGTCACAGCAATGCCGACGCTCGCTGTAAGCGTTAGTCGGCTACCGCCCACGTCATAGGGCTTGGCGACACTCTCGACGAGCGCAGTCGCGAGGGCCGAGATACCTTTGGCTTCAGGCGCAAGAGAGTGGATGATGGCAAACTCGTCGCCCCCCACCCGGGCAACGGTGTCGCCCTTGTCGGCGCATCTGAGCAGCCGATCGGCGAGCAGGCGAAGCACCGCATCGCCAGTCGCGTGACCAAGAGTGTCATTGATGCTCTTGAAGCCGTCCAGATCGATGAATAGGAGTGCTGCCCCCAGTTGCGAGCGGCGATACTCTCGTAGGGCCTCACTTAGCCGCTGGTGGAATAGCGTGCGGTTGATAAGTCTTGTGAGATCGTCGTGGTGAGCGAGATATTCCAAACGCTCGATTGCTCTGATCTGCTCGGTGGCGTCCTCCGATATGGCAAGGAGACAGTGCGGCCGGCCAGCGTGATCGGGTACGCTGACAATTCGCGTTCTCATGAAGCGCGGTCCGTGGGGCGTCTCGATGAGGCCCTCGTCTGTGGAGACACCTCTCGCCTCGAGGGATGCACGGCAGCTCACTTCTAGACGACCACCCTGTGCGCCTGGGAAGACGTCGCGGAGATTCCTGCCGATGACTTCTGTACGCCGCGCTCCAAGCAGTCGCTCGCCGGCCGCATTTAGAAGTCTAAAGCGGAGACTCTGCGCATCCAGCGCGAAAACCATCGCGGGAAGCCTGTCGACCACTGAGCCATCAAAAAAATCGTAGGGTGAAGTCGAACGCAGCTTCCTCTCTCCGCAGCTTGCCGTTTGCAAGTTAAGACTCGACATGGCTGACCAGAAGGTTGAATCGTTCAACTATGCCTAGAGACGATTGATGTTGGGTGTAGCCAGATGGTTAACGGAGGGTGCTGCTCATCGGCAAAAATGTAGCCGGACGCGCCGTCTTGCGGATGCCCGGGATGAGCCGATCTCCAATTCCGCGATGAATTGCGACTCTGCAATCACTTGCTAGCGATCTGCCCCTCGAAGGCGCGCGTATGAGCCTCTGGTCGCATTTTTCTGTCGCCTGGAACTAGCTCAGAGACAGTAGTGGGGATCAAGGTTCTCCTCGGTGCGCCAGGTCTTGTTCGACGACGGTCCCAAATTTCGTTCTCAAGTACCCACCTCACGCGCTCATGTGGGGCAATAGCATCGATTGCTGCGACGACGCTTTCGTATTCTTCGATGGAGTCTTTAGGTGCCTCTCCAGTACGCAGGATCTCCCTTTGCTCCCGGAGGCAATTTCGCCAACTAGACCTTACCTTTTGGCCTCTAGGTGGAGGGATCTCTGCGAGACTAAGCCGCTGCGCCATAGCCTCTCGGGCCATCTCTTCATCCAGACCAGAGGCGATGAGAAGATCGATCACAGCACAGACCCGCGCAATTAAGGCGTCGCTAGCAGGTTGTTGTTTTCGCCTATCTCTTATTTCGGGACTTGGTCGGGAGAGCAAGCGGACAAGGCTAACGCCGAGTCGCGGGCGCCGGTTCATCCATGAGTTCTTGGGAGTGGTAGCCACACAGTTGCCGCCTCTATCTTTGGCTGCATAAAGAGCGAGATCTGCACGCTTCAGCAAATCATCAGCAGAATCTCCTGCCTGAAATTCGCTGACTCCCAAGCTGCAGGTTATGCCGACAATTCCTTCGGGAGCCAGTATTCGGGCGTTGCAAATTTGCCTCTTCAAGCTCGAGGCTACCTCCAGAGCGCGGCTTACATTGCAATCCTTGAGGAGGATACAAAATTCGTCGCCCCCGAGACGTCCAACAGGTAAATCGAGTTCCCTCGCCGCAGTCGCGATAGCACGTAGTGCCTTATCGCCCACATCGTGACCATAACGATCGTTGATAGCCTTGAAGCGATCTACGTCAAGGTAAATCACTGACAGAGCATTCCCTCGGCTTCCGTCGTCACATGCTGCCATCAGCCTTCGAAAGAAGGCCCGTCGATTGTCGGCACCAGAAAGATAATCTGTCGACGCTTCCCGAACCAGATCTCGCTGGAGGCATGTAACCCGTTCCGCCACCCGAAGCTTTGCGTGCAATTCCTCAGGGCTAAAAACAGCGTCCATCGTCTCATCGGCGCCGCTATCAAGCGCTTCGATTTTGGTCGCATGCCCGTCGGCGGGAGCTACGAACAGAATATAGAGAACTCTATCCTCGCCCGCGAGAAGGCGGGCCTCCCAGCACACTTCTAAGCCAGATATAGGTTTGGCATGTGCGTAGGTAATCAGCATGTCTATAGCGGACTCGGATCGAATTGCCTCGAGGGCTTCGCATGCATTCGTGAAGGAACGCAGGTCGTGCCCTCTTTCCCGGAGGAGACGGTGCATGTCGGCTTGACACTCAAACCGGGAGCCTACGCATGCGATGCGCATCGAATATTCCTTGTCACGACAATACTTTGCGCCGCAGTGTTATAACCGAGTGGTCCTTAAGTCTAAGCTGACGGAAAGAGACAAACTTGAGCTACTTTGCTAATCCAGTCTGTACGCTTGAAGCCCAAGGGGTGATGGGTCGTAGAGCCGTTGACTGATTTGGCTGCGAGCCTGTCATACGAGAGTCACAGGAGGAAACCAGCCATGCTAAGTGTAAAGGACGGACCTAAAGGAGGTTCAGATGCGGCCGATCATTCGCACTGTCCCTAAGTTTGCGGTGGCTTTCGCTATCCTCGGTCTCGCCATTTTGCCGCACACTCCCCCTACGCCGAAAGCGTTGCAGCTATGTGGCCTCGCGTGAGTCCCTGAGGCACGCAGATATCCCCCTCAAGGACACCGATACTGCCTAGTGGTGACTCTCGCCGACTTTGCTACGGGAACTTCCTGTTGCCTCCGCGGAATCAGATATTCGCAATTCAGGCGCGGCTGATTCCAGATGCATCAAGTCCGTGATTAGCCTTCGAAGAATCAATTGAGGCAAGGCAAACACGACTTCACCGCACTCTTGCGTACGGAGTCGTAGCCCATAAGCCTCAGGCGTTCGCATGACTTGGTGACCCAGCACTGTGAGCGTAAGCGGCACTTCGCCGACCGGCTTGCTCTCCACAACTTGAAGCACCCGCAGAAGTTGGTCGGCAGCCTCCGGGCTCAGCTCTACAGTCTGTTGTGTGTCCCCAGTGCTGAACGTGAGATGCAGTCCAGTCTCCGCAGAGAAGGCACGCTTGAGATGCATTACAGTCCACAGTCCATGGGCAACGTATAAGATTAAGCTTCTCCCGCCCTAGAATAGAGCAACACCATAAAAAAGGGCTTTGCAAACCCTTTCCAATCGGCGGCAGCGCGCGTTAACCATAACAGCAGTTAACCATAAGAATGAACGGCAATTGCAACCGGTGTTTACTGGTTGTTAACGTTAAGCGCGAGGCAGGGACGGTTTTTTGTCTCACCTCACAGAGATGCGGTGAGTTCTTGCGCTCCAATGAAGCAAGTATCAAACAAACGACCAAGTTTGGTCGTGCGCTCGCAGGACCAAGCGCCCGATTTGAAGAAGGCTGCCTCCGCCATCGAGCAGGCGGCATGGAAGGACTACGGGTATCTCAATTTTTCGAAGGCCCACTACGAGCACTATGCTGGCCTTCTCGACTACTATCCGGAATACCAGCTTTATTTAGTTGATGAAGATACCAGCTATCCGGTCGGCGTCGCCAGTTCCGTACCGTTTGCCTACAGCGACTTGGACGCTCTACCCGCCGAGGGCTGGGACTGGCTGGTCGAGACAGCAGTCCGCACTAAGAGCGAACCAGCGAACACACTCGGCGCGTTGGCTATCTCAGTCCCAGCGGTTCACCGCGCGAAGGGATATGGCAGACTTCTCATCCGAGCGCTTGTCGAGCTCGCGAAGAGCAAAGGATTGCAAGCGGTCGTGGCGCCGGTCCGGCCTTCCGCCAAAGCCGCACACCCCTGGGTGCCCATTTCTGAATACGTGAGTTGGACCGACCAAAAGGGCCGGACCTATGATCCCTGGCTCCGCAGCCATCTCTCGGCAGGCGGACGGCTGGTTGGGCCCTGTGAGCGCTCGATGGTGGTGCAGGAACCCGTGGCGTTTTGGGAGAATTGGTCAAACCGGCGCTTCAAGACTTCGGGAGCCTACGCGCTTAGCGGCGCTTTGGCCCCAGTTAAGATTGATCTCGACCATCAGACCGGCACCTATGAAGAGCCAAACATCTGGATAAGGTACGCCGGTCAAAACTGAGTTGTTTCAGAACTCTGTGGCTTCTTAGTATCACCCCGCGGCGGCACTGATCCTCTTGACACCGGGCAAAGATCCCGGCGCCTGGGCCCGAACGTGCAGAGCAATTTGGAGATCTCCTCCGCAGAGATCGGTGTCGAGAAATAAAATCCCTGCATCTCGGTGCAGCCGAATTCGGTCATCGTCACGGCCTCAAGTTCGTTCTCAATCCCTTCCGCGACTATATCGACATCAAGTGCACGTCCAAGCTTGACGACAGAGCGGACGATGGCTTTCGACGTGTCGTCTTCGAACATTCGGCTGACGAACGAACGGTCAATCTTGATTTTATCGAAGTTGAAGTTGCAGAGATACGCAAGGCTCGAATAGCGCGTGCCGAAGTCATCGAGCGCCGTCTTGAATCCCATTGCGCGGATCAAGTTGAAAAGGGAACGCATGCGTTCGGACGCCTCCAACAGCACACCTTCGGTGATCTCGAGCACCAAGCGATCGGGGGCTACTCCGTGTTTTGCAACGAGAGTGCCCAGAACCCCAACGAGGTCGACGTGACGGAACTGCACCGGCGAGAGGTTCACGGCGATTTCCAGACCTGGCCAACGCTTGGAATCCGCCATTGCCTGATCGAGGACCCATTCTCCAAGCTCAGGAAGGAGACCTGAACTTTCCGCTATGGGAATGAAATCCACCGGCGAAATCTCGCCATGCACGGGGTGATACCACCGCAGCAACGCCTCTACGCCCACGATCATGCCCGTTCCGCATGAAACAATCGGCTGGTAATGGAGACGCAGCTGATTGGCCTCGAGCGCCGTCCGCAGCTCCAATTCGATCGAACGGTGATGCTCCACACGCTGCGCCATCTCGTTGGAGAAAAAGACAGCGCAGTCACGGCCCTGACTCTTAGCCTCGTACAGTGCTATGTCCGCGTGGCGCATCAGTTCCTCGGCCGTAAGCCCATTGTCCGGTGCCACCGCGAGGCCAACCGAAGCAGTCACACGTATCTTTTGACCACCAATCGAGAAAGGTGACGCGAATGCTTGCGCAATTCGGTCTGCGAATACGTGATCGCCCTCTAATCCAACTGGCAAACTTAGAATAGCGAATTCATCCCCACCAAAGCGCGAGAGGAAGTCTTCTGGCCTGAGTCGCGCCTGCAAGCGTTGTCCCACAGCCCTTATCAACTGATCGCCGGCCTCGTGCCCAAGCGTGTCATTTATGTCTTTGAAGCGATCAATGTCGATGTAGGCAGCAACCGCTCTTTGAGAGCCATCCTTTGCTCTGCTGCGATGAAGAACGCTCTCGATGTGATGGACCATCGACACCCGGTTTGGTAGGCCGGAGAGGGCATCGTGCTTGGCTTCGTACGCGAGAGTATCCGAGGCGCGTTTCAGTCGCGCAAACATGCTCTTTGCGAGTTGCGCTGTGGCCAGTATTCCGAGGATCACGAGCGGCAGGATAATTATCAGAAGGACGTGACCGGGACGGCGAGTGGTCCAGGTTAAGAAGCCAGCTGGGATGCTGTCATCGCCGACGAAGGCTTCGGAGACAACTCCTTCGGCGCTCGAAGGCTCCGACCTCAGTGCCATGTCGGGCAGTAGCAAGGAGTGTCCAATGTCTGAGATGAAGCTATCGTCTGCATAGACGACACTAAGCAAGAGATTGGGCTTTCCCTTCAACAGGCTCCTGTCGACGTTGGGTACCATGGTCATGCCGGCGACGATCGCCGGACGGCCGTCAACTGAGACGATGTGCCCTGACCAACGGGCAGCCTCGTCAGGGGCAATGTCGTGGTAGCGATTCATAGTTTCGCTGATGATGTCGGGGCGCGACTTGAGCCGCGACCGGTCGCCTGTCCTAATCTCCGCGATTAATGCGTCGAGAGCAGGCTGGCGCTTCTCAAACTCCAAAGGAGGGAGTCTTTGTCCTTCGGAAAAGCCGTAGAGCAGTCGATCCTCGGCGTTGAGGATATAAACTTCGTCTTGCCCATAGGTCTCAGTGAGAAAAATGCCGAAATTGGCATCGGCGAATTCGAGATCGATTGCCTTGTCGGTAATCTTGATGATGGGGTCATCCCACCAAGCAACGCTTTTTTGCTCGTTTAGGACACGAGCAATCTTCTCGTTGAGTGCATTCTCAACGAGCATGCTTTCTCTCTCTGTTGCTGTCTTATTGGCGTTCCATCCTGCATAGGCAATGATCGCCAGCAGTAGCACTCCAAACAAGGCGATCGCGACAGCGATCATCGTGGTGAGGCGCTGGACGTCTGTGTGGACGTGATCGGCCCGGGAAAATGTAGACAAGGAGGCTCCCCGACTGACGGCGATCCCCTCAGGTTTACAACTTCAGTTTGAAGGCGCAGTTGTGGAATTCTCTAAAATTGTTGTGACTTGTGACCACCGCCTTCTTCCCGCTCGATCTCCGTGAATGTTGTCCGCGAACACCGGTTTACGCTGAGCAAATCTGCCTATCGGCCAAGCGGAATGTTGCTGGGCGACAAATCGAAAGAAGCCCCGTAATGGGGGTAACGGGGCTTCTTCGGGTTCCAGTTGAGAGCGGAACCTACGCTTAATGGGGGGAGGGAAGACCCCCATCAGAGAGCCATTCCTTTTTACATCTGTGGCGTGGTCCGAGATGATCAAAAGAGAACAGTCTGCTCGGTTTTGTTTCCGCTTCTATCAATTCAGGCCGCTTTAGGTCTTAATGCGGCGACTGTGCAAGCGCCTATATTGCAGCTCATTAATGTCGGGATTGGGTCAGAGGCCGACGTGCGGCTCGTCGCCCGACTGGTCAGCCCCGTGCCAGAGTGCGGACAGCAAGGTAAGGAACCTCCTTAGTTTAAGTATCTTTGAGCCTTTTCGGGGTAGTCCTTTGCGTGTCTTCAATCTTCCCAAGGTACGTGTATCTTGAAAACTGTTGGACCCAGGTCGCTAGCACGAGCAATTACCAATAATCCCTGGCCAAGCGTTCAGGACGCGCTCCTCCTGTCCAGCGTCATGCTTGTGGGAGCGCTGCTCGCTTTGCAGTACAATCTCTTTTGGTTTATCTCCGAGCTCTCTGAGCCTCAGCGCAAGGTATCGCTAGCTGAGGCTATGTTTCTCACAGTCCTCCTGGCATTCTGCATTTTCGCCTTCGTCATACGACGCCTACGAGAGGCAAGGTATGACGTCGCGCGCCGTATTGCTGCAAGGATTCAAGTGCGGCGACTTAAGAAGATAGCGTCGCGAGATGCACTGACCGGGCTGGCGAACCGTCGTGTGCTGCTTTCGGCATTGACCTCGGCAGTCGCGTCATCTTCTTCCGATGGCCGTAGGCACGCATTCTTCCTGATAGACCTAAACAACTTCAAGCGTGTCAACGATCTCCATGGCCACGCAATAGGGGATCGCGTCCTACAAGTCGTTGCCAATCGGTTTCGGGCTGTTGCCCGGCCAAGCGATCTATTGGTAAGACTCGGCGGCGATGAGTTCGCCCTGCTTTCATATGATCTTGATCGCGATACCGCTCGCTCAATCGGTCTCCGCTTCATAGCAGCCCTAGAGGGTGAAATCCGGATTGGAGGGCGGCTACACGATATCGGTGCATCAATCGGCGTCGCACTGATCCCCGACGACGGGACAACGTCGGACGAGATTATTCACAACGCCGACCTCGCCATGTACCGTGCCAAAGGCCAAGATCAAACCTCACTCGTGTTCTTCGAGCCACCGCCGAGTCACCCTCAGCAAATAGCTTAACGAAACGGATCTTCAGCATCGCCCGACAATGTCCGTTTTTGGGCCTGAGGCTGGCGCGCCGTCATGACCACTTCGAGCCACTAACGGACATTTGACGAGGATTTTCAGGCACCGCAAGCACGCTGCGATTAGGACGCTTCCGTCAAATCACCGGCGCGGTCCGGGACGCCTCTCCGGCAACGGGATAGAATCTGAGCGAAGCGCTGTCGTCTGACTGAGGACCTCAGCCTCTGCATCCATTGCCTCCGGCTGTTGGCCTGATTGGTCCCAGACGTCGCCCCCCGGTATTGCCTCGGTCTTAACTCGACGAATGGGGATTCTTGCTTCAGGGACAGCCGTCACGTCGATAATCGTCGCAGCGTCCGAAATGATATGACCGTCGGGCGCAAGGAGTTGAATTATGACAGCCCGTTCGCCACGCGCCGCTTTAGGGAGAGCGATACGTAAATTGTTGACCTCGCCCGGCCTCAATTTCCACGTTGTCTCGCCCTGCGGAACGCCAGCAGAGAAGGTACTGCCCGCCGGGACCCGACTTATTGCGATTGTACCGCCGCCCTTGACCGGATTGATCCCATCGATCACTAGCGGAAACGGCGTGTCCTCACCAGCTTTAGCTTTAAACATCGCGGGCATTGAGACAGCGGGAAGTGTGATTACGACCTCTGCCCTGGTTGTTGCACCATGGCTTGACGACGCGTTCACCGACGGAAATCGAAGAGTGCTAGCGTTGCCGAGCCAGAGAATCGCAGCCGCACCCAGCGTTGGTAGCATCGCGAGCAAGATCATAGCTGAAGCCAGCAGGCGGAGACCTGACAATAAGACGAAGGTTGTCTGTTCGCGCGGAGGTACACCGTCGCGGCCTGTGTAGCCGCGCAGAGGTGTGATCAAATAGCCGCTTGGGATACGTGGGGGCTCAAGCGTGAGGCTAGCCGGCGGGTCTATAACGCCAGAGCGATGACCTCTGCCTTCCGATTCCGCGTGAGGCCTTAGTTCTTCTTTCTCGGCCCGAGCAAGAGGGAAGGGCAGAATGTTTGTCGAGGCAAGAAGGTTAGGCTGACTTGCGCCGATGCTCATTCCCGTGATGTTGCGATGCTCCTAATCTTCTTCGGTGGTCGCGAAAAGTGCAGTTCTTTCCGATCCGCCATGCAGCTCCGCGCAACTTCTCACCCACCCCAGCCGTCGCGCCGTTTCATTGGCAGCTGCCCAGGCAAGATTTCGGAACTCAGAGAAGGTAACGACGGCTTCTGGATCGTCGGGTCCGTATTCATCTGTCGCGAGCCAGGGGGCTTCTTGTTTTCGGTATTGTGCCCTGAGACAGGTGCCGCGCATGGCCACCATAATGGTGTCGCCGTGCACTTCGACTTTTAGATTCGAGTGGGTCATTGCGTCTCCCCGGGTCCGGCATACGCCCACTCTTGACTGCCGGATACGAGCCTATGGTCATGCATTGAGGACGCGCTGGAGGGTGTGGCAGATAAGCCTTATCCACTGTTTGCACAGGTTCCTC
>CAZHCN010000003.1:0-41371 GCA_964530895.1 uncultured Methyloceanibacter sp. | reverse complement strand
CTTGGCGGCGGGAACCGGCTAGAACCGCGCCGGCTGAATTTCTGAGCGGCAGTCTCCGGACATGAACCAAGTTATTCAAAACGTCTCCGACACGGCCTTCCTCGTGGCTGGCATCAGGGGGCTCGAGACGGAGCGGCCCGACCCGCTGTTCCGGGACCCCTTGGCCTGGAAACTTGCCGGCGAGCACGGCCGCAAGATCCTCGCCACCGTGCCGCGAAGCTTCGCCGGCGGCTGGTCGGTGGTAATCCGCACCGTCATCATCGATGCCTTCATCCGCGATGCGATCGCGCAGGGCGTCGACACCGTTCTCAATCTCGGTGCGGGCCTCGATACGCGCCCCTACCGCATGGACTTGCCGAAAGACTTGCGCTGGATCGAGGTGGATTTTCCCCACGTCATCGATCTGAAGAACGAACGGCTTGCCGACGAGACGCCGGCGTGCGCGCTCGAGCGCGTAAGTCTCGATCTCACCGACCCGGGCGCCCGGCAGAAATTCTTCGCCGAGGTCAGCGCGCGTGCTGGCGCCGTCCTCGTCCTCACCGAAGGCGTGACCCCTTATCTGACCGAAGACGATGTGGCCGCGCTCGCCGACGATCTCAGGCGAATGGACAAGCTGCGCGGTTGGATCATCGACTATTTTTCACCCGAGGCCATCAAATTCAGCAGCAAAATCCGCACACGCTTCATGCAGGCCGCGCCGTTCCGCTTCGAGCCGAAAGACTGGTTCGCCTTCTTTGGTCAGCATGGCTGGGAGGTGAAGAAGATCACCTATGTCGCCGACGAGGCGGAAAGGCTTAACCGGCCCATGCCGATCCCTCCGCTGATGAAAGCGTGGTACGGGCTCGTCCGCCTGTTCGTATCGCGTGGGCGACGCGAAGCCATGAGACGCTACGTCGCCTACGCGCTTCTCGTGCCGAAATAGCCTAGTGCGCTTCGGCTCAAGCCGCTTTGAGCTCGATGACCGTGTTGGTCGGCTCGGGCGGATGCGGCGCGAGGCTGGTACGGCTCTCGTCGCTCCAGCTTGCGAGCTTCACCACCACGGCCTGCTGCTCTGAGCCCGAGTTGGTCTTCCCCGTAGGCTCGACGATATGCAAGCCGGAGCCGTCCAGAAAATATGTGTGGTCGCCGAAGATTTGATTGAGCTGAGCCACCGCCGGATGATCTTCGGGCAGCGGCTCGGCCTCGAATTGCGTCAAGGTCTGCTCGACCGCTTCAGAGGACAGTTTCATCGGAACTCCTTTCGCTCGGCGCCGGCATCGGCCCACGCGGTTTGAAGGTTCCCCCCTTGGATCAGTCCTCGATCCCGCGTCCACCTTAGACCGTATGGAGCACATGGCCAAATCTGACGGCCGCGCCCAGCCTTTTCGGGCTCGTCCTAGGGCGCACGGCTCGGGGATTCTTGCTTAACGAACGCCGTCGTGAAGAGTTGCACTGACCCGGCGCAGCCGTAAGGAAATGAAGTCTTGCTCTTCAAACGGGGTCGGCCCAAGTCTGAGGTCCGATGTCCGAGAAAGATGCTCTTGCGATCCTGGAGAAGCGCCTGGGCCGGCGGCATGCCCGCCAACGCCTCGGCATCGAGAAGGATCACGAGGCGCAGGTCTTCGGCCAGGGCATCACCTTCTTCCACATCGAGAACCTGCCGGTGAGCCACGCCGCGATCCGCGCGTGTCTCATGGCGAGCGGCCTCTATTGGCGGGGCTTGCGCAATGCGGCCAAGGTCGAGCTCCGGCATAACCCCATTCACGTCCCGCACCTGCCCGAGGCCTTCGACGGCTACACCATCCTCCAGATGACGGACCTCCATGCCGACATGAGCAAGGCCGCCATGGCGCGCACGGCCGAACTCGTCCACGGGCTCCGCTACGACATGTGCATCCTGACTGGCGATTACCGGGGCCAGACCTGGGGTCCGTACGAGCCGTCGCTCGCTTGCATGGCCAATGTCTGTGCCGCGCTGAAAGGCCCGGTCTACGGCGTGCTCGGCAATCACGACACGATTCTCATGGTACCGGGATTGGAGGCGATGGGCGTGAGGATGCTGATCAACGAGACCGCGATCGTCGAGCGCGACGGCGCGCGTATCCATCTCGCCGGTGTCGATGACGCGCATTTCTATCGCATGGAGAACATCGAGAAGGTCGCAGACCAAATCCCCAACGACGCGTTCTCGATTCTCGTGACGCACACACCGGAGATTTACCGGCAGGCCGCGCATGCGGATTTCGATGTGCTCTTGAGCGGACATACGCATGGCGGCCAGATCTGCCTTCCCGGCGGCATTCCCATAACCCTGAGCGCCGTCTTGCCGCGAAGCTTGGGACGCGGCCCGTGGCGTCATCACGGCATGGTCGGCTACACCGCGCCTGGCACGGGCTCGTCCGTCGTGCCGGTGCGCTTCAATTGCCCGCCCGAGATCACCCTTCATGAGCTTCGCCGCTCGCCTTCGAGCCCGGGTCAGTAGGGCTGGTCGCGCAGGCGAAGCTTGAACAGAACGCGCGACACGGCGATTTCGCAGACAAGGAAAATTACCGTTCCCGCCGCCATGTCGAGCAGGATGACGGGGAAGAGCCATCTTGCAGCGATGAACGGGAAGAGCGATTCCGGAATCTGATCGAGGCCGACGGCCTTGCTGCTTGGCTTGAGCCCGAGCCGCCTTTTCACGAAGCTCGAAAGAAGATCGCCGGCCATGGCCGCCGCGGCGATCAGGGCGCCAACCTCCCAGCCGAGCCCCGTCAGCGCGGCCGCGATGGGTGTCGCGATCAACGAGGCCACGATGCCGCGGATCGTCTTGGCCGCGCCCAGAAATGGCCGGCCATCGATGAACCGCGCCCCGCCGTCGAGCGGGAACGCGAGAGCCTCTCCAAAGATCTTCTTAGCCACGAGGGGGCTTGCGTTGGCCACGCCCACCAAGACGAGGAGTTGAAGGACCAGGATCGGGTGCATGAAAAACGTCCTGCCGGTCCGGCGGAAGAATTGCGGAACCGTACAAATCTATAGGCGCGGGGCCTCGTCACGGCTACGCAGCTCTTCGCGAGGAAATGATCTCTTGCCCTCGATCCACGGTTTGGGCCAATTCTCGGGCCGTCCTTTGAGGAGACCGTGAGACATGGCGATGGAAGCCGACAGCAGCGCAAAGCATGGCGCGGTCCAGCAGACTGCGGTTGCCGTGCTTGCCGCCATCAGCGTCTGTCACATGCTGAACGACGTGATTCAGTCGCTGATCATGGCGATCTATCCCATGCTCAAGACGAGCCTCGCGCTCAACTTCGCCCAGATCGGCCTCATCACCTTCACCTTCCAGGCGACGGCCTCGGTGCTTCAACCTTTGGTGGGATACCTCACCGACCGCTACCCCACGCCATACTCCCTCGTGGTCGGCATGGGCTCCTCGCTGCTCGGCCTGCTCCTGATTGCATTCGCCCCGACCTATGTGGCCGTGCTCGCCGCGGCGGCACTGATCGGCATGGGCTCCTCGGTCTTCCATCCGGAATCTTCGCGCGTGGCGCGGCTGGCTTCGGGCGGCCGTCACAGCACGGCGCAGGCCGTGTTCCAAGTCGGCGGCAATTTCGGCACGGCGCTCGGGCCGCTGCTCGCGGCCTTTATCGTGCTCCCGTTCGGCCAGCACACCATTGCCTGGTTCTCGGTGGTGGCGCTTCTCGGCATGGTGCTGCTGGCCGGCATCGGCTCGTGGTACGGCAAGAATCTGAAGCTGAGGAGCGTGTCCCACGCGGAGGAGCGGAAGGCGATCGCCGAGCTCGGCCGCCGCAAGGTGGCGAAGTCGATTCTGATCCTGATCACGCTCACCTTCTCCAAGCACTTCTACTTGGTCTCGATCACGAGCTTCTACATCTTCTATTTGATCCACACCTTCGACCTGCCGGTGCAGACGGCGCAGCTTTACCTGTTCCTGTTCTTGGGCTCGGTCGCCGCCGGCACCGTGATCGGTGGCCCCATCGGCGACCGCATTGGCACGCGCCGCGTGATCTGGTGGTCCATCCTCGGGGTTCTGCCCTTCACCCTGGCCCTGCCTTATGCCGGGCTGGTCGGGACCGCCGTGCTGAGTGTGATCATTGGTCTCATCCTGGCCTCGGCCCACCCGGCGATTATCGTTTACGCGCAAACCCTTCTGCCTGGCCGGGTCGGCATGGTGGCGGGCCTGTTCTTCGGGCTCGCCTTCGGGATCGCTGGTATCGGCGCCGCCCTGCTCGGCCGCCTCGCCGACGCGACCAGCATCACCTTCGTCTATCACGTCTGTGCTTTTCTGCCGGCCATCGGCCTGCTCGCGGCCTTCTTGCCAGAGACGAAAAAGCCAAAGCCCCGCCGGGGCGAGAAAACCGTCGCCACCCCTGCGCCCGCGCCCCACCATTTGACAAGATGATGACGCGACATCTGCCGGCCTCGTCGCCTCTGTTCAAAAAGCGTCTTGGTTTTGACTTAAGCGTTTGCCTCTGAGAGGACCGAGTGGCGTCGCCGGATCGCCGCAATGCTGGGCGAAACCGTCCGAATCGGCAAAAGCGAGACTCGGTGGGTGGTTGGGGGTAGTATGGCGGTCAGAGCGCCGATGCTGCGGCTGTGTCCGGCGCTTTTCCGTACAGTTTGCGTAACGTGCCGGACGGCGGTCGGCAGGCGTTTTGCGCTTGTGAGCACCTCCTGTTCGGTCTTCGTTCTGTTGAGGTCAGTGATCCAGGGGGCATTCCATGCGTGACATTCGCGGGGACCTACAAGACCGTGCCGGCTTCCTCGAGGAGCAGATAAGCGCGGCCGAGGCGCAATTCGAGAAACGGATTGAGCAGTTGAAGCGGGAGCATCTGGCGAAGATCGAAGATCTTCAGTCCGAGCTTGAGGCCGTGACGACACTCATTGAAGGGGAGTATCGGCGGCTGACCAGCGCGCCGGTGCAAGACGATCGGCGCCCTGCGGCGCCACCGGCCGAGGCCGCACCGCGCCGTCAGGCGGTACCTGCGCCGGAGCCGGAGCAGTATCGCAGGCCTGTTCAGGCCGAGGCTGAGCCGCGGCGTCCGGCAGAAGAGCCCGAGCCGTATCGTCGGCCCATGCCGGCTGAGGCAGAGCATCAGCGCCGTCCGGCGCCGGAGCCCTACCGTAGGCCCATCCAGGCCGAGGCCGAGCAGCCGCGCCAACAGGCGCAAGAGGCGGAGCCCTATCGCCGGCCGATGCCCGCGCAAGCCGAGCATCCGCACCGTCCGGCACCCGAGCCGGAGGCGTACCGCCGGCCCGTTCAGGCGGAAGCCGAATATCAGTGCCGTCCTGAGCCCATGCCGGCACCCGAGGCCGAGCACGAGCACCGGCCGGCTGCGCCTCAGGTCTATCGCCGCGCGCCGATTGCCGCGGCCCCTGAGACCGAGCCGCGTCGGCCCGCCGCCAGGGCGCCCCAGCAGCAGCAGCCGCAACAGCCGCCGCTTGCCGACTTCCTTCTCCGCAAACTGAGCGAGCTCGGGGCTCTGACCCACGACGAGCTCTGCCAGCTCGCGGTGCAGGAGGGTTATTTCGCCGAGGGCGAGATCGCCGACCGCGGGGTCCATGTGACCCTCACCAACGTGGCGAAGGCAGGCTTCATCCGGCAGCTGCCGAATGGGACCTTCGCCCCCGCCACGGTCATGGACACGATCCGGCTGAGGCGCGCGATCTAGGCCTTACGCGGGCTCGCCGTTTACGGGCCGTCCGCGTAAGAGCTCGACGACGTCCTTCCGGACCTTCTCCTCCGCATAGCGCGCAAGCGCTTTGCGGTCGGGGAAGTCGTCGAGCGGCACGGGCGGCCCGATCCGGATATTGGCATCGAGCGGACCGAGGCCCAGCAGCTTCCACGCGTGGCTCGCCATGTCCATGTCGCCGTACCAGGCGACCTGGTGGCGCGCGCGGCGGCCGATCGGCAGCCCGTAGACCCTCGTGTAGGCGAGCGCGAGCGTCTGCGCCGAGACCTTCGACCCCATTTTCTGACCGCCGGTCGGCTTGGCTGCGGCGAACAATGCGGTCCGGAACGGCAGCACGCCGTTGCCGTCGCTCGAGGTGCCTTCGGCGAACAGCACGACGTGGTCGCCGTCTTCGAGCCGTTGCAGGATCTCGTTGGCCTTGGCGCCCACCTCGTTGCGCCGCTCGCGGTCGACGAACACCGAGCGCTGCAGCTTGGCGAGCCAGGAGACGAACGGCCACGTCGAGACCTCCTGCTTGGCCACGAACGAGACCGGCGCCACCGCCGACAATACCGTGATGTCGATCCACGAGACGTGATTGGAGATGAGCAGCACGCCCTGCTCCTCAGCGACCTCGCCCTCGATGTTGAGGCGGACGCCGATGATCTTGCACACCTGCCGGTGATACCAATGGGGGAAGGTGCGGGCGTAGCGCGAGCCGGTCCACACGAACAGAAGCTGAAACGGCATCAAGGGAAGCGTAAAGGCGAAGAACGCCGCCAGCACCAGGAACGCGCGCACGCTTCTCATGAGACTCCCGTCAGTCGGATCGCGGACCGAATATCAATAGCAGGTGCGCAGCCCGTAGCGGGTGGTGCAGATGCCGCGCAAGGCAGGGTTGCCGTGCGACGGCGGCAGCGCCTCCGTGCGGCAATCTCTACGGATCTCGCCGTAGCCCCAGTCGCTGACAGTGCAGACCTCGCGGGAGTCTGCCGTGACCAGATGCACATCGACCTCAGACGGCAAAGTGACCTGGACTTGAGGGGCCGGCTGAGGCGCAGCTTGTGGCACTTGCACGATGATCGGGGGCGCGGGCGCAACCGCAGGAGGCGTTGCCGGCGCGACGGCCGGTGGGGTCGCCGGTGCCGGCGCGGCCCCGGGCGCCGTGTCAGGCTCCAAGGTGAAGGCGTGCTCCGCAAAGGCGGTACTACAGAGCAACGTCAGTGCTGCCGCGAGAAAAACGCGCATTCCCATGACCCACCCCTGTGTTTTTGTTGCGCAGACCTGCCACCACGTTGTCCCGGCGCGGGCGCGAAGTCAAACGGGCCGGAAACCGGTCTATTTTCCGTTCTTGAGGGGGAGGCCGAACAGTTCGAGACGGTGCCCGGTCAGGCGAAAGCCGAGCTCCTTGGCGACGCGCTCTTGCAGGCGCTCGATGTCCTCATTCTTGAACTCGATGACCTCGCCCGTCTTCACATTGATCAGGTGGTCGTGATGATCGCGGCGCGCGGGCTCGTAACGCGCGCGGCCATCGCCGAAATCGTGGCGCTCGACGATGCCGGCGTTCTCCAAGAGGCGCACGGTCCGGTAAACGGTCGAAAGCGAGATGCGCGGATCGCGTGCGCTCGCCCGCCGGTAGACCTCCTCCACGTCGGGATGATCGTGGGCGTCGGACAGCACGCGGGCGATGATGCGCCGCTGGCCGGTCATGCGCATGCCCCGGTCGGCGCAAAGGCGCTCCAGCCTGCTTTCACGTATCGCTGGCCCGGACATGGACCTCCCGCTATCGCTGGTCGTCATGTGGTTCCTCGGCGATTTGCCCATCATCGGAGGGTGACTCTGAAAGGGCAAGGCTGAAGATCAGGGCATTCGCGCCGCTTTCGTAATAGCCTGGGCGGCGCCCGACCGGGCGTGCGCCGAATGCACGATAAAGCGCGAGCGCGGCCTCATTGCCTTCGTCCACCTCCAGGAAAAGCTGCGTCGCGCCGCTCGTGCGCAAATCGCCGATTGCCTGTTTGAGCAGAGCGCGGCCGAGGCCGGCGCGCCGGCAAGGCGGGGCCACGGCGAGCGTCAAGAGCTCGGCCTCATCGTCAGCGCGGCGCGCGATCAGGAGCCCCCCAGGCGTTGCCATGATCTCCGCGACGGCTCCCATCAGACACAATACCCCCGGGCTGACGAGGAATTGAGCCATGGTGGCCTCGTCCCAGCCCGGGCTCAAACAACTCGCGTGGATGGCGGACATGACGGCGGCATCGGTCGGCGTGGCGCGATGCACGGCGGGCGCGTGCAGCTGGCGGTCGACGGGCGCCATCAGCGTCGCTCCACCGGTTGCGCTGGCGGCTTGGCGTCGGGCGGCCGCAAATAGAGCGGACGCAACATCGCGGTCGTCTCGCCGCTCTCGAGCGCGATCTCGGCGAGCGCCTCGGCGCTCGGCTGAAGCGTGGGAAGCGCCGGCTCGAGCCGCGCGCCTGTTGCGTCGGCGAGGATTTGCGCGCCGCTTCCGACAGCAAGGCGAAGCTCGGGCGGCAGAAGCGTCGCGGCCTCGTCCGGCGCGGTGAGCAGAGGGCCCTCGATTTTGCCGCCATGCGCGTCGTAGATTCCGAGATAGAGCATGCCGCGCCTTGCATCGACGACGACCGCGAACGGGCCGGCAGGTGCCAACCTGTCCATGAGCGCGGCCCGCGCCATCACCGTGAGGCTGTCCATGCCGTACAGCTTCGCGTGAGTCACGAGCGCGAGCCCGCGCGCCGCGGCAATGGCGATGCGCACGCCGGTGAAGCTGCCGGGTCCGACCGTCGCCGCGACGATATCGAGATCTTGGGCCGTGATTCCGGCCGTCGTCAGCGCCTTGTCCACCAAAGGCATCAGCGCCTCCGCATGGCCGCGTTGCATCTCCACCTGGAACGCGTCCAGCCGGCGCGCGCCTTCGGCGGTGCGGAGCACGGCGGCGGAGCAGGCGCCCATGCTGGTGTCGAGCGCGAGGATGTTCATGGGGAGCTTCTTAAAGGATGCGGGCCATGTCGTCGAAGTGAAGGCGTGGAGAGCGCGGCTTCAGCACCGAAGGATCGCCATATCCCAGACTGCAGAGGAAGTTCGACTTGATGTTGGTCCCGGCGAAGAATTCGCGGTCGACGCCCTCATTGTCGAAGCCAGACATAGGTCCGCAATCGAGCCCGAGCGCCCGCGCCGCCATGATGAGATAGGCGCCTTCCAGCGAGCCGTTGCGGAACGCCGTCTCCTCGATCTTCTTGGGCTTGCCTGCAAACCAGCTCCGCGCGTCAGTGTGCGGAAAGAGCTTGGGCAGGTGCTCGTAGAAGTCGAGGTCGTAGCCGATGATGGTGCACACCGGCGCCTTCATGGTCTTGTCGCGATTGCCTTCCGACAGATGCGGCTTCAGCCGCTCCTTCGCTTCGCGCGACTTGACGAAGAGAAACCGCGCCGGCTCGCAATTTGCCGATGTCGGACCGAGACTCACGAGCTTGACGATCTCATGCAGCAGAGAGTCGGGGATGTCCTTGTCGCCCCACGCGTTGTGCGTGCGCGCGTCGTGGAAGAGCTGAGCGAGAGCGGCGTCTGGCAGCTTGTCCGTCAAACCGGACGGACCTCTTGCACCTCGGGGATGAAGTGCCGGAGCAGGTTCTCGATGCCGTGGCGGAGCGTCGCGGTCGAGGAGGGACACCCCGAGCAGGCGCCGCGCATATGCAGGAACACGACACCGTCGCGATAGCCCTGGAAGGTGATGTCGCCGCCATCCTGCGCCACGGCCGGGCGCACCCGCGTGTCGAGCAGCTCCTTGATCGTCTTGACCGTCTCCGCGTCCTCGGGCGCGAAGGACTCGTTCACACCGTCATACTGATCTGGCGCACCATCCGTCATCGCCTCGCCGGACAGATAATGCTCCATGATGGCGCCGAGAATGGCCGGCTTCAGATGCTGCCACTCGCCTTCGCCCTTGGTGACGCTGATGAAGTCCGAGCCGAGAAACACACCCTTCACGCCGTCGATGTCGAACAGGCGCTGGGCGAGCGGCGAGCCCTCGCTTTCGGCGCGGTCGCGGAACTCGATCGCGTTCTCCTCGCCGAGCACAGGGCGGCCCGGAAGAAACTTCAGGGTGGCGGGATTCGGGGTGGCTTCGGTCTGAATGAACATCGTCGGCGCCTCTTAGGCTCGGGGCTGCGGCCCTGACAAAAGCCGCAATAGCTTAGAACCGTTCTATTCCTTAATTGAGCCCGCGAGGACCCAAAGTCAAGGCTGCTCGGCCCCTCTTGGCGCGGGGCTTTCCACGGGTTTCTTGATGCAAATCGGATCGCCGCGGCCCGGATTCTCGCATTCCCACTCGGGCCCGAATCCGCCGTTCGCCTTCCGGACGGCGGGGGTGACTTTCACGTAGACGAATGCGAGGACCACGATCAGGACGGCGCCCAACACGATCGCCAGGAGATCCCGCCGCGCGATGAACCGCCAAGGCATGTCGACTTACCCCTAAAGGCGCCAGAGCTAGATATAGGGAGCGGATCATGCCAGAGCGAGAATTTCCTCCGTGCTGAGGTGACCGGGAACCACCGTGATCGGCACGGGGAACGAGCCCACGGCCTTGCCGCCGGCAAGGCTGGAGACGAGAGGTCCCGGCCCCGACGGGTCCTTCGAGGCGCCGAGCACCAGCACGCCGATATCCTGGTCCTCCTCGATCGCCTTGGGGATCTCGTCCGCCTTGGCGCCCTCGCGGACGATCTCCTCCGGCACCAGATCCTCGAAGCCCATGGCCCTGAGCTTGCGCCCGAACAGGCGGAACACGGCCTTCGCCTTGTTCTGACCCTCCTCGCGCGCGATCTCCTCGACGCCGAGCCAATGCAGCGCCTCGTCTTCCGGCTCGATCACGTAGAGAAGCGCAAGCTGGCCCTTGGTGCGCTGGGCGCGGCTTGCCGCGAAGGCGAGCGCGCTTTCGCATTCCGGGGTCTCGTCGACGACCACCAGGAACTTCCGCTTGTGACCTTCGAGATAGATCTGCCGCTTCTTGCGCGGCCTCGGCGCCGCGGCAGGCGCCGACTTCTTTGCAGCCTGCTTTGTCTTGGCCATGCGGGCTATGCTGCCACCTCCGGGCGTCGCCAACAAGAAGGCTTGGAGAGGCCTGCCGCCTCAAGCCATGTCGATTGTGAGGACGATCACGTCACGCCAAGTCGATGGCGTAGCGCTTGAGGTCGTCCAGATCGACGACCTCGAGGGTCGCCTCGTGGGTCGAGCCGAGGATCACGCGGGGCGCTTTGCCGGCTTCGAAGGCTTCGCGCCAGCGCGCCGCGCACAGGCACCAGCGGTCGCCGGGTTTAAGCCCCGGAAATCCGAAATCGTGATGCGGCGTGGAGAGATCGTTCCCGCGCGACTTGGAGAACGCCAGGAAGTCCGCCGTCACCTCGACGCACACCGTGTGCAGGCCGAAATCCTCAGGTCCCGTGTGGCAGCAGCCGGTGCGGTAGAACCCGGTCATCGGCCGGTCGGAGCAGCCTTTGAGCGGCTCGCCGAAGACATTTTTCTGACCCTCGAAAGGATTTGCCCGCCGCTGCAACATGAGCGGGATTGTGCCCGATCCGCCCTGAGAGTTGAAGGGGGCGCGGCTGCTGCTCTTGCGCGCAGGGTCAGCGCTTCGGATTGCGGTCGGGGAGCGGCATGCCGAGCTTGCCGCCGTTGAGCAAGGTCTCAAGCTGCGCCTGGGTGAGTCGCGGAAGTGGAGGCCCGGCCTCTTTCGCCTCCATGGCGGCAACGGCTTCGGGCGGCAGCTCGTCCTCTGCGGTCAGAGGTTCGTTCCCGCCCGCCGTAAGCACCGTGCGGCAATCGCTTGGCAAATTGTTGAGGGGAGTCTCCTTCCTCTTCCGCGGTGCCGACTCGGTGCCGGAACTGGGGGCGTTCTGGGCTTGCCAGATCGCCGACTTCTTCAGCATGGCGAACCAGTTGTCGAGTTCCTTGCCGTCGCAGCCGTCCTCGCTGCCCACGGGAGCCTGGTTGACGCAGCCGTCCATGTCGGGCGGGCATTTGAGGCGCACATGAAAGTGATAGTAGTGGTTCCACCACGGCCGCACCTTGGAGAGCCACGACCGGTCCTTGCCGACTTCATCGGCCATGTCACAGAGCGCCTTCTTGATGGCGGGATGCACGAAGATGCGTGCCACTTGCGGGTAGGACGCAGCCCGCCTGATGAGCTTCACCTGCAAGA
This sequence comes from uncultured Methyloceanibacter sp., assembly GCA_964530895.1. Lineage (GTDB taxonomy): Bacteria > Pseudomonadota > Alphaproteobacteria > Rhizobiales > Methyloligellaceae > Methyloceanibacter. The sequence continues at coordinate 29,518 of CAZHCN010000003.1, read as the reverse complement.
TCGTGAACTTCTCAGGATCGACAGTGAGCGGGTCCTTCAGCATCGAAACGGCGACGATATTCTCCCGCTCCTGCGGCGACAGAGTGCGGTCCGGCATAGGGGTGAGCCAAAGATCGGCGTCCAGCCCGACTTGATGGCTCGTATGACCGGTGAGCATCGGGCCGCCGCGCGGTTGCGACATGTCGCCGACGAGAAGGCCGGGCCAGCCGTCGAGCGCCCTTGCGTCGCTGGCAAAGCGTTCGAGGAAGTCGACGAGTTGCGGCGTGCCCCAATTGCGGTTGCGCGAGAGCCGCATCACCTGCCAATCGGGGCCGTTGATGGGCAGTGAGATGCCGCCCGCGAGGCAGCCTCTTGAGTAGCTGCCGATCGACCGCGCTGCGAGCGGGGCGGGAGACATCACCGAGCCGAACAGCTCTTGCGCCGGTGGGGTCTTCGGCGGGGGCGCCTTCTTTTTGACGGGCGCCGGCGCCGGCTTGTCCGTCGTCTTCGTCGCGACCGACTTGGTGACGCTCGGCTGGATGCGCATCTGCGCGGTGGCCACGCCACAGCAAAGCAACAGCACTGTGAGGCTCAGGATTAGCCCGCGCATCGCCCCTCGACCCCGTTTTCCCCAAGACTAGCATCAGATCGCACCCAATTGGAGCCCATTGCCCCTATGATTGATTGGTACGCGCACCGATTCGGGGGCGGTCTCGCCGTGTTCAGGAGATATTCAGGCGATACCCTTAGTCTGGACCAAATCGTGATTTTTGAGAGCCGCCGGATGCTTCGCGCGCATCTCGCGCGGCGGGCACACCAGCCGGACCAGAGGGAGACCAATCATGCGACGTTGCCTGTTACTAGCCGCGCTCTCCAGCCTGGCGCTCGCCCTTCCCAGCGCCGCCTTCGCTGGGGTGCTCGCCCAGGTCAGCCTCTCGCACCAGCGCATGCAGGTCTATGTGAACGGCCAGGCCGCCTATAGCTGGCCAGTGTCGACGGCCCGTCGCGGCTACCGCACGCCGACCGGCACCTTCAAGCCGCAAACCCTCGCGCGCTATCATCGCTCAACCATCTACAGCGGCTCGCCCATGCCCTACTCGATCTTCTTCTATAAGGGCTACGCGATCCACGGCTCGTACGAGACCAAGTATCTCGGCAGCCCCGCCTCCCACGGCTGCGTGCGGCTGCATCCCTCGAACGCTGCGAAGCTCTATTCGCTGGTGAAGCAGTACGGTGCCGGCAACACCACCATCCGTATCACCCGATAGGAGGACGGAATGGACCTTCTCAAATGGGCGCTGATCGCGCTGGTGATTTCGCTGATCGCGGGCGCGTTCGGCTATACGAAACTTGAGCGCGGTGCCGCGCGGGTGGCGAAGGTCCTGTTCTTCGTCTTTCTGATCATCTTCGTGGTAATTCTGATCGCGGCCATCCTCTAATGCCGGCTGCTATTTCCCGCACACGCTTGGCGCCGGTGCGCCGCGGAACCGGTCGTCCATCCATTTGAGCGCCGTGTTGACGCTGTCGCGCGCGGCAAAGGTATGCGTCGTGCCCGGCAGCTCGACGAACATCACCTTGGTGCCTTGCTTGCACAGCGCATCGCCGAACTGCTTGGTGATGGCGGGCCGCACGGTCGTGTCGGCGGTGCCTTGCGCGATGAACACCGGCGCGCCCGCCGGTTCTTGTCCCGGCGTGTTGCGCTTCATGATGGACTCCCACGGCTCGGTCTTTGCGGGATTGGCCTTCAGGAACGTCTCGTGGGTGAGCGGCTTCTCAGCCTTGTCGAGCGCCTCGAACTCGGCGACCGATTCGATGCAGTCATTAGCCATCGCCTCGTAGACAGCCGTGGCGTCGGGCTCGACGAGACTCGAAGCGGGGTCGTTATAGAGATTCGACCACGAATAGATCGTCATGGCCGTGAGCTCCTTCCCTTCGGCGCTCGACTTGTCGGCGTCGAACAGCTCGATCAGGTAGGTGGCGGGCGCCGCCGCGGCGACACCGAGCAGCTCCAGGTCCGGCGCATAGGATTTCGCGAGCTCGCCCGTATAGAGTGCCGCGTGCCCTCCCTGGCTATGGCCCCAGACCACGAAGCGGTTCGAGGCGCCCGATTGCGGCATGGCGCGGGCGGCGCGCACCGAATCGAGCACGGCGCGTCCTTCGCTGACGCCGATGAGGTAGGGATGGATGCCGGGCGTGCCGAGCCCCGGATAATCTGTAGCGACCACGACGTAGCCTTTGGCGAGCATCGACTGGAGGCCCCAGATCATGCCGGCCGTGTCCGGCATGAGAGACGGCGCGCATTTCTCGACGACCCCGGACGTCGGGTGCGCCCAGGCGATCACGTTGCGGCCCTCCGGGGGCGCCTTGCCTGGGGGGATGAAGATCGCGCCGGAGACCTCGATGGGCTCCCCTTTGAGGCCGGTGGAGCGGTAGAGAATGCGAAATGCTTGGCCCCCGCCGCCGTCGCCAGCGCTCGGGCCGCCGCCTTGGAGCGGCCAGACATTGAGGATGGCGCCGGGCTTATCTGCGTGGGCCTCTGGGACAAACCCGAGACCGAGGCAAAGCGCGGCGATGGCCGTGACAACAGGCCTCAGGCAGCACGTCAAACAATGCATGTTTTCGAACCCTCTTCTGGCGGCGGAGGCGGATCATAACCCGAGGAATCGGCACTTCCGCAACAGCAGGATTTCCCGGGGTTCCTACACGGGCATTTCATTCCGACCGCTTCCGGGGCACAATCACCGCCAAACGCCAAGAACACCCGCCTGCGGAGACCCGCGGGCACGCAACAAAGCCGGGGGATTTTGTATGTCATCAGCCGCAAGCACGCTCGACGCCTTCATCAATCGTGTCGGCGGGATCGCGACGCCCTTCTCCATCGAGCTGCCCGACGGCGCGAAGCGGAACATCGGCCAGGGCAATCCCGAGTTTCATGTCGATCTTCACAACGACCGCGCGATCAAGGCGCTGCGCACGCTGGACGAAGGCGACATCGCCGAGGCGTATCTGCAAGGCGATATCGACATCGAAGGCGACATGCTGAAGCCGTTCGCGCTGCGCGCCTCCCTCGATGACAGCCATCCATTGGTTGCCGCCTGGCGCTTCGTTCAGCCGATGTTGTTCGGGCAGGTCTACACCAACAAGCAGGCGATCGCCTCCCACTACAATCTCGATCCGAAACTGTTCCTGAGCTTCCTCGATCCCGTCTTTCCGGCTTACAGCCAAGGCATCTACGAGAACGACGCCGAGCCGCTGTCGAAGGCGCTGCAGCGCAAGTTCGACTGGGCCATCGAGAAATGCGAGCTAGGGCAGGGTAAGCGCGTGCTGGAGATCGGTCCCGGCTGGGGCGCGTTCTCGGGCCATGCGCTGCAATCCGGCATCCAATACACCGGCATCACCAATTCGGAAGTGTCGCAGGCCTTCCTGCGCGACAAGCTTGCCAATTTCGGCGACCAGTTCGACATCCTGCTCACGGACTTTTACGACTACGAGCCCGACGAGCCGTTCGACGCCATCGTCATCATGGGCGTCATCGAGCACCTGCCGAACTACGAGAAGGTGCTGCGGAAATTTTATCGGCTCTTGAAGCCGGGCGGCCTCGTGTTTCTCGACGGCAGCGCCGCGCGCAAGAAGTATGAGCTTTCAACTTTCATGGTGCGCTACATCTACCCGGGCAATCACTCTTTCCTCGTGCTCGACGACTTCCTCAACAAGATGAACAAGACGGAGTTCGAATGCGAGGAGTTGCACAGCGATCGTTGGAGCTACTACCTCACCTTCAAGCAGTGGGCCGAGAATCTCGAGTCCAACAAGGACTATGTGTTGAAGACGTTCGGCGAGTTCGAGTATCGCCGCTTCCGGCTCTACCTATGGGGCGCGGCCTACGAGTTCCTGGCCCGCAATCTCGACTGCTACCGGATGATCCTGTCCAAACCTAAAAACGCTTAGATCGGGAAATCTAAGTCTTAAGAATTGACCGCGTAAGGGTTGAGTTGACCGTCGCGGCGCGCCAGTGCGCTGCGCCAGCAAGGGAGACTCAAAGCCAATGTGCGGAAATTGCGACTCCAGATTTATCTCGCGGCGGCATCTGATGGCCGGCGCCGGCACGCTGCTTGCGGCGAGCGCGTTTGCCTCCCGTCGCGCTCGCGCTGCCGATGACAAGCCGGCGCCGAACGACATTCCTCCGTCGGATGCGCTCGACCAGCTCATGCAAGGCAACGCTAACTATATTGCGGGCACGCCTAAGGAGCGGGACTTCTCGGTCGGCCGTGCGGCCCGCGCGGAAGGGCAAGCGCCCATCGTCGGGGTGCTCGCCTGCGCCGACAGCCGCGTCCCGCCGGAGATCATCTTCGACCAGGGTCCCGGCAAGGTCTTCGTCGTGCGGGATGCCGGCAATGTGGTCAGCAAATACGGGCTTGCGAGCCTCGAGTTCGCGGTGGCTGTCCTCGGCGTGCCGCTCATCCTCGTGCTCGGACATTCAAGCTGCGGCGCCGTTGCCTCTGCGCTCCAGTCGGCGCGGGAGCGCAGCAAGCTTCCCGGCCATCTCCCTGAGCTGGTGAAGGCGATCCAGCCTGCGGTCGATGCCGCCCACGCCAAGCATCCGAGCGATCTCCTCGCCACCACCATCAACGAGAACGTCCGGCTCGGCATGAGAGAGCTGAAGACGCGATCCGATGTCATCGGCAAGGCGGTGAGTTCGGGTAAAGTCGCCATCAAGGGTGGCGTCTATGAGCTTGCGACGGGCAAGATCGCCATGGTGTGAGCGGGCGGGGGGGGGGGCACGCATGGAAAACACGCTTGAGCGCTGGCGTTCCGAGAAGACGGCCGCCTATCTCTCCGGCGCCGTGGCTGCGACCGAGTCGGAGCCGACCCGTGCCAAGCTCTTCCGGGACATGGCGGCGTCGGCCGAGAAGCAGGCGGGAATCCTCGCCAAGGATTTGAAGCCGGTCCCCAGCTTCACGCCGTCGCTTCGCTCGCGCCTCACGGTCTTCCTGCTCGGAATCTTCGGCCCGCGCGCCATGCGCCACGTGCTCTCCGCCTCCAAGGTGCGCGGCGTGTCGGTCTATCGCGGCAAGGCGACATCGTCGGGGGATGAAAGCGGGCAGGGCCATCCCTGGCCGACTTCCGTGGAAGAAGTCGGACGCCAGCATAAGAACTATGGCAGCGGTACGCTGCGTGCCGGCGTGTTCGGCGTCAATGACGGCCTCGTCTCCAACACCTGCCTGGTCATGGGCGTCGCCGGCGCCGGGACCAGCGCGAACGTCATCCTCTTGACCGGCGTCGCCGGTCTCCTCGCCGGCGCCTTTTCCATGGGGGCGGGCGAATTCATCTCCATGCTGTCGCAGAAGGAGATGTTCGAGCACCAGATCGGGCAAGAGAAGGACGAGCTCGAGCGCTACCCGAAAGAGGAAGCCGAGGAGCTTGCGCTGATCTACGCGGCGCGCGGCATTCCGATTAAGGAGGCGCGCCACGTCGCCAACCACCTCATCGCCAACCCTGAGAAGGCCTTGGACACGCTGAGCCGCGAGGAGCTCGGCCTCAACCCCGACGAGCTGGGCTCGCCTGCGGGCGCCGCCATCTCGTCCTTCCTCACCTTTTCCGTCGGCGCCAGCCTGCCGTTGATCCCTTACGTGTTTGGTCTATCCGCCCACGGCATTCTGATCGCCTCGCTCATCTCGGGCACGGCGCTGTTTTGCGTCGGCGCCGCCTTGAGCCTATTCTCGGGGAGGAACGCCTTTCTCGGCGGGGCGCGCATGCTGGCCATTGGCGCTGCCGCAGCAGCGGCCACCTACTACATCGGCTCCCTGTTCGGCGCAGTGGTGTGAGCCGCAACATTGCCGCAAATTCTCTGGACTTCGGCCACACGCCCTTAAGCCTGAGGCAAGGCTCCGGCGCGTGCTTAATGGCGCTTTAAGCCGCCGGCACGATGATCCGCCACAGTCATCTTGGGAGGACACCATCATGCTTCGCCGCGCTGCGATTCTCACGCTTGCCGCCTCGCTCGCCTTCGCCACCACGCCGGGCTTCGCCTGCACCGGCATTAGTCTGAAAGCCCAGGACGGCGCCGCCATCCGCGGCCGCACGCTCGAGTTCGGCTTTCCGCTTCAGTCGAACGTCATCGTCGTTCCCGCAGGCAAAGAGTTTGCCGCCACGCTGCCCGACGGCAGCAAGGGTCTCTCCTACAAGACCCGCTATGGCATTGTCGGCGCCAACGCTTTCGACGAGGCGGCGATCATCGACGGCCTGAACGACCAGGGCCTGTCCATCGGCCTGTTCTATTTCCCGGGTTATGCCCAATACGCGGAAGCGACCAAGGAGAACGCGTCGCACGCACTCGCGCCGCAGGACTTCGGCATGTGGGTGCTCGGCAACTTCGCCACGGTCGATGAGGTCAAGGCCGCGCTGAAGGACACCGTCATGGTGCCCACGCCGATGCCCGGCCTCGGCAGCGCCAAGGGCATGCCCGCTGACGTGCACTTCTTCATTCAGGACAAGTCGGGCAAGTCAATCGCGGTTGAGCCGCGCGACGGCGTGCTGCAAGTGATCGACGCGCCGCTCGGCGTCATGACCAACGCGCCGAGCTACGACTGGCACATGACCAATCTCGACAACTATCTCAACCTCACCGCCAAGGACATCACCTCTGACAAGCTCGGCCCGGTGACGCTGAATGCCATCGGATCGGGCTCCGGCATGCTTGGCCTCCCGGGTGACTTCACGCCGCCCTCGCGCTTCGTGCGCGCCGCGATGTTCAGCCAGGCGGCGACGCCCAATGCCAACGCCGAGGACGCCGTGCTCAGCGCCTTCCACATCCTGAACCAGTTCGACATCCCCAAGGGCTCGGTGATCAACGGCTCCGTCGGTCAGCCGACCCCTGAGATCACGGAGTGGACCAGCGTCAACGACCTCAAGAATCTGCGCTGGTACTTCCGCACCTTCCAGGATCAGTCGATCCGCGTGGTCGATCTGAAAGAGGCCATCAAGGCGGCCAATGGTGAGATCCGCACCATCGAGATGGAGAAGTCGACCCAGCCGGTCGCCGACGTCTCCACCGAGCTTCAGAGCATGAAGCAGGCTGCGAATTAGTCAGCCTGCCTCAACGCAAGACGGTCTTTGCGGCCTCGGGGTCTTCCCCGGGGTCGCTTTCGTTTCGGCGGATCTCCCCAGCAAATGTCCCATTTAGGGACGCGGAGAAGAAGTGCGCGCTAAGTGTCTTTGAAAGCGAGACAACCGGCGTTTCGATGAATAGGATGCGGCGCCAGGGGAAAATTTCGCGGCTGCGCACCACCATGTCTTATTATGATCTGTCTCGTATCTTCGCTTGCCTGCGCGCTGCCGCGGCCGCGATCACGCTCGCCTTCGCATCTGTCGCGCTCGCGCCGCCCGTCGTCTTCGGTCAGGATGCGCCGGCCGGCGAGACCGCACCGGAAGCAGCACCAACGGAGCAAGTGCCGACCGAGGAAGCCGCACCGGAGGAAGCCGCGCCTGAGGAAGCAGCACCCGAGGAGGCCGCGCCGGAGGAAGCCGCACCGGATGAGGCTGCGCCCGAGGAAGCCGCACCGGAGGAACCGGCCGCCGAAGAGACGAAAGCGTGGGACATCGCCAAGCCTTGCGAGAACGTCCAGCACCCCTATCAGGGCGATCTCTGCCAGCAATGGCGCACGGCGGAAGCTGCCGAGAAGACAGCCGCGGCCTCCGCGCGCACGGCGGCGATATCGCGCTTGCTGATGCTGCTCGCAGCGCTGGCGACCCTGCTCCTGCTTCTGATGTTCATTCCGCTTCTGATGGCGGCGTTCGGCGCGCGCCGCGCGGCGCGCAATGCCGGCCTCGGCGGCGGCGGTGCGGCGCCCGCCAATGCCGACCGCGAGGAGGAGCTGCGCGCCTATCTCGATGTCGACAAGCTCGAGTTCATCGAGACGCCGGAGTCCGAGGGCATCGTCAAGGTGAAGGTCGCCTTCCGCAACACCGGTCAGACGCCCGCCTTCAAGATCAGAAGCGCAACGCAGATCGGCATCCGCGACGTTGCGGACGAGGACCTTGTGCCGACCATGCCGCTGCCCGACCGGGCGAAGAGCGCGACACGCTCGCGGCTCGGCCGCGATGCCACGATCGTGGAGATCACGGAATGCCCCTCCACGCCGAGCCTCGCCGACCGCGTCATGAACGGCGATGCGACCATCGTCGTGTGGGGCTTCGCCGAGTACATGGACATGTTCGACCGCAAGCGGCGCACGAATTTCCAATATCTCTGCAACGCCGACACCCTCGACACGGGCCAGATCTTCAAGCCCATGGTCCGCGGCGACGAGGAGATCTAAAGGAGCGCGTCAAATATAAGAAGGCCGGTGGGCTGTCGTTGAGCCCACCGGCTGCTCCTTGGACGGGGAGGAGAGCTCCTCCCTAGTAAACGCGTACTAGTCGTCGCACTTCTGCTTCCAGTTGCCGAGGATGCCGCGCTTCCAATAGCAATTGGGGTAGGGCGGTGCTCCCCAGTTCATGGCGTATCTCGGTATCGGACCGGTGACCCCGGGCACCCACACGCAGCGGCGCGGGCCGCAGCTCCACGCGGCGTTCGTCACAAGCGCGCTTTGCGACGCGCCCTGGTCGATGGCAGGCGCTGACGGCGCGGCGGCGGCCGGCTGCATCGAACCGGCGAACGCCAAACCGGCGGCAAGCGCAGTACTCAGGAAAAGACTCTTCGTCACGGTTCGCCTCCTTTCTCTTTCGAAGCCTAGAGGGGGCTAACCCATGAGCGCGCCATGAGTTCACGCGAAGGCGCAGGTGCTCGTCTAACAGATTGTTTCACCGCGGCTATTCGGAACCGGCTGGGCGTTTCAACCGTTTCTTGTTTAATTCAGGTCAGAATGCCGCTCCTGGAGCGCGGGAATGCTCCGGAAGCCGAGCGCCGGCAGGGCCCTTCAGCGGAGCCACGGGTGGCTTGGCGCGCCGGCCCTGCCGGGAGACCGTCATGCCGCCCCGTCCGTCCCTGTTCGCAAGCGCGTCCGACAACCGCTCAGGCATCCTGCAAGGTCTCCTGATCGCGACCATCGTCATTTGCGGGCTCTATTTCGGGCGCGAGGTGCTGCTGCCGCTGGCGCTCGCCATCCTCTTGAGCTTCGTGCTCACCCCGCCGCTCCTCCTGCTGCGCCGGATCAACGTGCCGCGCGTTCTCGCCGTCGCCATCGTGGTGATCACCGCCTTCGCCATCATCGGCGGTCTCGGCTGGCTGATCTCGCGCGAGGCGACCAAGCTCGCCGCCGATCTGCCGAACTATCGCGTCACGCTGTCCGAGAAGATCGCCTCGCTCCGCGCCACCACGAGCGAATCGAAGGTGCTGCAAAAGGCGGGCGACGTGCTCACCGACCTGCAGGCGGAGCTCAACCAGCCCTCGCCCGACGCCGCCCCCGACGAGGTCGAGGTCGGCGAGCCGGCCGAGCATCCGAAGCGCGAGCCCGTCCCCGTCGTGATCCAACAGCCCGAGCCGACCGGGCTGCAGCTCTACCAGAACATCGCCGGCACGCTGCTCCCGCCGCTCGTTACCGCCGGCATCGTGCTCCTGTTCGTGGTCTTCATCCTGCTTCAGCGCGAGGATCTGCGCGACCGCCTCATCCGCCTGTTCGGCGCCTCCGACCTCCAGCGCGCCACCTCGACCATGAGCGATGCGGCGACCCGCCTCTCCCGCTACTTCTTGAGCCAGGTGCTGATCAACGCCGCCTATGGCGTGTTCATCGGCCTCGCGCTCTGGGCCATCGGCATGCCGAGCCCGGTCGCCTGGGGCATCCTCGCCATGCTCATGCGCTTCGTGCCCTATGTAGGCTCGTATATCGCCGCCGCCGCGCCGGCGCTCATCGCCGCCGCCATCGATCCCGGCTGGACGACCGTACTCCTGGTCGTCGGACTGTTCGTCGCCGGCGAGATGACCATGGGACAGGTGGTCGAGCCGCAAGTCTTCGGCCGCGGCACCGGCGTCACGCCCATCGCCGTGATCGGCTCCACCATCTTCTGGACCTGGCTGTGGGGCCCCCTCGGCCTCCTCATCGCCATGCCCATCACCGTCTGCCTCAACGTGCTCGGCCGCCATGTGGAGGGCTTGCACTTCCTCAACGTGCTGCTCGGCGACCAACCCGCCTTGACCCCGGAGGAGAGCTTCTATCAGCGCGCGCTGACCGGCGACGCGGCGGAGGCCACCTATCAGGCCGAGCTTGCGCTCCGCGAGGAAAGCCTCGAGGGCTACCTCTCCACCGTGGCGCTGGGCGGCCTGAAGCTCGCCGAGCGCGACGCGGCGCGCGGTGCGCTGAGCGCCGAGCTGATGGAGCGCATCGCCTTAACGGTCAGCGAGATGCTGGAGAACCTCGCGGACTTCGAGCCGCGCCGCTGGTTCGGCAAGTTCCGCAGGCAGCCCGAGAAGAACGGCGAGGGCGCGCGCTCCGAGGGCCTCGCCTCGCTCGATGCGCCCGCGGAGGAGGAGGCCGATGCGGCCCACGTCGTCCCCCGCGACGCGCTCGCGCCCGGTTGGGTGGTGGACACGCCGGTCCTCGTTATCGGCGGACGCTCCATGCTGGACGAGGCCGCGGCCGCCATGCTCGCCGCCGTCTTGGCCAAACGCGGCATCGGCGCGAAGGCCTTCCCGCCCGAGGAGATTTCCGCGGGGCATATCACCACCCTCACCGGCACGGAGGCGAAGGCCGTGTGCCTGTCTTATCTCGGTCTCGGCACCGGCCCCGCCCATATCCGCTATCTCGTGCGGCGCTTGCGGCGCATCCTGCCCAAGGGCACGCTAATCCTCGTCGCCTATTGGTCGGACGAGCACGACCGCGCCAGCGTCAAGGCCCTGCTCGACACCGCCGAGGCCGACGCCTACGCCACCACGCTGCGCGAGGCCGAGGAGATCCTGGTGGAAGCCGCCAAGGGCAAGATCTTCGGCACGGTGACCGCGAAGGCCGGCGCCAAGCCGAAGCCCGAGCCGAAGGGCAAGAAGGCCGCCGCCCCCGCGGCTTGAACTGCCGGACGACTGCCGAGCGCTTTCGCGGCCGCCCGAAACGATGACCGCGGCCGGACCCGCTTGTTGGTTTCAGCGCGCCCTGATATTTCTAGTGTCGTTGCCGCTTGCGATAGCGTCGATCGTTTGGGGGAGTTTATCGCGCGGTGCGTTTCAAACCGTCGCCGAAGCTTTTCCTTGTTTGGCTGGCCGTCTTCTATGCGGCCTGGGTGACCCTCGTCGTCTATGGCGACTATTGGGGCACGGTAATCGCGCATTACGGCATCGCCGTCGCCATGGCCTTCGGGTCCTACGTTGCGGGCTCGACGCCCATGGGCGGCGGCACGGTCGGGTTCCCCATCCTCGTATTGTTGTTCGGCGAGCCGGCGACCTTGGGACGCGATTTCAGTTTCGCCGTGCAATCGATCGGCATGACCAGCGCGAGCATCTTCATCCTGTGCCGGGGTCAGCCCCTCGAATGGGTGATCTTGCGCTGGGCTGTGTTGGGGACGCTCATCGGCACGCCGCTCGGCATCTTCCTGGTGGCCCCGCACGTCCCCGAGATCGCCATCAAGATCTTCTTCGCCATCATCTGGGCGAGCTTCGGCGTGCTGCATCTCTACCGCACGGGCGACATCTGCGCGAATATCGGCGAGACCCCCGCCGCGCACCGCTTCGACCGCAATGTGGGCTTCACAGTAGGGCTCCTCGTCGGCGCTTGCGTGGCTTCGATCACCGGCGTGGGGATCGACATGCCTTTACGCGGTGATGGTGCTTCTCATGCGCGCCGACTTGAAGGTCGCCATCCCGTCCTCGGTCATCCTCATGGCCTTCACCTCGCTGGTCGGCATCGCGGTGAAGCTTCTCTTCACCGGCGTGCAGCCTGGCGTATTCGGAAATTGGCTTTCCGCCGCGCCGATCGTGGCGATCGGCGCTCCCTTCGGCGCCTTCATAGTGAGCTATATCGGGCGCCGCCCCACGCTCATCGTCGTCGCGGTGCTCTGCGTCTTCCAATTCCTGTGGACGATGCAGCAGAGCTTCAGTGCGATCGGGCGTCGTCGGCCTCGTGCTGTCCATTCTGGCCGTCGGCCTGTTCGTCGCGAGCTTCGAATGGATGTGGAAGATGGGCGAACGGCTGGCGCGCCGGTCTTTGCCGATGGTCGTCCCCCAGGCCTCCCCTGCGGTCGCTTTGCAAAGCGAGTGACGGATCTGGTGGAGCGTTACTCGGTGTCTTCCGGCTCGTCCGGCGGGTCGTCGCCAAGCTCGACCTGGGTCCCGCATTTGAGGCAGCGATAGCGGGCCAGGGTCTTCGGTTCGTCGGAGTCCTCGAAGAGCATTTCCGACTGGCAGAGCGGGCACAGATAGGGATCGGTCGATCGTGGCGGCACGGGACACCCTCAGTGCCCGGAGGATATCAAAAATAACGCCCGGCGCCATCGGGCTTCTTCTGTTTTGCGTCAGTCGCGTTAGCATGGTTACCGGCGCGACATGTCCGGCTGCCTGAAGAGAAACGCCATGAGGCCGCCGCGCGCAAGGGCCGCCGCCAGGAACAACAGCGCCGCCGGCTGGTTATCTCACCCGCCCCTTGCTGTCTCCGCAAGCACCGGCGAGGCGCGAACGGGTGTATAATTGGCCATCGGGGCAAGACCTGGGGGGCCTATCGCTCGCATGGTGATGTCGCATGACAACCATCAAGCAAGTGCTCGAAAAGAAGGGGCGTCAGGTTCACAGCATTGGCCCGGACGCCTCCGTTTTCGATGCCCTCAAAGTCATGGCGCAACACGACATCGGCTCCTTGGTCGTGTTGGAGGGCGACAGGCTTGTCGGCATTATCACCGAGCGCCACTACGCGCGGGAGATCGTCTTGAAAGGCAAGACGTCGCCGGCGACGCGCGTTCGGGACATCATGTCGACTCGTGTCGTGTATGCGCGGCCTGAGCAATCGGTCGAGGCGTGCATGGCCGTGATGACCGCGCGCGCCGTACGCCACCTGCCGGTACTCGATCAAGATCGGGTCGTCGGCATCGTGTCGATAGGCGATATGGTCAAAAGCGTTATCGCTGAGCAGAAGTTCATCATAGATCAGCTCGAACACTATATTCACGGCGAGCATCGCTAAGGCCGAAGGTCATCGACCGGAGTGGCGGCAATCGGCGGCATCATGCGCCCGCCGAGCGGCATCACCGGCGCGGCGTTTCCGGCTCCCTGAAGAGAAGCGCCATGAGGCCGCCGAGCGCGAGCGCCGCCGCGAGGAACAACAGCGCCGCCGAGAAGCTCCCCGTCGCCTCTTTCAGGACGCCGACGGTGTAAGAGCCCACGAAGCCCGCGATGTTGCCGATCGAGTTGACCAGCGCGAGCCCTGCTGCTGCCCCGGTTCCGGCAAGGAAAGCGGTCGGCAGCGACCAGAACGGCCCGAGCGCGGCGTAGAAGCCGACCGTGGCGAGCGTGAACGCGATCATGGTGGGGATGAGCGGCTCCGAGAAGGCCGACCAGGCGAACGCGCCCGCACCGATGAGGAGCGGCAGGGCGATGTGCCAGCGGCGCTCTCCCGTCCGGTCCGAGTGACGGCCCCACAGCACCATGCATGCGGCGGCGAAGAAGTAAGGGATCGCCGTGATCAGTCCGATGCTGAGCGGATCGAGGCCGAAGCCTTGGATGACCTGCGGCATCCAGAAGCCCATGCCGTAGAGCCCGATGACGATGAGAAACCACAGCAGGCCGAGCGCGAGCACTTTTGGGCGCGTGAGCGCGGTGCCGATATCGGCATAGCCGACCTCTTTGGCGGCGCTGTCCTCCGCCTCGATGGCTTGGGTGAGCGCGCGCCGCTCCTCCGGCGTCAGCCACGCGGCGTCCGCCGGCTTGTCGATCAGGATCTTGAGGGCGAGCACGCCGAGCACGATCGCCGGGATGCCCTCGACGATGAACAGCCAGTGCCAGCCTTGGAGGCCGCCGATCTCGTCCATCTCGAGCAACGCCCCCGAAATCGGGCCGCCGAAGACGGTGGCGAGCGGCACCGACGCCATGAACACGGCGACGATCCGCGCGCGGGTAGCGGCCGGGAACCAATAGGTGAGATACAAGATGACGCCCGGGAAGAAGCCGGCTTCCGCCACGCCAAGCAGGAAGCGCATGACGTAGAAGCTCGTCTCGCTCCATACGAGCGCCATGGCGCAGGCGACGATCCCCCACGAGATCATGATGCGCGCGATCCAGATGCGCGCGCCGAAGCGGTGCAGCGCGAGATTGCTCGGCACCTCGAAGGCGATGTAGCCGAGGAAGAAGATGCCGGCGCCGAACCCGTAGACCGCGGGCGTGAAGCCGAGGTCCTCGTTCATGTGGAGCGCGGCGAAGCCGATATTCACCCGGTCGAGGAAGTTGACGATATAGGCGAGGCAGAGAAACGGGATGAGCCGTCGCGTGGCCTTGGCGATGGCCGTGTCGAGAGGCGCGCGAGCTTGCGCGTGGCGTGCGCCTTTGTGGATCGCGGCTTGTCCCGCCAGGTCCTGCTGCGCGTCCATCATCCCCCCAATCGTCTCGATATCACGAAGTGTGAGGGGCGCGTCATATCACGAACGGTGCGGGCGCGCGCCCGCTGCTCTGCCGCCTAGCTTGACGTCAAGGAAATTCTCTTTCGCCACATGAAAAAAACTTGGTTCGCGCACTGAGGGACATTCTCTAGGATGGAGAGAAAAATTCGCCCTATGCGAGCAGTGGGAGGAGATCATGGAGCGTCGGACGTTCTTGCTGGGCGGCGCCGCTGCCGCTGCGGCCGGACTGGTGGCCGAACCGGCCATCCCCCAGGCGCCTCCCGTGGCTGGGCAACCTATTTCCCCCGGCGACATCGAGTCGGCGGTCGCCCGGCTCCGCACGCAGTTTCTCGCCGAGTTCGATCCTGCATACGTCGAGAACGTCATCGTCCCGCATTTCTTGGTGAGCACGTATGACGGCGAACGCCTGTGGCTGCCGATGATCAACGTGGAGTTCACCAAGGAGAATGCCATTCCCTACGATCTGTGGGGACTGTTGAGCGAAACCTGGAAGCCCGCGCCGGAGGACGGCGTCACCGTATTTCTTCAGGGATTGGAAAAGCGGGGGCCGCACAATCGCCGCAAGCGCATCTACATGTCAGCGGTCACGCCCGACCTCTACCGTCCGATGTACGGTGACAAGATCGTTGCCTTCTTCGACAAGCTGCTCGGGAATGCCAATGAGGGCAAGCCGCTGATGCGGCCGTACCTCGAGAGTTATTTCGACCTCTATTGGGATTTGCATCTTGGCGTCAAACCCGATGCGATTCCCCAACAGGTTCAGGATCTCGGCCAAGCGTTCAACACGGTCTTGGCCTATCGCGACGTGACTCAGAAGATCGTCTACGACAACTACATGACGGTCAGGGCCAACCTCGCCTTCCTCAAGGACTGGATCGACGACCGCCTCGCCGACATCGAAAGCGGCAAGACGCCGAACCCTGAGAAAACATTCGCCTGGTACTGGCTCAAGAACGCCGGGAACGGAGAGTATTTCGCCCACAAGGATGTGGTGTTCGAGATCTTCCACAATTTTGTGGCGCTCAGCCAGTGGGGCAACTCGCTCTATAACATCATGCTCAAGCTCGCCACCGACACCGGCGATCCCGATGCGCGCGCCTGGTTCAAGAAGACCATGGAAGGCAATCCCGACGACGCGGCAGGCGAGCCCTTCACCCCGCTCGAGCGCTTCGTCATGGAGCTGTTCCGCGTCATCTCGCCGAACGGCGGCAGCATCTCGGCGATGACGGAGGTGCGGACGCCACCTTATGAACGTCATGGCTACGTCGTCAGTCCGCACACCGCGACGAGCCTGGATCCGGTGCACTGGGAGGACCCGGAGACGTTCAATCCGGATCGCTACAAGACCGTCCCGACCAGCCACGACATCGACGAGGAAAAGTGCAAGCAGATCGGCTTTGCCAAATGTCCGTTCTCGAGCGAGCCGTTTGAGGTCGCCGACGGGCGCAAGGCGGCGATGAGCAATAGCGGCTTTGGCACCGTCTACGGCATCGTCGACGGCAAGCCGCTGCCGGTCTGCGACTACGCCGGCTTTGCCCCGTTCGGCTTCGGCTATCGCCGTTGCCCGGGCGAGCAACTCACCATCCAGGTGTTCGAGGATTTCCTGCGCAAGTCATGGAAGGACGGTCTTAAGTTCCACAAGCTCGACATCGCCAGCCCCGAGCCGCTGCCCATAGGACCGACCACGGTCATCGGCGACAATGTCGGTTTCACGCGATCGGTCTAGCCATCCACACAGTTTTCATCACGCCTAACCACACCAAAGAGAGGAAACGTCAATGACGCCCTATCGCGCCGCACTCCTGATCTTGTTTGCCGTGACCGTCGGTACCGCCGGCTCTGCCATGGCCGGCAAGCGCCAATGCGCCGAGGATTACCGCAGGTTCTGCAGCCAATGGGGCCTTGAAACCAGGGGCCTAGAGAACTGCATGCGCCGTCATGGCGACTATTTGAGCCACCGCTGCGTCAAGGGGCTGATTCAAGCCGGCGCGGTCTCTCAAGCCGAAGTGAATCGCAGACGCGCGGCCCTCGGCCGCTAAACGAACGAGGCAGGGAGCAAGCGCCATGAAGAGAGTGCTGATTGTCGCCGGACTTGTCGCCGCGCTTGCGGCGGCGGGTCACGCCCGGGCCGAGCCCGCGGAAAGCGCATTCGAGAACTGCACGGTTGTCAGGGCGACGGCCGATGCCCGAAACGTGGACGTCTCCACCGACCGGGCGCTGCGGAGACTTCGGCGCTACATCGCCGATCATCTGAGCAGCCTCGGCGGGAAGTCCGTCGGACCGACCTCGACCCACTGCATCCGCACGGCCTGCGAGGCCTCGGCGATCGTCTGCCAGCACTAGGGGTGTTGGCCGGCATCGCCGCGGATGGCCGGTGGTGGCGGTGGCGCGAGATTTCGCGCGCGTTTGCGCCGAATTTCGCGCGGGATTTTGTGCGTCTTGGCCCGTGTCTTTGCGCCTGTCTTGGCGCCTCCCCGAGCGCTCCCCGTCCCCCTATCCTTGGCGTATGCTGACGTGCGGTGCTCAGACTGATTCGGCCGGAAGCTATACGAGGAGCTCGACCCATGGCCATTCCCTTAGATGCTGCTGCGCAGGCGCTCCGCGAAGCGATGCGCGAGACCGTGAAGCGGTATTCGCTTTGGTATCTGATCCAGGGTGTCTTGTTGGTGGCGGCGGGCGTATTGGCCCTGATCTATCCGTTCATCGCCTCGGTCGCCATCGTCTACCTGCTCGCCTGGATCTTGATCGTGAGCGGGATTCTGCAAGGAATCGGGCTGATTGGCGCGACCAACGTGCCGCATTACTGGCTGCAGCTTATCTCCGCGGTGCTCGCCATCGTCATCGGCGTGCTCTTGCTGCGCTCGCCCGACAGCGGCCTCCTGATCATGACCGTGCTGCTCATCGTCTATTTCATGGTCGAGGGCATCGCCAAGATCATCTTCGCGCTCACCATCAAGCCGTTCCCCAATTGGGGCTGGGTGCTGGCGAGCGGGTGTGTCGGCATTCTGCTGGCGCTCGTCCTGTGGGCCAACATGCCGCTCACCGCCGACTGGGTGCTCGGATTGATGCTCGGGATCCTTTTAGTATGTGAAGGTGCGGCCCTTACCTATCTCGCCTGGCACGTGCGCACCGCCACGTCCTAACGGAACGACATTAGCGCGTCAGGGCGCGTCGGACTCTTTCAGGAAGCGGGTGTAGATGTACCCTTCCTCCTTGGTGGCGGGGTCGGTGATCTGTATCCAGTTGCCGTCGCGGCCCTTGACCCGGAGCTTCGTACCCTTCTGCACCGTCTTCAGAATCGTGCCGTCACTGGATGCGTCGGACCGCACATTCACGGCGCTGACGACCTCGACCCACTGGTCCTTGGTCGTCAGTTCGCTCGCCGCCGCCACCAGCCGGCCGAGAGGGCCGGGCTCCGACGTCTCGCGCGCCGGCTTCGGCTGCTCCAGGGGCGTCGGTGCGGCCTCTTCCGGCACGGCGGCGGTCTCCTCCTGCGCCGCGACCGGCCGCGCCCACTCTTGTTTGAGCGCGGTGAGCTTTGCGTCGCGGTCCGTGATGCCGAGCGCGGAGGCGCGGTCATACCAGGTCTTAGCCGCGTCGGGGTCGGGCCTGATGCCCTGCACGCCGAGCTCGGCGATGACGTCGGGGTCGTAGGTGGCGCCGATGGCGAGCGCCGCCTCGCCGCTGCCCGCCTCCGCCGCCCGCTGGAAATAGGCGCGGGCGCCGGCGAGATAGCCGACGGAGACCATCTTGCGGCCATGCGCCATGAGGTCCTCGACGCGGTCCGCCTCGTCCGACCGGACGACAAGTCCTGCTGCCGGATTCGGCGCGACCTCGAGCCGCGTGGTGGTACCGGCGAGGAGCGCACCGTCCGCGGCGACCAGCTCGACCCGCATATCGGATCCGCCGCTCTGGTCGTTCGGCAGGCGCAGCTTGAGCCCGGCGATCTCGTCGGGCCGCAGGCTCCATTCACCCGTGCCGAAGGGACGTCCTTCGGAGAACGCGGCGCCTTGCGGGAGGTCGCGGATGGCGATGACGCTCCGCTCGGGCAGCGCCTCGTCCGTGTCGATGGCGATGGTGAAGCCCACCTCGTCTCCCGCCTTGGCAACGATCTCTTCAGGCGCCGTCAGCGCGATCTCAGGGGGCTGGAGCGCCGGGTTGAAGGCCGGTGTGGCGGCCACGGCTGCCTCGTGGGCTGGTGGGGTGGTGCCCGGCCCAGTCAAATTGAGAACCGCCTCGGGCTTGCTGATCGCGCCGAACCACAAGAGTCCTGCGAGGATTGTCGCCGGCGCGAGCGCCACGGCCGTCAGTACGAAAATGACTCCCCGCGCCGGCCCTGAAAATCGCGGCCGTCTCGGAGGCGGGCCCGCCAAGGCGGCATCGTCCGCGAGCAGACGCGGCGGCTCAGGCCGACTCGCCCGCAATGCGTCGGGCGCAAAGCGTTCGGCCATCGACGACACGGTCGGCTCCGGCTTCGGCACGCGAGGCAGTTCCGCCTCGATGCGATCTAACAAGCCTTGCGGCCGGGGCCGCCCTGACATTTGAATTGATCTGAGCGCCGGCTGGACCATGGCACCCCTCCTACACGTGACAAACTTGAAGCGTCGTTAGTTCTGATCGTGCGTCTTGCTCCATTCGAGAAAGTCGCGGAACAGCTTCGCCCGCTGCGCCTCCGACGTGGTCGCGGCCTTCGTGTCGGCTTGGGCGAGGAATGTCTCGAACCGCTTGCGCGCGTCCGGATCAGCGGCGAGGGTCGTCTTCGCGTGGTCGATCCAAGCTTGCGCCAGCGGCGAACGGTGCCAGCCTTCCAAGGTCGCGGCGAAGTTCACCTGTTGCCACTTTGGATGGCGCGGCGGCGCCAGGAAGGCATTGAAGTTCGAGAAGAAGCGATTGACGAAGCGGTCAAGCTTTTGCGTGCGCGGGCTGTCCTTGGCCCAGTTGAACGATACGAGCACCGCGCAAACGGCCACGGTGTCGACACGGGCGCCGTCGCCGATCAGCTGCGGATAATCGGCTTGGGTCAGCGTCTCCGGGTAGTAGTTGTCTTCGAGACCTTTGGCGTAAGGCACGCTAAGGAGCTTGAGGCCGCTGGCATCGTCGATATGTGCGAGAATCGGTGCGGGTTTGCCGGCGACCACGACCATGGCGTCGATGTCGCCCGCTTTCAGCTTCGCCAACGCGTCGGCCTGATCGAGATGGGCCTCGCGCACAGTAATTCCGATTGCGTCGAAGACGGCGCGTGCGGTGATCTCCGCGCCGTTGCCCTCGGGTCCCACGTTGACGGTCTTACCGTCCAGCGCTCGAATGTCGCTCACCTCGGCGCGCGCCACCACGTGCATCTCTTCGTTGAATAGCTTGGCGATGTAAGCGACCTGGCTTTCGAGATTGGGCCCGAGCTCGCCGGTCTTGGCGTAGTGCTTGAGAACGTTCGCCTGCGTGATGCCCATATCGACGCCGCGCATATACAAAACGTCTTTCAGGTTCTGGGACGGTCCTTTGCCCACCATGGGCACGACGCGCAACTGCGCGCCGTCGTCGAGCACGGCGGCGATGTCCTGAACGATGGCAAGGTCGGTTCCGTCGGCACCGCCGGCCATGATCGTGACCGTGTTGTCGTTGAGCTTCGCGCGATAGCTGTCCCGGATGGTCTGCGCCGACGGCCGGTCTTGGGCTTGGGCACGATCCACCGCCGCGGCGGAAAGGACGCCGAGCAGGCACACTCCGATAGCGAGGGCGGTACGCATCACTCCCCTCTAGAAAAGCGCCTCACCCCGTACATGACCGGTTCGCTCGAAGCGCAAAGAGTCGAGACGGCCCTGATGCAGCGATCATTGTGTTGGGAGGAGTGGCGCGAGGGTTTTGGACCCAGCTCGACTCCCCCGTCGCGCTGCTATCCCTGTGACGCGATGGAAAGTGATACTTTGGTCGCTGTCAAGTAGATACGTTAACGAGACATGACAATACCAAGCTATCGCCACAAGTGAGGCAGAAACGACTGGAAAGAGGCAAGAACATGGCAAGTCGTTAGGAAGGTATTAACCAATAATAATTGCGCGCCTACGGCAGAAATACCGTGGCGTCTTCTTGGCGCAGCATGGCGGGCCGCCGAGGGAGCGGCGCGCCCACTCACAACGCCCATAAGGTGAATTGGTTTCCTGGAGGAGGACGCTAATCCGCGTCCATCTTGAGCGCTGCGATGAACGCCTCTTGCGGAATGTCGACTTTGCCGAAGCTCCGCATCTTCTTTTTGCCCGCCTTCTGCTTCTCCAGAAGCTTGCGTTTGCGGGTGATGTCACCGCCATAGCACTTGGCGGTCACGTCCTTCCTGAGCGCGCTGATGGTCTCCCGGGCGATGACCTTGCCGCCGATCGCGGCCTGGATCGGGATCTTGAACATGTGTCGCGGGATCAGGTCCTTCAGCTTCTCGACCATGGCGCGCCCGCGCATTTCCGCGCGTGAGCGGTTGACGATGATCGACAGCGCATCGACCGGCTCGTCGTTGACGAGCAGCGCCATCTTCACGAGATCACCTTCCTCGTAGCCGATGATGTGATAATCGAACGAAGCATAGCCGCGCGATACCGACTTCAGCCGGTCGTAGAAATCGAACACGACCTCGTTGAGCGGCAGCTCGTAGACCAGCATGGCGCGCGCCCCCGCATAGGTCAGCGTCTTCTGTCGCCCGCGCCGGTCCTCGCACAGTTTCAGCACGGCGCCGAGATAGTCGTCGGGCACCAGGATCGTTGCCTCGATCCACGGCTCCTCGATCTTGGCGATCTTTTGCGTCTCCGGCATGTCGGCCGGGTTGTGCAGCTCGATCATATTGCCGTCGGTGAGATAGACGCGGTAGATGACCGAAGGCGCCGTGGTGATGAGGTCGATATTGAACTCGCGCTCCAGACGCTCGCGCACGATCTCGAGATGCAGCAATCCGAGAAAGCCGCAGCGAAACCCGAAGCCGAGCGCGGCCGACGTCTCCATCTCGTAGTCGAAGCTCGCATCGTTGAGCCGCAGCTTGCCCACGGCCTCGCGCAAATCCTCGAACTCGCTGGCATCGACCGGGAACAGACCGCAAAACACCACGGGCTGGGCCGGCTTGAAGCCCGGCAGCGGCTTGGCCGTCGGTTTCTTTTCGTCGGTGATGGTGTCGCCGATGCGGGTGTCGGCCACCTGGCGGATCGAGGCCGTGAAGAAGCCGATCTCGCCGGGCCCGAGCCGGTCGCGCATCTCCTGCTTGGGCCGGAAGATGCCGACGCGGTCCACTTGATAAGAGCCACCAGTCAGCATCAGGCGGATGCGCTGACCCTTTGACAGCTTGCCGTCGATGATGCGCACGAGCACGACCACGCCGAGATAGGGGTCGTACCAGCTGTCGACGAGCAGCGCTTTCAGCGGCGCGTCGGTGTCGCCCTTCGGCGGTGGCAGGCGTTGCACGATCGCCTCCAGCACCTCCTCGATGCCCTTGCCGGTCTTGGCCGAGATCTCGAGCGCGTCATGCGCGTCGAGCCCAATTACGTCTTCGATCTGCTGGCGCACCCGCTCGGGCTCCGCCGCCGGCAAATCGATCTTGTTCAGGACCGGCACGATCTCATGGTTGTTGTCGAGCGCCTGATAGACGTTGGCGAGCGTCTGGGCTTCCACGCCTTGGGTCGCGTCCACCACGAGCAGCGAGCCTTCGCACGCCGCCAGCGACCGGTTCACCTCATAGGCGAAGTCCACATGGCCCGGCGTGTCGATCAGGTTCAGTTCGTAGAACTTGCCGTCCTTGGCGCGGTAATCGAGGCGCACGGTCTGGGCTTTGATGGTGATGCCCCGCTCGCGCTCGATATCCATGGAATCGAGCACCTGCTCCTTCATCTCCCGAGCCGTAAGGCCGCCGCAGAGCTGGATCAGCCGATCCGCGAGCGTCGACTTGCCGTGGTCGATATGGGCGATGATGGAGAAGTTGCGGATGTGGGAAAGGGGCGTTGCCTCGGAAGGACTCATGGGCGGCTAGGTAGGGGAGCAATCTCCTGACGGTCAAGCGACTCCCTGCGACAATTTGGGATGAAATGTGATTGGCGCCGCCCAAATTTTGTAGCTGTCCGATCCTATTGCTGATCTGCTAGGAAGGTGCTCCTAACCGAATTGGAGACTCACATGTTGAAAAAGGTGCTCCTGGTCGCCATTGCGGCTGGTCTGGTTTCTGCCGTGTCGCTTCCTCTCCAGATCGCCCCGGCCCAGGCCGCGATGACCTGCAAGGAAGCCGCGAAGATGAAGTATCCCGAAATGGTGAAGGACCTGAAGGAGCGTCATGCCTTCAAGAAGGAATGCAAGGACGCTTGGAAGGCTTCGAAGTAGTTGATTTCGCCTGAGAGTTTTTAGGCAAGGAAAGGGGGCCGGCCAAGGCCCCCTTTTCTCATCAAGCAGCCGAGCGTCGTTCGCCCGGATCAACAGATTGGAAACAACGATTCACTAATTGGCATGCGGCGGCCCGACGATCGGCCTATGGCGCCGTATGACCTCGCGTTTCTCAAAACAGGAGGAAGTCGATGCTTAGGAAAATGCTCGTCGCCGCTACCGCTACCGCCATTGTCGCTGGCGCCGCTCTGACCGTTCCGGTCACCGCCCAAGCCGCGATGACCTGCAAGGAAGCCGCGAAGATGAAGTACCCGGACGGCCACAAGATGCGCCACGCCTTCAAGAAGTCCTGCAAGGAAGCCTGGAAGGCTACCCAGTAGTCAGTGAACTTGGCGCGAAGCCTCAGTCGCTTAAGGGGGCCGGCACGGCCCCTTCTCAACCAGCTCCAAATTGAAGCTCTTCACAACGCAAAGGAGAATCCCATGATTAAGAAAATGCTTTTGACCGCTGCGGCGGCCGCAATTCTCGCCGGCGTCTCCATGACCGGTCCGATCACGGCCCAGGCCGCGATGACCTGCAAGGACGCCGCGAAGGCGAAGTACCCCAAGGGCCTCCTGCAGCGCGCAGAATACAAGCATCAGTGCGTGAAGGCCTGGAAGGCCGCCAACGGCAAGGGCCTGCTCAACAAGCTCAAGAGCAGCTAGCCGCGCGCTCATTCTGAGAAGTGGTTCGAAAGGGGGTCCGTGAGGGCCCGCTTTCTCTTTTGGAGTCAACGCGTTTGCGGGATGGATCGACTCCGCGCCTCAGACGTTGGGTTAGGGGCTCCGTAAGGCGGCGTCGGCGTAGCCCCGCTTACCTGGGGACTCGCGCCGGCGCTGCACAACCAATAGGAGAAGTTCATGCGTAACAAGGTTCTTTTGGCTGCTGCCGCTTCGCTCGTGCTTGGCGGTGTAGCGATGACCATGCCGGTTCAGCCGGTTCAGGCAAAGGCCCAGGCAACAACCGGCGTCACCTGCCGTGAGGCAGCCAAGATGCAGGCACCAGGCGATCGGAAAGAACGCCGCGCCTACAAGAAGGCCTGCAAGGCGCACTACAAGTCGCTGACGAAGGGTAACAGGCACGGCTTGCTGAGACGCCAGCCTGCCTAGCACGGGTCTTGAGCCCGCCAGTCGAAACGGCCCGCCTGGTGCGGGCCGTTTCTTTTTCGATGGCCCTATCAGAGGATATCAACCGAATCGCAACACTGCGGCTGCTACGGCGACGGGCGGCGTCTCTCTATCGGTGGGGCGGAGCAGCCCTGTCGCGCCGTTGAACATCCACCCACAGGAGCGACCAATGCGAAAGATGATTTTTCTGGCTGCCGCCGCCTCACTGATCCTGGCTGGCGCGATGACGACGGCGCCGATGTCGGCCCAGGCTAGAAGCGGCTGCGACGCCCGCGCCGATGCGCTCTACCCGCACAACAAGCACGCGCGCAAGGCCTACAAGAACCGCTGCAGGGCGGACTACCGCGGCTGGAAGAAGCGTCACGACAAGGGCATCTGGATCATTCTCTGACCACGATTGCCTCTAGGACGAGGAGGGGCCTCGCGCGGCGCGCGGGGCTCCTTTTTGTGCGTTAGATGCCCGCGTACCACGCGTAGCCGCGGTCTTCCCAATAGCCGCCCTGGCCGCCGCGAATGTCTTCGAGACCGCCGACGGCTTCGATGCGCATGATGTATTTCGCCATCTTGTAGCCGAGCTGGCGCTCCACCCGGAGCCTGAGCGGCGCGCCATGCGGCACGGGCAGAACCTGGTCATTCATCTCGTAGGCAAGGATGGTCTGAGGATGGAAGGCATCCGCGAGCCCGATCGACTCGTAATATTTTTCGCCGGTGCTGCGCCCGAGCGTGTCGGCGCAGTAGAACACGATGTAGCGCGCGTCCGCCTGCATCTTCGCGCGCTCCAGCAGCGCGCTGAGCGGCACGCCCTTCCACTTGCCGATGCAGCTCCACCCCTCCACGCAGTCGTGGCGGGTGATCTGGGTGCGTGACGGCATCGCGCGTAAGTCGGCAAGGGACAGGGATAGCGGTTCGCCGACGAGACCGGCAACCTCGAGCTTCCAGTCGGCGAAATCATTGGCGGCAAGCGCCCGGTAGTCGGGATCCGGCGGATTGATCGAGCCGTTCGCCTTGAAGTCCTTCGACAGGTCGGCCTCGCTGTACTCGCGCGCGAGCGCCTTGGGTGACAGCAGCGCGCGCTGCGTAACCCGCGTCAGCGTCTCGGCCGAAGCGAGGATGCGCCGCACCCAAGGCTGGCTCGAGAGATCGTCACAGCCGCCGAGCAGGGCGGCGCTCGCCACGGCGAAACCGCGCGTAAGGAAGCCGCGCCGGTTGAGGTCGCCGCTCATGACTTCTCCTCCGCCTCGTCAATGACGTAGCGGCCGGTGATCATCGATCGGAGATTGTTCCAGACGCCCGACACGAGAACCATGAAGATATGCACGGCGACGAAGATCACGATGAGGCTCGCCGAGATGAAATGAATCGTGCGCGCCGACTGCCGCCCGCCGAAAATATCGAGCAGGACGGGGAAGGCCGCGTCCATGCCCGGCGACATGGCGAGCCCGGTGAGCAGCATGAGCGGCAGGAGGATCAAGGCCACAATCAAATAAGATAGCTTCTGCAAGACGTTATAGCGTTTCGCCTCCTCCCCCTTGGGGAATCGGAAGCGCGCGTGCTCGGCGATCGAGCCGCCGATATGGCCCAGCTCCTTTCCGGTCGGCAGGAGATCGCGTCGGATGTGCCCGCTCGAGAAGCTCCAGATCAGATAGATGAGGCCGTTGATCAGGAACAGCCAGGCGAAGAAGAAATGCCAGAGCCGGCCCATGGCGAGGCTGCGATAGCCGGGGAGCGTGACCGACCACGGAAAGCCGCGTTGCTGGTATCCGGTCTCCGCATTGCCGCCGAGGCCGAACACGCCGGTCGTGTCGAAGCTGTAGCCGAAGAGCGTCGTGACGCCTTTCGGGCCACCGGGGCTCCGCACCGCATCCATCGACATCACCGGATCGTCGAACACGGATTTGGAGCCGAGATAGAGTGCCGAATGCGCGTTGAAGATCTGAAGGCCGCTCATCAAGAGCACGAGCAGTACGAGCGCGTTGATCCAGTGCGTGAGACGCACGGCCCTTGCGTGCCGATAGATGACCTCCCGCTTATCCATGGCCAAGGACCTCTCGGTCAGATCTGAATCCGCATGAGGTCCAGACTATGCATCGCTCAACTGTGCTTGTCGCCCCAGATATCGGCGAGCCGCTGCGCGCGTCCACAATTCCATTTGTAGTACTTGTAGCTGACCGGATTCACGATGTGATAGTTCTGATGGTATTCCTCGGCGGCGGTGAAGGTCGTCGTCGGGCGGATTTGGGTCGCGACCTTCTGCTTGTACTTGTCCGCGATCTCCTGCTTGGTCTTCTCGGCCAGAGCCTTCTCTTGATCGTCAGACGTGAAGATCACCGTGTGGTAGGCAGGGCCCTTGTCGCAGAACTGCCCGCTCGCATCGAACGGATCGATGTTGTGCCAATAGTCTTCGAGGAGCTGCGCGTAGGTCACCTTTGACGGGTCGTAGGTCACCTTCACCGCTTCGACATAGCCCTCATGGCTGCCATAAGTCGGGTTGGGCTTCGTCCCGCCCGCATAGCCCGACACGGTGTCGGTCACGCCCTTCACCTCGTCGAACGCCGCTTCCATGCACCAGAAGCAGCCTCCGGCGAAAATCGCGGTCTTGGTATCAGCCGCCTGGCTGCTATGTGCCCCGCCCGCGACCATGAACGCCGCAAGGAACGCCGCCGTCAGTCCCGCGCAAATCCATCGTGCCACCATGGTCTCTCTCCACATTGTTGTCCGGCTGAGACGATAAGGAGGCTGCGTGCCGGGGCATAGGGGCTCTCGCGCGACCGTGATTGGAATTGATGCGATGGCGGCCGCGCGGATAAGCGCTTGGGGCGCTTCGCTGATCTGGGTTATTGAGGGGCCATGCAGCAGCCTTTGTCTTCACCGCACTCGGCCATGAAGCCCGCCTATGACGTTGTCGTGGTCGGCTCCGGCTATGGCGGCGGCGTCTCCGCCTCCCGGCTTTCCCGCGCCGGCCAGCGCGTCTGTGTGATCGAGCGCGGCCGGGAAGTGCCGACCGGCGGCTTCCCCGGCCGCCTGCCGGAACTCCGACGCGAGCTACAGCTGAACGGCGGCAAGATGCGCTCCGGCTCGCGCACCGGCCTCTACGACTTCCGGCTCGGCTCGGATATCCACGTGCTCGTTGGCTGCGGGCTCGGCGGCGGCTCGCTGATCAATGCCGGCGTGGGCTTACGGCCCGATGCCCGCGTGTTCGCCGATCGGGCCTGGCCAGAGGAGGTGGCACGGGACGGGCTGCTCGATCTCGGCTTCGAGCGCGCCCAAACCATGCTCCGCCCCTCCCGCTACGGAAAGGCGACCGAACTCACGAAATACCGCGCACTGGAGACCGCAAGCGCCGCGTTCGGTCAGTCTCCGGTCGCAGCCCCAGTGGTGGTGAGCTTCGAGGACACCGTGAATCCTGCGGGCGTCGAGCAGCCGGCCTGCACGCTATGCGGCGATTGCTGTTCCGGCTGCAATGTCGGCGCCAAGAACACGGTGGCCGTGACCTATCTTCCCGATGCGAAGGCGCACGGCGCGGAGATCTTCACCGAGCTCACCGTGAGCCATTTGGAGAAGCGCGGGCAGGGCTGGCGCGTGCATTTCGCAGCCACCGAGGAGAAGGCCGCCGCGCCGCGCTTCGTCGATGCCAAGACCGTGGTGCTCTCGGCCGGCACGCTCGGCTCGACGGAGATTCTGCTCCGCTCTCGAGAGAACGGCCTCGATCTGTCTGACCGGCTCGGCGAAGGCTTCTCCGCCAATGGCGATATCATCGCGTTTGCTCTCGGCGGCCGCGAGAAGGTGAACGGCATCGGCGTCGGCGAGCCGCCGAAATATACCGGCGATGCGATCGGTGCCTGTGTCGCCGGCCAGATCGAGCTTCCCGATTCCGGCGACCTCGATCGCAGCATGATCATCCAGGAAGGCGTGCTGCCGTCGGCGCTGGCGCCCCTGCTGCCGGTGTTCTTCATCTCGGGCGGGCGCATCCTTGGAGCGGCGCAGAGCCTCATCAAGGGCGTCTACCAGGGCCCGTTGTCCCATCTGCACACCTTCTTCGTCGTGTCTCACGATGACGCGAAAGGCCGTCTCGATCTCGAAAACGGCAGCCTCCAGCTCCACTGGCCAAACGTCGCAGACCAACCCGTCTATCAACGCGTGGACGAGGCGCTGACCAAAGCCGCGCAGGCCGTCGGCGCGCGCTACATCAAGAGCCCGCTCGCCGCCACTAATGTCGGCGCGAAGCCCGCGACCGCGCATCCGCTCGGCGGGTGCGGCATGGGCGAGGACGCTGCAAGCGGCGTCGTCAATCACAAATGCCAGGTCTTCGACGGCGCCAGCGGCGAGGGCGTCCATGCGGGGCTCTATGTTTGCGACGGCGCGATCATCCCGCGCTCCATCGGCTGCAACCCGCTGCTGACCATCACCGCGCTTACAGAGCGCGCCATGGTCCACCTTGCCCGCGACCACAATCTGGGATTCGATACGGAACCGATTCGCACCCTCTCGGAACGGGCCACGAGCGAGGCCACGACATGAGAGCCGGCTGATCATGCCAAGCCGCCTGCTCAAGCCTTTTGGCGCCGCAGCGGTGGTCATCGCGCTCGTTGCCGGCGGCAGCGGGCTCCAAGGCGCCGTCCGCCTTCAGCCTTGCGCGAGTACCGAATACACAGCGTCCATCGACAGTAAGGCGAACGGACCCGGACCCGACCGCCTCACCATCGTGCTGGTCGGCGATACCGGCTTCAATTCGGATGACGCGCCCGTCTCGCCGGAGGGATTTCGCAAGGACGGCAAGCTCGTCAGCTTCACGGACTCGCTGTCGGGCATTGCGAGCGAGGTCAACGGTGACCTCGCCTTTCTCAATCTCGAGACGGTCGTCACCGACCGCAACGATCTGGTCGCCGATCAAAAGGGACAAAAGTCGCCCTACAACTTCAAGAGCCATCCGTTGGGCCTGAAGGCGCTGATCGACACGGGCTTCAACCTGTTCTCGCTCGCCAACAATCACTCCATGGACTACGGCGCGAGCGGCGTGGAGGAGACGCTGTATCATATGGCCGTTGCTGCCGCGGAGCATGCCATCGCCTATGCCGGCATCGGGTCCAATATGGAGGAAGCGACGCGGCCAGGCTGTCTCGAACTCGGCGACACGAAAATTGCTTTCGGCGCCACCGGCATCATCACCGGCCAGCGCCCGGAACATCGCGCCGGCAAGGACAAGTCCGGGCAAGCGTCTTATCGCAACCACGACGATTTCGAGCTGGTGGTGAACCGTCTTGCCGGGTTTCCCGCCGACTACCGCATTCTCTCCATCCATTACGGGCTTGAGGGGCGCGTCGTGCCCGATCAGCGTCAGCTTGACGATTGGCGCGGCTTTGCTGCGAAAGAGAAGGGCATCGACCTGATCGTCGGCTCCCATCCGCATGTGGCCCAAGGGGTGGAGCGCGTGGGGAACGCGCTGATCTTCTACGGGCTCGGCAATTTCATGCACCCGGGGACCGCGGAGATGAGCCGCTTCGGCATCT
>CAZHCN010000002.1:0-41824 GCA_964530895.1 uncultured Methyloceanibacter sp. | reverse complement strand
GCGTCGAGATGTGCTGGCCTTCGCGGCGTAGGAACAGCTCCGGCGAGAGCGACAGCACCTGCAGGCCGGGCGTCGCGATGAGCGCGCCGTAGGCCACGCGCTGCTTGCGGCGGAGCGCGGCGTAGAGCGCGGTGGGGTCGCCTTCGAAGTCGAAGAAGAATTTCTGGGTGAGATTGATCTGGTAGACGTCGCCGGCGGCAATGTAGTCCTTCACCGCGCGGAAGGCTTCGCCGTATTCCTCGCGCGTCCAGGAGAGGCGCAGATTGGAGACCTTGGCGCGATCGGCCCCGCCATTGGCATCGAGCCAGGCGCGTGTGCCTGCATCGTCGAAGGCTTCCGGCGCCTTGAACAGCCCGATCCAAAAGAGCGGCGTGCGCCGGTCCCGCGGCAGGAGGTCCCTGATCTTCGGCTCGAGGCAATAGCCGAGCTCGTAGCCGAAGAAGCCCGCCGCATGAAGCCCATGAGCGAGCCCCGCCGAAACTTTCTCGAGCGCCGCCTCGACCTCGGCCGGATCGCGCACCGACACAACGTCCTCAGGCGTGGTGAAGAGCAGGCTGCGGCCGCCAGGGCTCAGGCTGTCATCGAGAAGGACGTAAGGCAGATCGGTCATGAAGCCGCCAGCTTGCAAGATCAAAGGTCAAGCATAGAGGATATGGGCACAGCTTGCGTCAACATCGAGACCTCGGGATTTGGGCCCGATTTGGTCCTTAGGCGAGGATCAGCATCTCGCCTTTGCCGAGCACGGCCATGTCGCCCATGAGACGGCGGGCCCTGGCGCCGAGCCGGACGCTCATGCCCTGGCCGCGCAGCCACTGCTCCAACAGGCGCAGATAGTCGAACTCCATCACACCGCAATCACTGAACGTGGGGAGAATATCCCTCGGCTTCTCCATGAAGATAAGGCTACCGCGACGGTTGCCGTAGCCCGCATAGCGTCCCGCGCCGCGCCTCAGGAGGAGCGTACCGGCGATCATCCGGCCACCGGCGTAATCGCCCGCTTTGCCGCCGACCACGACGAGACCGCGGCGCATGCGCTCGCCGAGAAGCGCGCCGGCATGGCCGCCAATGGTGACGAAGCCGCCCTTCATGCCCGTGGTGTCGCCCACGGCCACGCCGCAGGCCTGGTCGCCCACGTTGCGCGAGACAGCGATGTGACCGCCGGCCATCGAGGCGCCTGCGAGCACGCCGGCGCTGCCCCTGACCGTGATCTTGCCGCTCTTCATGCCGGCACCGAGATAGGCGCCCGCATCGCCCTCGACATGGATCTCGCCGCCGGAAAGCCCCGCCCCGATCTTGTCGCAGCGGTCGTCGGTGCCGACGAAGTGGAGCGCGTTCGCGTCCTTTCCCTTCAGCTTGAAGGCAGCGCCTACGGTCAGCTTTTGCCGCGTCGTGCCGATCTCCAGCGCCTCGATCTCTTTGCGGTTGAGGCCCGCCAGCTTCGCCGGCACGAGCGGCGACAGATCGAGCCGCTGATCCGGCGTGTGCTTGAGCTCGAAGGTCAGCGCGGTCACCCGACGATCTCCTTGAGATGGAAGTGATGGGGTCCGAGATTGCCGCCGTAATTGCCGGCGGTGATGTGGGTCACGCCTTCCCGCGAGCCGCCTCGTGCGATCGCGTGTATGCCCGCGTTCATGGCTTGCGAGATGGCGTCGGCGGTCAGCCCGTCGATGACGATCTCGAGCACCGCCTCGATGTTGAGCGGCAGGTCGGACTTCACCGCGCCTTTGAGGCTCGGGCAGTAGGCGTCGTTGGTCGAGGCGATCTGGCCCTTGTATTTGGAGCCGACCTTGGAGCCGGACCGCACGATGCCACCCGGGAACGGCGTGATCACACCGGGCACCTCGGCCATGGCTTTGACCGCGCGGGTGCAGGCGGCGAGCACGGCCCCGTGCGACTTGCCGAGGACCAGCAAATTGCCACCGCCGACGGCCTTCTTGGTGAGGCCCACCTTGTCCTCACAGAGGAACTCGCCGTCCATGACGGGGATGCGCCAATAGCGTTTGCCGCCGAGCACTTTCGACACCTGCCAGCCGTCGCCGAAGAAGCGCAGCGACGCGCCGAGCTTCAGCTTCTTCTCGCCTTCGAGGCCCGAAAAGCAAGCGGAGCCCGGACTCGTCAGCACGCATTGGCCGACGCGGTTGCGCAACTGCGTCTGGAGCTTGCCGGCGTCCATGGTGAAAAGCAGCACGGCGACGCCGGGGCGACCGTCCGGCGTTTCCTTGCGGTCGAGCCTGCCCTCGATGCCGGCCTCCGCACCACAGCCGATCACCGAGGTGGCGAAGCCGGTCATGGTGCGCGCGGAGATCTCGGCCCACTCGTAGGTGGGCGCCGTGATGATGATCCGCGTGCCGACCATGGGAAAGGCCTCGGCAAACGTCTCGACGATGGTGATGCCTTTGAGTTTCAGGTCTGCCATATCAGCTCAAGTTTGGAATTGTCGCAAAACGGTCGGGGCGGGTCATGGCATCGGAAACGCCGAACCACGACGGGTCGGCGCCATAATAGCGATCATAGAAGGCATTGACGCGCCGTTTGATCTGCGTGTCGAAGCCGGGCTTCACATGGTAGCAGCGGCCCCACGTCACGCGGACCACCTTGCCGTCGCGGACCACGAGCTTGCCCGACTTGAATACCAGATCGGCGGCAGCGAACATCGCCGTCTTGTTTTTCTGCTCGGTATAGACCGCGATATCGGCGACGGCGCCAGGGCCCAAATGGCCGCGGTCAGTCAGCCCGAGAAGCCGCGCCGGGGCCCCGCGGGTGATGATCGCGAGTTCCGACAGGGTCAGCTCGCGGGCAATCCCGGCCAGATTCGAGACCTCGCGCACGTCCTTGGGCAGGTCGTCGAGCCAGCGGTCTCGCTCGCCCCGGTCCATGAGCAGATGGAAAATCTCCGGATAACGAATGAACAGCGCGCCGTTGGGATGGTCGGTCGAGAACAGCACCCGCCACGGGTCCTCGGCCATCAGGAAGATTTCGAGCCCGATCGCCCATTGCAGCGCGTTGACGAAGCTTTTTGAGCGGTAGTTGTACGGCACGACGCCGGTGCCGTTGCCGTCGCCTTGATTGATCACCCATTTCTTGGGGCTCGCGGCGGCGCGCCCATCGAACTGGCGGAGGATATCGCCGGAGATGGTGACGGTCTGGCCGAACATCACCTGCCCCACGTCGACGGTGGCGTTCTTGTGCTTGTTCACGGCCTCCATCAGCCGCGGCGCGCCGGAGGAGAAGCCCTTCTCGCCGGCATCGCCATAGCCGTAGAACTGGATGTGAGCGAAGTGGATGGGAAGCCCTTGCGTCGCCTCTATCGTTGCGACCGCCGTCTCCACGTTGCCGGCGATGCCGAGATTGTTGCAGTGGACGTGCGGGGGGTGCGGCACGCCGAGATCGGCGACGGCCTTCTGCAACGATTCCACGATGGCGCGGGATGAGACTCCGTAGTCGGGCACCTCGTCATCGAGATCGAAGGTGCGGGCGTTGAACTTGAAGGCCTCGGAGCCGCCCGCGTTGATGATCTTGAGGCCCATCGCCTTCGAATGCTGAAGCGTCCAGGCCACATAGTCCTTCAACTCGTCGCCGCCGGCGCGGCCGCCGCGCAGCAGCTCGAGCGTGTAGTCGTCATTGCCGAGGATGACGAGCCCGGCCGTGTCGATGATGGGAATCGCGGCGAGCTCGGCCTGCGCCTCGATGGCGTGGGTCGGGATCATCGCCGGCTCGATCACCGTGGTGTAGCCCATCTCCGCATAGCGAATGCCGGTGGCGTAAGAGCCCCAGGCGGCGGGCGAGGCAAGGATCGGCTGGCCTTCCGCGGCCGCGAGCGCCGGGAGCTCCGGCATCAATTGGCGCCCGAGCGTGACGTTCGTGCCGGCGATATGGGAATGCACGTCGATGGCACCGGCCATGACGATCTTGCCGCCGACGTCGTAGACCTCGTCGGCTTTCCGGCCTTCGAGCTTGGCGACGATGCGGCCGTCCTCGACGAAGAGATCGCCGACCGCGTCGCGATTGTGCACCGGATCGATGACGCGGCCGCCTTTGAGCTGGATGAGCATCAGGCGGCGTCCTTCGCGTCCAGCACTTTCGCGATCTCGTTCAGGACCGCCGCCACGCTCGGCTTGCTGTCATTCGCGTTTGCCGCTTTGACCATGCCGATGCCGGAGATGGGCGCGAGATAGAGCGCCGCGTCGTGATCGACGACCGCGCATCCCACGTCGATGACCACGTCGTCCTTCCCCGCCCTGCCCGGCTTTGACGACAGCACCACTGCGGGTGCGCCTTTGGGCCGCGCGGGTGCGGTGCCGTCCAGTGCGTCGATCCATACCAGCGCGTCAGCCTCGCCGCTCTCGATCAATCGGCCCGTCTCGTACAGCCATACGTCGTTCTCGGGGACTGCGCGGGCGAAGCTCGTGCGTACGGGTAGCCCGCACGTCCAGGTCGAGCAGAGGTTCACGCCATCGCCGTTGCCGGGCGCCGCGACCGACAGAATCGCCGCGCGAGTCGTGACAACTAGATGGCGCACGATCTCGAGCACGGTGTGGAGTACGGGCTCCTCGAGTTCGGCCGGATCGTAAACGAACACCGCGAAGGCGGATTTGCGCAAGCGCTCGGCCGCCGCCTCGATCTTTACCCGCAAGGCTTTGTCGCGCAGATCGAACCGTCCCTCGCGCACGCTTGCCGCGAGCAATGCAACCATCTCCGGCAAGGAGAGCTTACTCTCAACCGCAGTCGTGCGGACCTGTTTCGGCAGCGCCACCTTGCCGGTCCCGAGAAGAATCGTTTCGCGTTTGTTGTCGCCGGGGCGCGGCAGGCCGGGCTTGGCGGGAAGAAGCTTCGCCAACAGATCGGCATCACGCCGAAGCGGCCCTTGGCCCACGACCACGACGGTATCGGCGCGGTTCCGCACCTCGCCGAAACTCGCGGGCGTCGCGCCCGTCTCGCGCATCACGCGCGAGGCGCGCATCAGACCCGTGCTTGCGGCATGATCGACGACGCCGCCGAGCCTCTCGGCTAGGGCCAGCGCCGCCTCAGCGCCGCGAATGTCCGTGAAAAGACCACCGATGACGGGGAAGCGTGCGCGGCCAAGCAGGTCTGCTGCCCGTTCGAGCGCACTCTTCACTTCGGCCTCCTCCCCAGCTTCTTGGTCTTCTAGCCGCGCACAAATAAACAGGTGGCTCCGAAGGCGCAAGCATGGGAATGCCCATCGCAGCGCACAATTACGCTCAAGCCGTGCGAATTGCGATTTTCGACGAGACCGCCGAACTGGAGGGCTCAGTCCTTGGGCTTGTCGTATTTGATATACGAAAAGCGCATGTCCTCTGCGGGCGTGCCTTCGAGCGCCCCGCCTTCCTTGGCCGGCTGCCAATGGACCACGTCCTCGATCTTCTTGGCGAGCTCGAAGTCCTTGTCGGTGATGCCCTTGGCCGCGTGATTCATCAACCGCACTTCGACCCATGCATAGGACGCGGTGATGTCGGGATGGTGCCACGCAGCCTCGGAAAGATGGCCGATGGTATTGATGACCATCAGCGTGCCTTTCCAGCTATGGGTCTTGTACTTGCGCCGGATCCAGCCGCCTTCCAGGTACCAATGGGGCAGCTCCTTCTTGAGCCGCGCCTCAACCTCTTCATCGCTATAGGTGCGCTCTTTCGTTGCCATGGCTGCCGTCTTTTGAAAAAGTGGGACCGATTTCCCGCTACACACAGAGCATATCGAGGGGCCCGGAGCCGATCAATGGAGGCATTTTGAGGCGAGCCGATGCCCGATCTGGAACGCAATAAAGCGAGTGTTTTGGCCTTCTACGACATGGCCTTCAACCAGTCGCGGCCGCGCGAGGCGATGGCCCTTTATGCAGGCGACGTGTACATCCAGCACAATCCTGGCGTGAAGGACGGCAAGGAGGGCTTCATCGCCTATTTCGAGGAGATGGACCGCCGCTATCCGAACAAGCGCGTGACCTTCAAGCGCGTGATCGCCGAAGGCAATTACGTCTCGCTCCACTGCCTGCAGGGGTGGCCCGGGGATCGCAACTGGGTCGCTATGGACATTTTCCGGTTGGATGACGCGGGAAAGATTGTAGAGCACTGGGACGTGCTGCAAGTCGCGCCGGACTCTTCGGCGAACGCAAACGGCATGTTCTGACGTCAACTCAGTCCCGATCCGTCTTGGTCAAGTCCGGTAGTTCCATGTCCCCCTCTCCCACCGTCACGGTCACTACGACGGCAAGGCTCCATTTCGGCTTTCTCGATCCGAGCGGACGGACGGCACGGCCTTTCGGCAGTTTCGGATTGTCGCTCGACGGGCCATCGACGCGCGTCTCGTTGCATCGCGCCGAGGCGTTGGCGATCTCCGGGCCCGAGAGCGAGCGCGCCGCCCGCTACCTCAAGGCGATCGCGCAGAGTTGCGGGGTCGGGCACGCCTACCGGCTTCGCGTGCATCAGGCCATTCCGCCGCACGCGGGGCTCGGCTCGGGCACGCAGCTTGCCCTCGCCGTTGGGTCCGCGTTCGCCGCGGCGGAAGGCATCGCGCTTTCGCCACACGAGATCGCCCAGCGGCTCGGGCGCGGCGCGCGCTCCGGCATCGGCATCGCCACGTTCGAAGCGGGCGGCGCGGTGCTCGATAGCGGTCCATGCAATGGGGCGCTGCCCGAACTCGTGGCGCGGGTACCTTTTCCTGAAGCGTGGCGCGTGCTCCTGATTTTCGACGCGCACGCCAAGGGGCTCGACGGCGCAAGCGAGGTGGCGGCGTTCGAAGCGCTTCCCGCCTTTCCCGAAGCCGAGGCGGAGCATTTGCGCGCGAGAATCATGGCACACGCTCTGCCAGCGCTCGCGCAAAGCGACTTCGCGGCCTTCTGCGCCGAGGTCGGGCATCTGCAGGCACGCATGGGCGCCTATTTCGCATCTTTACAAGGCGGTATTTTCACCAGTCCACGCGTGGCCGATACGCTCGCCTGGCTGCACGACCAAGGCGTGACCGGGCTCGGCCAAAGCTCGTGGGGGCCGACCGGTTTCGCCTTCGTGCCCAGTCAGGAAGCCGGCGAGGCACTCCTCGCCGCCGCGCGCGGACGCGCCAAACACGGAGCCTTGCGCTTCACGCTCGCCCAGGGGCGCAACCAAGGCGCCTCCGTCGAAACGCAGCCTCAACGAGGCCATGTGACCGACATGCCGTCCCGGTAAGGCTGCAACAGAATGACCGCCACCCCGTCTTCCACGTAAACGGAGTCCGGTGCCGGCCAGGGACGCCTCCCTTTCGCACTCGCTATGGCTTGATCAATCTGTGCCTGCGAGGGTCTCGCCATGACGTCCGACCCGAGAAAGAAATTTAGAATCTCAGTCTGGCGATAGGGGGCGAAGGTTTCCGACGTGAGGTGAGCCTTATACAGCCGATTTGGATACCGCTTTAGGCGTTGCTCTTCAGTAGAGAAGTCAAGCCCGCCGATCACGACGACTGGGACCATGGGTTGGTCAGGCAGGATGGGTTCTAGGCGAGAACGATCCGGTTCAATTTCGCGGTGTCATAGATCGTCTTCAATGCGGCTGCATTGGCTTCCTGACTACCAACGATGCAGAAGAAATAGATCATCACCGCGACAAGCACGGTTGCGATCGGCCGGAGCAGCGCGGTCCTCCAGGCTACGGCAATGAAGAACAACAGAACGTAAGCCTGGGGACTCAGTATGCGACCAACGTTGGCCCACGTATCCTCATTTACGATGTACGAAAATTGCAGCGCGATCGGGATGGCTGCGAGCAGCGCAAGCGCCGCCAAGGTCAGGCCTCGCGCTCGCAGGCTTTGCCAGACGATGGCAACCACGCCAACGAGCACCGCCAAAGCAGGAATGAAGCGCAAGAGGTGTGGCAGATAATCCACCCGGGAGGTGAAGCTCTGGATCACTTCCGGGTACGCACGCAGAATCTGCCGGACGACAGTGCCGGCATCATTTACGTGCGTTCTGTTCACGCTCGGGTGGGTGACGACGAGCTTGCTCGACAGGTAAAAGAGGATCAAGGCGAGCCCGAACGTCAGGGCCGCAGGTATCAGCCGGTTCCGGAACAGGCGTTGCCAGCGTCCCGGTCCCTCAGCCTCGGGTCCAATGCTCCACAAGATGCACCACATCACGAGGAGAACACCGATGAGCGCGCCCTTGGATGGGTAGGTGGCAAGCGTGAGGAAGAAGCAGAGGGTCGCGAGCGGAAGGCTCAGACGGCGGTCGTCTATGCGGTCAAGCGCCAAGGTCCCGAGCAGCGCCAAACTATCACCGATGACAAAATAGAGGTGGTCGCTCGCAAATGAGTAGTAGTCCAGGATCGCGGGATGCAGAGACAAGAACGCCGCCATAAGAAACACGCCAGGTTTGCTGCTGACGCGGAGCAGGAAGGCGAAGAGCAGCGCATTGACGACTTGGACCGCGCAGGCCAAGGACATCTGTAGCGCCTGCACCCCGCCGCCGCCGCCGAGTTGCAGGATGATGTCGTTGAACCATCTGCCCTCACTTAACGTCGAGCTCCCGGGATAGTCTCGGACCCAAGCGTTTGGAAAAGTGTGATTCGTGAGGACAATCGTCGTAAAAAAATAGCTGTAGACAACCAGCGTAAGAATGAATGCGGCCACGAGAGGAAAAGAATATTCGGCCCACGTCGCCGCGATGAGGCTGCGCAAGTTCCTAAAATGATCTGCGTTTGGGAACTTGCTAGTTACCCACTGAGACGATGTGTGCATTGTGGTCGTCAGATCTATTGTTCGATTTCGAAGCCCAACCCTGCTTGCAATGATATCTACCCCTAGACGCGGAAGATAGGGTGGCTATTTGTTTGACCGCGCACGGGAGCATCCGTCTTCCAACCAAATGTGGTAGAGCGGATCTCACCTCCTTGGCGATAGCATGCGAACAGACGGAGATCTTCAAGCGATGGCCCTGCCCCGTATTCTGCACATGATCACGCCGCTCAAGCATATGAGCCCGTTCGACGTGAACATGGCGCTCGACGCCGGTTATGACGACGCCATTCCCTATACCAACGTGACCATCGAGGACGTGTACGGCCTGGTACAGGACGCGATCTTCTCGCGCAGCCCCGACGGCATCAAGCGCACCGGCATGTTTATCGGGGGAAAACGCGCCATCGAGGCGCTCGATATGATGGAC
The DNA here is from genome assembly GCA_964530895.1 of uncultured Methyloceanibacter sp. Classification (GTDB taxonomy): domain Bacteria; phylum Pseudomonadota; class Alphaproteobacteria; order Rhizobiales; family Methyloligellaceae; genus Methyloceanibacter. The sequence continues at coordinate 32,682 of CAZHCN010000002.1, read as the reverse complement.
CGGGCCAAGAAGGCCATGGTGCCGCCGTTCGAAATCTCGGTGTTTGCCGATCCGGCCGGCTCGTTCACCACGGCCGCGGCCATGGTCGCCTGCGCCAAGAAGGCACTTCAGGAGAAGTTCAAGACCGATCTCAAGGCAAAGCGGGTCATCGTGTTCGGCGGGACGGGCGTTGTCGCCTTTGCCTCCGCGGTGATCGCGACCAGCGACGGCGCCAAGGCGACGCTCGTCGGCTATGACGGGCCGGAGCGCGTACGCAAGCTCGCCATGGAATCGAACGTGCGGTTCGAGATCGATCTCGGCTATGCGGACGGCACCACCGAGGAGCAGAAGGCCGAGCTCGCGAAAGAGGCCGATCTCATCTTCGCCGCCGGTCCTGCCGGGCGGCGGCTCCTCACGCTGGCCCAGCTCAAGCCTGCCAAGGATCTGCTCGTGGCCGCCGACGTGAACGCTGTCCCCCCCTCCGGCATCGAGGGGGTCGGCGTGAAGGATAACGGCGCCGCGATCGAAGGAACGAACGCCCTGGGGATTGGCGCGCTTGCCATCGGCGATGTGAAATACAAGACCGAGACGGGCCTCTTCAAAGAGATGATCGAGGCCGAGAAGCCGGTCTATCTCGATTTCCGTGCCGCCTACAGACTCGCGCAAGCGCTTGTCTCCTAGGCGGTCGCGCCGAAGTCGCGGCACGCTTCTCATCGCCGCGGTGTCGGGCCGGGCGCTCGCGTGCGCCGCGATAGATGCAGGCTACGATGCGCTCGTCGCCGATTTCTTCGCCGATGCCGACACGGCGCGTTTGGCCCATGCCTGCCGTAAGCTGCCGGGCGATATCGCACGCGGATTCCAATGGAGAAGCCTCGCACGCACGCTCGAAGCGCTCGCCAACCAAGCGCCATCGCCGCTTCTCGGTCTGGTCTACGGTTCGGGTTTCGAGGACCGGCCGCACCTTCTCACACGTCTCGCGGAACGCTGGCTGCTCCTCGGCAACGACGCGGAGACGGTAGCGCGGATCAAGGCGCCGGAGACGTTCTTTGCCACGCTCGGTGCTCTAGCGATCCCCCACCCTGCCACGGCGATGACGCGGCCGCGGAACGGCGCGGGCTGGATCGCCAAGCGGCATGGCGGCGCCGGCGGCAGTCATGTGGTGCCGAGCCGGCTCCAGAAGGATGCAACCAACGTCTATTACCAGGCGTTGGTCGAAGGCCGCGCCGTCTCGGCGCTCTTTCTCGCGAACGGATCAAAAGCGCGCGTGCTGGGCTTCAGTGAGCAATGGACCGCACCGGCGCCACGGCGCCTGTGGCGTTACGGAGGCGCGGTGCAGCCGGCCCCCCTTCCCGAAGACGCTGCGGAGGCGATGACGCGGGCGGTGACGCGGCTCGCGCCTGAGTTCGGACTGAAGGGTCTCGCCTCGGCGGACTTCGTTCTCGCCGAGAATCGGCCCCTGCTCCTCGAGGTCAACCCGCGACCCGGCGCCACACTCGATATCTTCGCACGCGCCAAAAAACCGCTACTCAAACTTCACGTCGATGCGGTCCTCGACGGCACGCTTCCTCAAAAACCGCTTGTCTTTGAGGGCGCCGCGGCCTCGTCCATCGTCCATGCGCCGAAGCGTGTCATTGTGCCGCGCAACATGACTTGGCCCTCTTGGGCGGCCGATCTGCCAAAGGCCGGCGAGCGGATCGACAAACAGCGCCCGATATGCACTGTACTGGCCCGCGCCGGAACCGGAGCGCGTGCCAAACGCCTCGCCGAGACCCGCAAAGCCAGCCTGCTGGCCAAGATTCAAGAACCGAGCAAGGGGGATGAGTGTGAACGACAAGAAGAACGAAGGAAGCGCAACACATCAGATGAAAAAGCCGAGCGTCAACACCGAGGTCGCACCGCTCATCGCCGCGATCATCGATAATGCCGACGCGCTGCGCGTGGCGGTCACGAAGGGCTCACTGGGGGAAACGCTGATCGATTGCGGTGTCAATGCCGTGGGTGGTCTCGAAGCGGGGCGGCTGCTTTCGGAGGTCTGTCTTGGCGGTCTCGGCCGGGTGACCTTCGAGACGATCAACACCGAGGATCCGTGGCCGTTCATGGTGACGGTGCATACGAGCCAGCCCGTGATCGCGTGCCTCGGTTCGCAATATGCCGGGTGGAGCCTTTCGGTCGACGTGGGCGGCAAGAAGTTCAACGTGCTCGGCTCGGGCCCAGCGCGCGCCATGGGCTCGTCGGAGAAGCTGTTCGACGAGCTCGGCTACCGGGACAAGGCCGACAGTGCCGCGCTCGTCATCGAGGCGGACAAGGCCCCGCCGGCGGAACTCATCGAGCACGTGGCGAAGGCCTGCGGGATCAAGCCGAAGCAGCTCACGGTTCTCTACGCCCCGACCTCGAGCCTCGCCGGCACGGTGCAGATCGCCGCGCGCTGCCTCGAGGTGGCGCTCCACAAGGCGCATGAGCTGCACTTCCCGCTCGAGGATATCGTCGACGGCATCGCCACGGCTCCGGTGCCGCCGCCCGCGCCCGACTTCATCGAAGCCATGGGACGCACCAACGACGCCATTATTTATGCCGGGCGCATCCAGCTCTACGTCACCGGCGAGGCGGATGCGGCGAAGAAGCTCGCCGAGGCGCTGCCGAGCCTCACGTCGAAGGACTACGGCAAGCCCTTCGCCGAATTGTTCGCGGCGGTGAAGGGCGATTTCTACGCCATCGATCCCATGCTGTTCAGCCCCGCAAAGGTCACGGTCACATCGCTCAAGACGGGCGACAGCTTCCAGAGCGGCCATATCGACGCCGCCATCCTCCAGCGCTCCTTCTCCTGACCTCCATGGAACCGAAGACGTCCACCAACCCGTCCATCGTCCTCTTCGGCGATGGTCGGGATTGGCACGGCAAGAGCCTATTGAGGGCGTTCAAGCGGCGCGGCATCACGCCGCTCGTCGCGCCGCTTCCCACATGCGGCTTCTCGACCGAGACGCAGACCGGCCTTGCCATTCCCGGGCTCGGGGACCATCGCCCCGAAGGCGCCTTCGTGCGCTTCATTCCGGGCGGCAGCTTCGAAGAGGTGACGCTCTATCTCGGCGTGCTGCATGCCTTGCGCGAGCTCGGTGTGACGGTGTGGAACGATGCGCGCGCCATCGAGCGCTGCGTCGACAAATCCACCACCACATTCTTCCTGCAAAAGGCGGGACTGCCGACGCCGCGGACCTTCGCCGGGGTCGATCGCGGCGTGGCGGAAGCGATCGTCACGCGCCTCCTCGATGAAGGCCATCGCCTCGTGCAGAAGCCCCTCTTCGGGGCGCAAGGGAACGGCTTGCGTCTGATCGCTTCCGTGGCCGACCTGGCACCGCCCGAGGAGGTGAACGGCGTCTACTATCTGCAAGAGTTCGTGCCGGCGGCGCAGGCGCAGCATCAGGACTGGCGGCTGTTTGTCTGCGCGGGCCGCGTGATCGCCGCTATGATCAGGCATGGATCGAGCTGGATCACCAACATCAAGCAAGGCGCGAAGGCCAAGGCCGCCATCGCCAGCCAGGAACTCATCGACCTCGCGGTGCGTTCGGCTGCGTGTGTTGGCGCCGACTATGCCGGGGTCGACGTCATTCAAGCCCCTGACGGGAGGTTCCTGGTGCTCGAAGTAAACTCCATGCCGGCATGGAACGGTCTCCAGCGGGTGAGCCGTCTTCGTATCTCGGACCATGTGGTGGACGCCTTCCTCGATGCGGCGCTGCCGCCTGCCCGCCGGAAAGGCCAAGAGGGCGCTTGACCAGCCCGCTCAAGCCCGAGGCTGTCGCGCAAAGCTTCCACGACGCCTGTCTTGCCGAACTCGACGCGCTGAAGCCGGGCAATGTGCACCGCTTCGCCGACGGGCACCGTATGAGCGTGTCCGATTTCGAGGCCAGTGCCGCGGCCGCTGCGCCGCTGATCGGCGCGGCGGACCTTTCGGTCGGGGCGCGGATCGAACGTGCCGTCGAGGCGACAAGAGCTGCGGTCGGGCAGAACACCAATCTCGGCATCATCCTGCTCGCGGCTCCCCTCGCCCAGGCCGCGCTCGAGACCGCCGGTGGCGATCTGCACGACAGGCTCACCAAGGTTCTCGCACAGCTCGACGTGGAGGACGCCCGCGCCGCCTACCGCGCCATCCGGACAGCCGAGCCCGGTGGATTGGGCCGCGCACCAAAACATGACGTGGCTGCCGAACCGACAGTCTCCCTGCTCGAGGCCATGCGCGCGTCGGAGACCCGCGACCGCATCGCCTGGAATTACGCCCACGGCTTCGTCGATATCTTCAAACTTGGCGTCAAATGGCTGGACGGCGGGCGCAAGCGCTGGGGTGACGTCCCGTGGGTCACGACCTATGTCTATCTCGGCTTTCTCGCGCACATCCCCGACACACTCATCGAGCGCAAGTTCGGCGGAGACATCGCAAGCGACGTGCGCGACGAGGCGCGGCCGATCGAAGCGGGGCTTTCGCAATGCAACACGCCGGACGCGATGGTTGGGCCGCTGACTGCTTTCGACCGGTCCTTGAAGGAACGAAACCTGAATCCGGGGACTTCCGCCGATCTCACCGTCGCCACCTTGTTCGCAGACGCACTCCAGGGGCGGTAAACGCCGGAATAAGGAAGATTTTTCGGCGAGCCGAAACAGCCAATAATCGACTTGCCGATCCTTCGGGCCCCGGCTTATGTTCTGCCCCGCGGAGCTTCTTTCCAGGAGTTGCGGACGGAGGAGCGTATCCCAAAGCACTTTCGTCGGCTTGTCGTCGGGCGATAGCCTCGCGGCGCCGTTTCCTTTGACCACGTCTCAGTACTAGGGAGGGGTTGGCTCATGGCCAAAATCACTGGTGTTTGTGTCGGCGAATCGCTCGTCGGCGACGGTAACGAAGTTGCTCATATCGATTTGCTGCTAGGCCCGCGCGGAAGCGCCGTTGAGACGGCCTTCTGCAATGCACTGACCAACAACAAAGACGGTTTCACCACGCTGCTTGCAGTGGTCACGCCGAACCTGCTCTGCAAGCCGCCGACCATTCTTTACAACAAGGTCACCATCAAGGATGCGCGCCAGGCCGTGCAGATGTTCGGTCCTGCTCAGTACGCCGTGGCCAAGGCCGTGGCTGACTCCGTAGCCGAAGGTGTGATCCCCGCGAACGAGGCAGACGACCTCTATGTCTGCGTCGGCGTGTTCATCCACTGGGAAGCCAAGGACGACAAGAAGATCCAGGACTTCAACTATCGCGCCGTCAAGGAAGCCCTCGCCCGCGCCGTCAAGGGCGAGCCGAAGGCCTCCGAGGTAACCGCGCAGAAGGACTCGGCTCACCATCCTTTCGCCGCTGGCTGAAAGGGAGAACCCCCAGGTCGGGACGAACCCGGCGGAGGAGATGGTCCGGGCCCGATTCGGCGGTGGCTGCAGAAGCTCGGTTTCTAGAGAACGGGGCTATAACCGCCCTCAAGATCGCCGCTCTCGCAAGAGGGCGGCGATCTCTTTTTGGGTGATGGCGCCGGAATGGAGCGCGGTGGCGGCAAGCACCCCGCGCGCGCCCTGCCCAGCCGCCTGCACCACGTCATCGAGATTGCTGACGCCGCCGGCGACGAACACGGCGCGGTCGCCGGCAAGGGCCCGCGTGGCCCGCAAGCGTTCAAGGTCGGGGCCGCCTTCGGTGCCGACACGGCCGAGACTCATAAGAATGAGCCGGTCGGGCCACAGCGCGGGGTTGGTCATGACCTCTTGGGGCCCGCGCAAACCCTGCTCGTCGAAATCGAGGGACAAGACGACGCTTGAGCCGAAGCTCGCCCGGATATTGTCCCATGCCGCGAGGCTCGCGACACTCTCGCTGCCGATGACCAGGGTAGCGCCGAGCGGCAACCAGAATGCGCAGTCGGTCACGTCGGAGAAGCCGGCGTCGATCCATAGCGCCGTGTCGGGGAACGCATTCGCCAGCTCCCGGCAGAGGTCGAAATTGTTGCCGCGCCCCAGGATCGCATCGAGGTCGGCGACGTATAGGACGGGCGAGAAGGTGATGCCGAGAAGCGCGCGGGCGAGGGCTACCGCATCGTGAGGCGGCCCGAATGGCGTGGCGATCGGCCGATACTCGGCCCGCTTGCCGGCATGCGCCTGCTTGCCGGCGCGGGCGTGGACGACTAACCCATCCTTGAGGTCGATCACGGGGATGATCGCGAAGTCGCGAGGGAGATCCGCCGAGACTGCCTCGGACTGAACCACCATAGCCGTGGGTCCTGGCATTTCCTGTGTTCCGATGCTTATCCCTATCATGATCTGAAGTATCGTCCTGGGAAATGAGGGCCGAATGGCAGCAGTTTTTGGGTGGGATTTAGGCGGCGCCAACCTCAAGCTTGCGCAGGTCGAGGACGGGCGCGTTATCGCGGTGAGCCAGATCCCCTGCCCGCTCCTGGCCGATCGCAGCAAGTTCGACCGTGCGCTCGAAGAGGCGCTGAAGCTCTGCGGCGCAGGCGGAACCCATGCCGTGACCATGACCGGCGAGCTTTCCGATGTGTTCGAAAGCCGGGCCGAAGGTGTCGCCTATCTCATCGCGTTGATGCGGAGGGCGACCGGCGAAGGGACACTTTTCTATAGTCTCGAAAGCGGGCTTGTCGGTGCTGACACGGCCCTGGAAAACTGGCCGGCGGTGGCCTCGGCCAATTGGCATGCATCCGCCGCGCTCGCCGCCAAATCCGTCGGGGACGGCCTCCTGGTGGATATCGGCACCACGACCACGGATCTCGTTCCACTCAAGGGCGGTGAGGAAGTTGCGCTTGGGCTCAACGACGGCCAGCGCCTCTTCGAGGGCGAACTCGTCTATAGCGGCGTCGTACGAACGCCAGTGATGGCCATCGCGCAGGAAGCGCCGTTCAAGGGCCGCATGCAAGGCGTGACCGCCGAGCGCTTCGCCACCATGGCCGATGTCTATCGATTGACCGGCGATCTTCCCGAGGACGCTGACCCGTATCCGGCGGCCGATCAGCGCGGCAAAAGCTTGGAGGAGAGCGCGGGGCGCCTTGCGCGCATGCTGGGCCGCGACGCCGGCGAAGCGGACTTCATCGCCTGGCGGGCGCTTGCCCATTTCTTTGCGCGCCGCCAGCTCGATATGACCCAGGCCGCGGCTCGCGCTCTGATCGCGCGGGAGGAACTCGGGACGGATGCGCCGATCATCGGCGCCGGCTGCGGACGGTTTCTCGCCAGGCGCCTGGCCGAGCGTCTCGGCCATTCCTATAGCGACTTCGCCGACATGATCGATTGCGCTCCGGAGGCGCGCGAGATGGCGGCGCGATGCGCCCCTAGCGTGGCGGTCGCCTTGCTTGTATAGGCCTTCCAGCGCCCCCAAATGGAGGGGGATCATTCGGGGCCGGCGCTGGCCTTTTCCCCCCAAAATCGGCTAAATTGAGCCAAGTCACGAGAAAGGGATTCCGCACTTATGCCCACGGACACAAACGGTCACGATGAGCATGACGACATCATCTACCCGTCCGCCATTCCCTTTGTCTTGGTTCATCTCGCCTGTTTCGGGGCGATCTGGTCGGGGGTCACCTGGCCGGCGGTCATCCTCTGCGTGACGCTCTATTGGGTGCGCATCTTCGCCATCGGCGCCGGCTATCACCGGCTGTTCTCGCATCGCGCCTATTCCACGAGCCGGGCCTTCCGCTTCATTCTCGCCGTCCTCGCCCAGAGCACCGCGCAAAAGAGCGTCCTATGGTGGGCGGCCAAGCACCGGCATCACCACCTGCACTCCGATACCGAGCAGGACGTGCATTCGCCGCGGCACACGGGTTTCATCTACAGTCATCTGGGTTGGATCTTCTCGCGGCAGCACGACACGTTCGACGAAACGGCGGTCGCTGATCTCATGCGCTATCCGGAAATGCGGTGGCTGCACACATTCGAGATCGTGCCGGCGATCCTCCTTGCCGGCCTGTGTTTCCTCATCGCGGGGTGGTCCGGCCTGTTCGTCGGCTTCTTCTGGAGCACGGTGCTCGTTTATCACGCCACCTTCTGCATCAACTCGCTCGCCCATGTGCGCGGCAGCACGCGCTATGTCACGGGCGACGATTCCCGCAACAACTGGCTTCTGGCCGTGTTCACCATGGGTGAAGGCTGGCACAACAACCACCACGCCTTCCAGTCGAGCGTCCGCCAGGGCTTCCGGTGGTGGGAGATCGATCCGACCTATTACATCCTGAAAGCCCTCTCCTGGACCGGCATCGTGTGGGGCTTGAGAATGCCGCCTGCCCAGGTCGTGCGGAACGAGCACGGCCTCGGTTCCAGCGTCATCAACCGGGCTGCGGAGCAGCTCGCCGCGCATTTCAACTCTGACCGCATCGCGCTCGCCATCGCGGGGGCCTTGCAGGGGCCGGAGTTGACGGCGCTTCGCGAGAGGTTGGGCCGCGCCCACGATCGGACGGCCGAGATGCTGGCGACGGTGCATCTCCCCCACATGCCGACCCGCGAAGAGCTTACGGCGAGAGCGCGGGCGATGTTCGCCAAGACGAAGTCCTTGGAGGAGATCGCCGACCGCGCCCACGAATTGCTGCTCGCCTCGGTTGGGAGCCGGCTCGCCGCGGCCCTCGATAGCCGTCCCTGATCGTCCTTAACCGATTGTTGAGCGTGCTGAGCTCCGTATCGAACCAGATGCGTGGCGAAGCCGTTCGTAAGACGAGTTGCAACGACAGACGGAGCGTCAAATGCGTAAGTTACTGATTCTCGCGGGTGCCGGTCTTGCTTGCGGCCTCATCTTCGGCACCTGCGGCGGCGCGAGCGCGGCCCCCCTGCCCGGCATTTCGTCCTCGAACGCAGCTTCGTCGGGGCTTGTCGAGCCGGTGGGCTGGCGGAAGCGCTATTACCGGCGTTACGGCGTGGCGCCTGACGCGCCCACGATTGCCGGCGACGCGGTCGTGGTGACGGATGACGGCGCCGTGGTCGTCGCGCCGGTGCGCCCCTTGAGTTGCGGCGAATATCATTATTGGAACGGCTCGGCCTGCGTCGACGCCCGTTACAACGACCCCTATCTCGGCCCCAAATAGTCTGAGAAGGCGCGACCCCAATAGGCCGCGCCTCTCGTGACGGCTACGCCGTAACGTGCTCGATCTTGACCGGAACCGGCCGGCAGACCGTGTTGCACACGGGCGAATGCGCTTGTGCCACGGTCATGAGATCCGCCAAGGCCTCCTCTGAGCAATCCGCCTCGATCTTCATGCGGATGCGGATTTCCTCGTAACCCGGAGACACAGTCTCATCGAGGCCGAGCAGACCGCGCACGTCGAGGTCCCCTTCGAGCTCGGTGGAGAGCTCACGAATGGTGATGCCTCGCGCGGCCGCGTGCAGCACGAGGGTGGTGGTGACGCAACCCGCCAAGGCATGCAGGAGAAATTCCACGGGATTGGCACCTTCGTTGTCGCCGAGCAAAACGGGAGGCTCTCCGTTCATGAACTCGAAGGCGCTCTCGCGGGAGTCGTCTTCGCGCCCCGCCCCGTAGAAGTCGCGGATCGTCGAGCGGTTGGTCCCGCCGGTAATCCAGTGGTTTCGCGCCCGGAACTGGAACCGTGCCAGGGTGGGATCGGTCTTGATTGCATCGATCGTGTCGAAGGCCGTCTGGACATCGAGGCCGTTGACCGTCATCGGCTGCTTGAGGGCTTGCTGCGTGCTCATGTCTACCTCCAATGGTTGGCCGTCGCGCCTTGCGCCGGCGTCTGGGCCAAAGGTAGAGACGGTCCTCTCCCGCTCTCAGATCGATTTTCGTCAAAAAGGGTCGATTCGTGCCAAGATCGGCACAAATGGACCCGGCCGACACCATCATCGATGCATTGATCGTCGCCGTGCCTGAAACGGCAGGCTCGGCCCTTTACGGCATGATCGATGTGCTCTCCTCCGCCGGCCATCTCTGGCAGCAGCTCGCCGGGACCGAGCCCCGGAGGCATTTGATCCGCCCCAGGATCGTGTCGCCGTCGATCGCCCCCTTCACCTGCGGGAATCGCATTCCTGTCCAGCCCGACGTGGGCATCGAAGAAGACCCCGAGGCTGATATCGTCATCTTGCCGGAGCTCTGGCTCGCACCGGACGACGACATGAAGGGACGCTATCCGGAGCTTCTCGAGTGGGTCCGGCACCGCTACCGCGCCGGCAGCACGATCTACTCCGCCTGCTCCGGGTCCATCATGCTGGCGGCCACGGGGCTTCTCGCCAACAAGGACGCCACCTCGCATTGGGGCTACCAGGATCTGTTCCGCACGCGCTATCCGGACGTGAATTTCCGGCCCGAGCCCAGTCTCGCCTTCGCCGATCCGGCCGGGCGGATCGTGACGGCGGGCGGCACGACGTCGTGGCATGACCTCGCCATCCACATCATCTCGCGCCATTGCAGCCCCGGCGAGGCCCTTCGCATCGCCAAGGTCTACCTGCTCAAGTGGCATAGCGAGGGACAGCTGCCCTACGCGGCACTCGTGCGCCGGCAACCGCACGCCGACTCCGTGGTGCGGCAATGCGAACAGTGGCTCGATGCGCATTACCGCGACGCCGATCCCGTGACGCAGGTGGCCGCCATTGCCGGTATTCCGGAGCGCAGCCTCAAGCGCCGCTTCAAGCTCGCGACCGGCACCACGCTCATCGGTTACGTGCAGAATCTGCGGGTCGAGGAGGCCAAGCGCCGGCTGGAGTCGGAGCTCGCCTCGTTCGAAGAGATTGCGGCGGATCTCGGCTACGAAAACCTCGCCTTCTTCCGGCGGCTCTTCAAACGTGCGACCGGCCTCACCCCCGGTCAGTATCGCCGGATGTTCCGCCCCTTCATGGAGGCCGGCGGTAGCGCTGCTCCCGAGAGGGTGGCGCAGACGCGTACGCAACACCCGAAATAAGTGCTAACCTCAGGGCATGGGCGGCGTGCCGAAGAGCCTCTGACCCGTGGTCACCTGAATACCGCCTGCCTCCGGGCCCCTGGCCGGCCATCGCCGCAGATTGGAGGCCCCTTATGTCAGAACGCGATTACAACGCGTGCCGGACGGAAGCCGTTGCGGTCTTCCACGACGCCACATCGTTCCAGGCCGCGATCGACGATCTCTTGTCGGCCGGCTTCGACGCGGTCGACATCAATGCGCTCGCGCACGAAGCCACGATCACGGCCAAGCTCGGCCATCCGTACAGCTCGACCAAGGACTTCATGGACGATCCCGATGCCCCGCGGATCGGCTATGTGCCGGCGGAAACCATCGGCGATGCGGAGGGTGCGGTCATCGGGGCCGGTATCTACATACCGGCCATTGTCGGCAGCCTCGCCGTTGTGGCCTCCGGCGGCACGCTGCTCGGCGCCATTGCCGCTGCTGCCATCGCGGGCGGCGCCGGCGGCCTTGTGGGGGCTGCTCTCGCCCGATTCATCGGACACGAGCATGCCAAGCATCTCGATCAGCATTTGCAGCGCGGCGGTTTACTGTTGTGGGTCAGAGCGCGCGATCCCGCGCATGCCGAGAAGGCGATCGAGATCCTGCAACGTCACGCAACCGGCGATGTCCACCTGCACGACATTCCCGAACGTGCCGGCAAAGCAAGCGACGTGCCGCTCGAAAGGCCGCGCATCGTTCACATCCTTGAGCGGCCTCCGGAGTCAGGGACGCCGACGGCAGCGGCATGACGCAGGTTGGAATTTCGCCCCCGGTCCGCCGCTGCGCGTCGTTTTGTCTGCTCAGTGGTGCGCCGAGACACTCTTGACGCATTCGGTCAGCAGGTCGCTCGATGCAGCATGGCCGACGTCGCCGAGGCTGAGGATGCCGACCATCCGCTTGCTCTGGTCGATGACCGGGAGCCGCCGGACCTTCAGCTCCTCCATGTGACGGATCGCCTTGGCGAGGTCGTCGTCCTCGCGGCAACAATGGATGCCGGAGGTCATGACGTCGCGGGCGGTCATACGGCTGGCATCAAATCCATTCTTGGCCAGTCCTTTGCACACGATGTCGCGGTCGGTCACCATGCCGATGAGCTGATCGTTTTCGCCGATCGGAATGGAGCCGATGTCGTGCTGGCTCATCAATTTGGCGATGTCGGAAATCGGCGTGTCCGGGCCGACCCAGTCGACGCCCTTATGCATTGCGTTTTTGACTTTCATGGGTGGACCTCCTCGGTTGGTATTGGCTGCCCCCTCTCAACGCAGCAAGGGTCCCCCCGTTCCTCTATTATACAGGGAGCCAGGCACCCTGGCACGGGGTCTCTGATCCCTCAGGCCGGCGTGTGCTTGTAGTGGTCCTCGATCTTCTCCACGAGGAGCCGCCAGGCCTCATGCTCGCGGGGGCCCGCCGTCTTCTCCACGGCGATCTGAAGATAAGCGAGCTCCTGCTCGATCTTCTCCCGCGGCAGCATATGTAGGCGGCTCGCGAGGATCGCCGCCTCGATCACCGCGCCTTGCGCACGGTTGAAGCCCTTGAACGGCGCGTGGCTCTCTTCGTGGACGACACGGCAGTGAAAGCGGGGGCGCAGATCGTCTTCCTCGACAGTCTCCACGGCAAGCTCGGCATGGGCGAGCGCGCCGTCGAGCACGGCGCCTTGGATACGGGCCGCAGCCCTCACCGGCCAATCCTTGTTGCCGGTGAGGCAGCCGGCGAAGACGAGCACGTCGTCGGTGAAGTTCGCCACGGCAAACGGGTTGCTGCGGAGATTGTCCAGCGTGGCCGATGGCCGGAACGGCGCAATGATCCAGCCTCCACCGTCCGCGATGAGGCCGAGCGGCGCGATATGCACCCTCCCCTCACTGTTGAGGGTGGTGACGATGCATTCGCGGATCATCGGCATGGCGGCCCCTTGCCCGGCGTCATAAGGCTTTGTGCTTCTTCTTGGCGATCAGCGTGTGGCCCGCCTCTTTGAGGCGCGTCTTGTCCTCGAGCGGCGCATCCGCCGCGACACCCCAATCGAGCGGCTCGTCCTGGGCGTAGCGTTTGGCGAGCCGCCATGCGGTCTCGGCGCGGGCGAGCTCCGCAGCGAGATAAAAGGCGTGCGCGCTGTCGGTGCCGAGATCGAGCTTGGGATAGAGCGCGAAGACGTCTTGGGTGACGTGGTGGCCGTCGCGGTTATAGATGTGAATGCCGTCCTCGGCGATCTCGATGCGGAAGTTCTTGTCGCGCACGGCTTGCGCATTCTCGGCGATCTCTTCCGGCGTCAGCGGGAACGGCCGGCGTGAATGAAGCGCGAGCAGCCCGTCGGCATAGTCCTTGGGCAGATCGTGGTCGGCACGCGCGGCATACGTGATGCGGCGGGCAAGATCGTGCTCCTCGATGGTGCGGCGGGTGTGCGGGCTCACCTGAACCACCAGCACGTTCCGGATGTGGAGCTCAGAGGCAATGCCGAGCAGGACGGCGGTGATGCCGGTCGTATCGGCGTCGGTGAGCTCGGTGAGATTGCCGGTGCCCATCAGGATCTCGGTGTCCGGGCGCTCGCGCCGCACTTCCGCGTAGCGTTCGAGCGAGGCCATGAAGCCGAAATGGATGGGATCGAGCACGGGGTCAACGAGGTATGTCCGGCCCTTCTTGTCGAGCGCGTCCATCGCGCGGTAGAGCGAGGTCATGTCGCCATGATCCTTGGGGATCAAAACCGGGACCGAGGCAACCTCATCGGCAATATGGAGTGTGGACTCGTTCAGGCTCAGCAAGAAGTCGGCACCCGCTCTCCCACCACGCAACAATTCGTCCGGATCGGCGGAGTCGACGCTGACCTTGAATCCCTTGTCTTTCAGCGCCGCGACCGTCTCCTCCAGATGCGGGAACGGCGTGTCCGGCAGGCCGCCGAGATCGATGACATTCGCGCCCTTCTGGGCATAATCGCGCGCGCGCTCGAGAATCTTCTCGACGGGAAGGGCCGAGGCATCGACGATCTCGGCGAAGATCTGGATGTCGTATCTCGTCATGTCGACAGCCTTCTGCGCGCGGCCGAAATAGGTGGGAATATCCTTGAGCTCGTCGGGCCCGCGCAAGACGGGCACGCGATAGTGCGCGCTGAGACGATCGAGATCGGCGCGGCAGCGGCCGGGCAGCATGATCTTGTCGGCCTCGCCTCTGTCCGGCAGGCGCCGCACGATGATGTCCTCGGTCATCAGCGCCGCCACCTTCACGCCTATATCGAGCACCGTCCAGTCGAACTCCGGATCCATGGTGTGCAGTACGGCCTCGAGCCGGGGCCGCGCCAAATGTCCGGTGAGGAACAGGATACTCTCGGTCATCGGGCGAGTTTACTCGATCGCGGCGCCGCTCGCCGCCTCGTCGGCCAGGAACGCGGCAAGGGCTTGCTGATCGCCGCTGCCGAACAGCGTGGCGGAGACGCCCGTCTCGGCGAGCATGGCGGGAAAGGCCTCGTCCACGACGCCGTCGCCGGCGAGCGTTTGCGCGCTCACGCGCCCTGCCCGCAGCGGGACGGACTTGATCAGAGAACAACCGCGCGCGCCGAGCCTTCCCGCGAGCCACAGCGCCAGGCTGTCGGAGGTAAGCCGCCAGGTTTCCTCCATATCGCCGCGGCCGGAGACCAGCGAAAAGGGCGCCCACACGGCCACATGGCCCCGGTTCAGGATCGCGCGCAGTGCCTCTTCGGTCGTTCCCACTTCGAAACCGGGCCGCAATCCGGCCACCGCCCAGGCAAGCTGGTCCATGGCAAGGAGCGCCATGCGGTGGGCGGCGGGATCGCCAAAGCCGAGCTGGCGCTGACAGCTGCGCACCTCGTCGGCCAACGCCCCTCCCCCCGGTACGATCACGACCGGCCCTGGGGCACCGGCAATCACGTCGAGCCAATGCCCGAGCGCTCCTGAGCGGATGACGCTACCGCCGAGCTTGACGATGGCAATCGCCCCCTCATGCGCAAGCGGCGCGTGCGCGGCGTGTGGCAGCGCGGGGGCGTCCATGATCAGGTCCTCGCCTTGCTCCGCATGATCTCGACGCCGACGGCGCCGGGATCCTTGTCGAGCTTCTCGATGGTCACGGCGACGCGTGCTACCCGCGGATGGGCGAGGCAATGCTGCGCCACCTCCTCGGCCAGGGTCTCCACCAGGTTGATGTGACCGCGCGCGATGATGGATTTGATGCCGTTGACGACGTAGTCGTAGTCGAAAGTGCGATCGATGTCGTCGTCGAGGGACTCAGCGCTCGGGATGATGTCGACATCGACGGAGAAGCGCACGCGCTGGGTGACGCCCTTCTCATGGTGGTGAACGCCGATCTCCACGTCGAGCACATAGTCGTGCACGAAGATGCGATCGAGGGCCTCGCCCTTGTCATCCGTCGAGGATATGCGTCCCAGTCGCTTGTCGTCCATCGATCCCGGTCCTGTCGCGGCGCGTGGTCCCGCGCCGAACCTCTAGCACACCACGGCAGCGCGAGGCGCTCCGATTTGCGCGTCGGGCCGAGGCGTCTCAGCGGGTATCAGGGCGCGGATCTGACTGCAGGCGACGGGATCGAGGCCCGCATCCCGCCTGGCGCCATGGCACAACGCGCCGCGAAAGCCGATGACGTCGGGCGAAAGCGCGAGCAACGGCGCCACATGGTCGGCCCGCAACGACCCGGCCACCCCCACCATCAGGCCTTCCCGCCGCCCGTCCTCGACGAAACGGGCAACGTCGCCGATGGCCATATGGTCCAGAAGCGAGCCCGCCTGCTTCCCGGCGGTGTCGAGCATCAGCCCGTGCGCGCCGGCCTCGAGAGCGGCGACGACGGGATCGAACTCCGGCATGGCGTCGGCGAAGAAGACAAGGATCAGACCCGCGCGCGGAGGGTGAGCGCGCAGTCGCGCAAAGCAGGCGTGTGGGTCGCCGTTCCGTTGAACGCCGAGCTTGACGTCGTCCACGCCACAGGCCGAAGCAGCGAGGACCGCGTCATGCACGCAGTCTCGATCCATGGGAAGATCGCCGACGGTCGCGCTCACGGGCGCGCGTCCGGCAATGGCCGCGACACATGCCTTGATGATGGGAAAATCCACGGCGCCGAGCGCGCCCTTGGCGGGGTCCTTGAGATCGACGATATCGGCGCCCGCGGCGAGCACCGCTTGCGCCTCTTCCGCGTTGCGTACGCTGGCGAGGAAACGTGTCATGCGAACGCGTACCCGGTCCGGACCGGCATCAGCGGAACAGCCAATCGAAGGGGCCGCCGCCACCGCCACCGCCGCCGCGACGTGCGCGCCTGCGGTCGGTCTGTGCCGGTTGCTGTCCGCCGAAGCCGAAGAAGCCGTTATCGTCCCGGCGCGCGACCGGCGCGGAGCGCTGCCGGACCTGGCGCAGCGTGATCTCGTTCGCCTGACCGTCAGGGTCCGTGACGACAACGGAAACCGCCTGCCAGTTCCACTGCGCGGGCTTGTCGCCCCAGCGCTCGGGCTCGATCGACACAACCTTGTTGGCACGCGTATCGACAATCGCGGTGTAGATGAGCTCTCCGTCGTCGCCAAGACTACCCGCGTCGTATTTGAGGAGCCCGATGCCGGACAGCGCGCCCCGCATCAGCTTCCATTCCAGGATCTTCGGCTTGCCCGCGCCGAACATTTCGAGCTCGACCCGGACCGCTCCGTAATCGGGATTGCTTGCGAGATAGCGCCCAGCCGATGGTTCGGTGACGACCCACCCATCGACGGGATCTCCCAGAGGCTCGCCGACCGCCACCGGCACCTCTTGATCGAGGCGCACGAGCGCCTCGCGGCTCTCGGTCTGGAATGGATCCTTGGCCAGCGCCTTTTGATAATCGTAGATCGCGTCGTCGACCCGCTCTTGCTTCTCATAGATGTTGCCGCGGATGCGTAAGGCGCGCGGATCGTTCAGGCTGAGCTCGAGCGCACGGTTGACGTCGATCAGGGCCTCGTCGACTTGGTCAGACGCAAGCTTCGCCTCGGCACGAAGCGCATAGGCCTTGGCATCGTTCGGATCCAACTCCAAGGCGCGGTTGTAATCGCCGATCGCGTCGTCGTAGCGGCGGTTCTTGGCGAAGAGAGCGCCCCGCTCGACATAAGCCTCGATCAGGTTGGGATCGAGCTCAAGCGCCTGACCGAAGTCGTCTGTCGCCTCCCTGAACTTGTTATCGGCGGCATAGGCCTCGGCCCGCAAAAGCACGAGCTTGGGCTGCTGCCGGTCCGGCTCCAGGTCCAGTGCCTGCGTGGCGTCGGACGCCGCGTCACTGTAATTGGCGATGGCGAAATTGGCCTCGGCGCGATTGCGGTAGGCGGCGGCATATTTCTGATCGAGGCTGATGGCGCGCGTCAGATCGCGTACGGCGGCGTGATATCGCCCGAGCTCCGCCTGGGTCCGTCCGCGTCCGTTGAACGCCACGGCGCTCTGCGGCTGAAGCGCGGCGGCTTTGCGAAAGGCGCGAAAGGCGGAATCATATTGATGCAGCGCCGCATACGCGTTGCCCTCATTGGTATAGGCGACGCCGTAGTTCGGGGAGAGAGCGATGGCGCGATCGTAATCCTTGAGCGCCTCGTTGGGGTGGCCGAGATCCATCAGCACATTGCCCCGATTGTTGTAGGCGGTGGCAATCTCGGGCGAGAGCTCGATCGCCTTGTTGAAGTCGTCGATCGCTTCCTTGCTCTGATTCATGCGCCATTTGGCGACGCCGCGATCGCTGTAGATGCTCGCCTGCACGAATTTGGAGACATCGGGCGTGGCGAGCGCCTCGTCGTACAGGGCGACCGCCTTCTCGAACTGCCCGCGGATCATCGCCGCAGCACCTTCGCGCGCGCGCAGCAGGACCTGATCCTCGGCCCGGGCGGGAAGTGTCACCGCAACAGCCAGGGCTGCGGCGAGCGTCAGGCAGATTTTCACGCGAAAGGATGCCATGGCGGCGTCGGACCGGCCTTTCATTCGGGGCGCTCTCCCTTCATGTCCCCCATAAGGTTGGAGTGTGTCAACAAAGGGTCGCGAGGCGCCAGGACACACTGAGTTACGGCCCATTCCGGAGGCGTTCCAGGTCCCGCAACACGTGAGGCAGCATTTCCGGGAGGTCCTCGGCAATCAGGCCGGGACCGAAAATCTGGGCTGCCTTGCCGTGCATCCACACCGCGGCGCTCGCCCCGAGAAACCCGGTCATGCCTTGGGCAAGAAGCCCCAAGACCATGCCGCCCAGGACATCGCCGGAGCCTGCGGTGGCGAGCCAGGCCGTGCCGGCCGCGTCGATCGCCGCCTCGCCACTTGGCGTGGCAATCACCGTGTCTGCGCCCTTGAGGAGGACCGTTGCGCCCGCACGCGCCGCCGCCGTCCTCGCGCGATCGACGTTGGAGGCCCCTGGAACATCGCCGAACAGCCGTGCGAACTCGCCCTCATGGGGTGTCATCACCACCGGCTCCTCACGCGACTTGATGGCGTTGAACAGCGTGTCCGGGTCATCGGCGAAGGAGGTCAGCGCGTCAGCGTCCAGCACCACGCGCGGGGTTGCGGCAAGGGCGGCAAGCACCATGGCTCTGGTCCCCTCGCCGACGCCGTGGCCAGGCCCGATCAGAAACGCATTCTTGCGCTCGTCGGCGAGAAGCTGGCTCAGCGCGCGGGCGTCGTCGACCTCGCGCACCATGATAGCGGTGAGCTGGGACGCGTTGACGGGGAGCGCATCGCGGGGCGAAGCGACGGTGACGAGGCCCGCCCCGATGCGCAAGGCGCCGCGCGCGGCCATGCGCGCCGCGCCGGTGCTGTATATCGGGCCGGAGGCTACGACCGCGTGACCGCGCAGATATTTGTGGCCCTCAACCGTGGGCCACGGATATTCCGGGAGCCAGAGCGCCGGCTCGTTGGCGAAAGTGTTCGGCTCGACCGTGGTGAGCACGCTGTCGGGAATGCCGATATCGATAAGGCTGACGGCGCCGCAATAGAGCCGGCCCGGCAGCAAGAGATGTCCCGGCTTCAAACGGAAGAAGGTCACCGTGGCGAGCGCCTGGACGGCGACGCCGCGCACCTCCCCCGTGGTACCGTCGATGCCGCTCGGAACGTCGACCGCCACGATGGGGGCGCCGCTCTGGTTGGCGGCCTCGACGAGTGAGGCGAACTTGCCCTCGATGGGCCGGGCAAGCCCTGCCCCGAACAGCGCATCCACAATGACGTCGGCGCCGGAGACAAGCCCGCGGCTGAGCGGTTCCGACGGGCCGGTATAGCGCGCGGCCATCGCTGCGGCGTCCTGAGGCAACCGCGCGGGATCGCCGTCGAAGCCGAGGCGCACGCGATAGCCCCGCTCCATGAGGTGCCGCGCCGCGACAAACCCGTCGCCGCCGTTATTGCCAGGCCCGCACAACACGGCGACCGTGGCGGCGTCGGGAAAGCGGCGATACACCTCCTCGGCCACCCCGCGTCCGGCATGCTCCATGAGCTCTGCACCCGGCACCCCGGCCTCGATGGCGAGACGGTCGGCACGGCCCATTTCCTCTGCGGTGAGTAGCTCAAGCATGGTGTTGGCAGCCAGACTTCCGGTTTCCCTTTTGTAGACCCGGCGTTCCGTGCAAATACAATTCGCAGAGAGCGCGTTTGCGCTGCTCTATTTTTGGGCATCGCGCCTAGTTTTTGGGCGTCACTTTGGCCGAAACCGCCTGCTGATTTTGCGACAATTCGGTAGCCACTTGGAATTGCTTATAAAACTTACGCCCAAGAGATTGGCATAGGGCGTGCTTTGGCAGGGCACATCCAGTGCTTTGAACGGCGACGGTCGACGCGGCGAAGCGCCGCTTTGCGTCGTAAGGGAGGTCTAACAAAGAATGAAAAAGATTGAAGCCATCATCAAGCCTTTCAAGCTAGACGAAGTCAAAGAAGCCCTGCAAGAAATCGGTCTTCAGGGTATTACGGTGACCGAAGCCAAAGGCTTTGGACGCCAAAAGGGTCATACCGAACTCTATCGCGGCGCCGAGTATGTCGTCGATTTCCTGCCCAAGGTGAAACTCGAGCTCGTGCTCGGTGACAACATGGTGGAGAAAGCAATCGAAGCCATCATCGCCTCAGCCAAGACGGGCCGTATCGGCGACGGGAAGATCTTCGTGTCGAACGTGGAGGAAGCCGTGCGCATCCGCACGGGCGAGACGGGGAATGACGCCATCTGACACCACCGCCGAGCAACCATTAAAGACTAACTGGAGCAAACCATACAGCTGCCTGAGGTTCAGACGGGCGGCTCAATAACGCATGACAGGGGAGTAAAATGGCAGACCCAAAGAGTATCGCGAAAAAGATCAAGGACGAGGAGATCAAATTCGTCGATCTGCGCTTCACCGATCCGCGGGGGAAGATGCAGCACGTGACGATGGACTCCAGCGTCATGGACGAGGAGGCCTTCGCCGACGGCATCATGTTCGACGGCTCGTCAATCGCCGGCTGGAAAGCGATCAACGAGTCCGACATGAAGCTCATGCCCGATTGCGACAGCGCCGTGATTGACCCGTTCTTCGCGCAAAGCACGCTGGCCGTGTTCTGCGACGTTCTCGAGCCGCTGACCAACGAGCCTTACGAGCGCGATCCGCGTTCTATCGCCGGCAAGGCGCAGGCCTATATGCAGCAGACCGGCATCGGCGATGTGGCCGTGTTCGGACCGGAAGCCGAGTTCTTCGTGTTCGACGACGTGCGCTTCTCAGCCGATCCGTACAACTGCGGGTACAGACTCGACTCAACGGAGCTGCCGACCAACATGGGCACTGAGTACGAGATGGGCAATCTCGGCCACCGACCGCGCACAAAGGGCGGCTACTTCCCGGTCCCGCCGGTCGATTCGGCACAGGATCTGCGCTCGGAAATGCTGTCGGTGATGGCCGACATGGGCGTCGTCACCGAGAAACACCACCACGAGGTGGGCGCCGCTCAGCATGAGCTCGGCATCAAGTTCGGGCCCATCGTCCAGACTGGCGATGCCATGCAGATCTACAAATACGCGATCCACAACGTGGCCCAGGTCTACGGCAAGACCGCAACCTTCATGCCGAAGCCGGTCTTCGGCGACAACGGTTCGGGCATGCATACCCACCAGTCGATCTGGAAGGGCTCGACCCCGGTTTTCGCCGGCGACAAATATGCCGACCTGTCGGATACCGCGCTCCACTACATCGCGGGCATCCTCAAGCACGCCAAGGCGCTCAACGCCTTCACCAACCCGAGCACCAACTCGTATAAGCGTCTGGTGCCGGGCTACGAGGCGCCGGTGCTGCTTGCCTACTCCTCGCGCAACCGCTCGGCCTCGTGCCGCATTCCGCTCGGCTCCGGTCCGAAAGCGAAGCGCGTCGAGGTGCGGTTCCCGGATCCGGCGGCCAATCCCTATCTCGCCTTCGCGGCCATGCTCATGGCCGGCCTCGACGGCATCGAGAACAAGCTGAACCCCGGCGATCCGATCGACAAGAACCTCTACGATCTGCCGCCCGAGGAGCTCGAGAAGGTGCCGACGGTGTGCGGTTCGCTGCGCGAGGCTTGCGAGTCGCTGGATGCCGACCGGGCCTTCCTCAAGAAGGGCAACGTGTTCACCGACGACGCGATCGACGCGTATCTCGAACTCAAGATGGAAGAGGTGGAGCGCTTCGAGATGATGCCCCACCCGATCGAGTTCGACATGTACTACAGCGTGTAAGCGCGCGCTTCGATCAAGACGAGACAAAGACGGGGCGGTCGCTTATTAGGCGACCGCCCCTCTTTCGCCCGGCCTGCCGGACCTTCAGCCCTTTTTTCCCGCGTTCCCCCGTCGGATTGCGGGAAGCATCAGGTCGTTGCCAGGCTCCCCCAAACTCTTTCGCCATGCAGGCGCCGCGTCGGATCGCGCGCTCACATGAAATAGTAGGCGCCGTAGATCAGGCCGCCGACGACCAGCGTGTAGATCCAAGATTTGTTCTGCTGGAACCAGCCGTCCATCATCGACGGCAAACCGAAGACCACGAACCGCAGAAGCGACAGCGCGATCAGCGCTGCAATGGCACTAAGCACCCACAGCGAAAGCGTGCTCTGTCCGATGGAGCCGGTATGTCCCGCATCGACCAGGAACACATCCGCGTTGCTCGTGCCGAGATTGACGGCGCCCCAGACCGAAGCGGCTGCTACCCCAACCAGCATGGCGTATCGCATCAACATGCCCGCGCGAAATCCCCTCGTTTCGAGACGAATTTTAGGGAGCGGGCGTAAAGAAACGGGAAAGCTTTAAACTTAAGCGCGCGTTTAACAGTGACCCAAAACGCTCACGCGGCCTTCCATTTGATGGAGCAGCCGATGGACGGGGTTTGCTCGCGCGGTCCATGTCCGGTCTCGGCGACCTGTTTCATGGCCTCGAACAGCTCGCGGCGAACGTCCGGCGAGGCCGGCTCCCGGCCGCTGGCATCGAGCCGGCCGCGGTATTGCAGCTCGAGGGCGCCGTTAAACCCGAAGAAGTCCGGCGTGCAGACGGCGTCATAGGCCCGGGCCACGTCTTGGCTCTCGTCGTGAAGATAGGGAAAGGTGAAGGCGTGCTCGTGGGCAAAGCGCTTCATGTTGTCGAAGGAGTCGTCCGGGTGCGTGGTGGCGTCGTTTGAGCAGATCGCGACCGTGTTGATGCCGAGGGCTTTGAGCGCACCGGCATCGCGCACAATGCGGTCGATTACCGACTTCACGTAAGGGCAATGGTTGCAGATGAACATGACGAGCGTGCCGTTCGGCCCCTTCAGCTCTTCCAGGCTGTAGGTCTTCCCGTCGACACCCGGAAGGGTGAAAGACGGGGCTTTCCAGCCAAAATCGCAGATGGGCGTGTGCTCGGCCACTCTCAGATCCTCTTCGCAAATCTGTCACGCCGCCGGCCTAGTTTCGGCGGCCATCCAATGTCCTATGCTCCTAGGTGGCGCTCGGGCCGGGACCATACAAGGCAATAGCAGAGCATGAAGCAAGTTCTCGTGGCGCTGGCCGTCTGGACCCTGTTGAGCGCACCCGCTTGGGCCGCCTTCCAGCTCGACAGCCGCTATCAAGACAAAGACGGCGACATGGTCGCGGACATTCCGGCGGACAAATCCCAACAGGTCGACCCGCCGACACTGATCTTTGCCTATACCCCGGTGGAGGACCCGGCCGTCTACGCCGACGTCTGGCAAGAGTTTCTCGATTACCTGTCGAAGGTCACGGGCAAGCCGGTGCAGTTCTTCCCCGTGCAATCGAACGCCGCGCAGATCGAGGCCATGCGCGCCGGCCGCCTGCACATTGCCGGCTTCAACACAGGGTCGAACCCGCTCGCCGTGGCCTGCGCCGGCTTCCGCCCATTCGCCATGATGGCGCATCCGGACGGCTCGTTCGGCTATCAGATGGAGATCATCACCTATCCCGGCTCCGGCATCGAGAAGCCGGCCGACATCAAGGGCCATACCCTCGCCTTCACCTCCGAGACGTCGAACTCTGGCTACAAGGCGCCTTCGGCGCTGCTGAAGTCGGAGTTCGGCCTCGAGGCGGGGCGCGACTACAAGCCGATGTTCTCGGGCGCGCACGACACCTCGATCCTCGGTGTGGCGCACAAGGACTACGACGCCGCGGCGATCGCCAACTCCATCAAGGCACGCATGATCGACCGGGGCCTGGTCAAGGCGGACCAGCTCAAGACGATCTATTCGTCGCAGACCTTTCCCACGACCGGGTTCGGCGTCGCCTACAACCTGACGCCGGAGCTGCAGGAGAAGATCAAGCACGCCTTCTTCACCTTCGACTGGACAGGCACGAAGCTGCTCGAGGAATTCGGCAAATCCGGCGAGTCCCAGTTCGTGCCCATCAGCTTCAAGGACGACTGGGCGGTCATCCGCCAGATCGATGCGGCCAACGGCGTCATATATTCTTGCAATTGAAACAGAGACTTATGCCGCGTCACTCGCCGGTTTGCGGGCATCCGTCTTTCACCTACCATGGCTCCGACCACGGGCATGAGCGATGCTGCGCATTGAATCCCTGACCAAGCGCTACAGGACCGGTGACAAGGCGCTGAACGGCATCACGTTCGACGTGCCCGCAGGCGAGGTCGTGGGCCTGATCGGCCCGTCCGGCGCCGGCAAGTCGACCCTCATTCGCTGCATCAACCGGCTGGTCGAACCGAATGCGGGACGCGTGCTCCTCAGCGACAGCGACATCACGCGTCTCGGCCGCCGCGAGCTTCGGCGCGCGCGCCGCCGCATGGGCATGATCTTTCAGGAATACGCGCTCGTCGAGCGCCTGAGCGTGATGGAGAACGTGCTGTCCGGCCGCCTCGGCTACGTCTCGTTCTGGCGCTCCTTCTTCCGGCGCTTTCCGCAAGGCGACGTCGACAAGGCCTTCACGCTGCTGGCCCGCGTGGGCTTGAGCGATCAGGCCGACAAACGCGCAAGCGCGCTTTCCGGCGGCCAGCGGCAGCGCGTCGGCATCGCCCGCGCCCTCGAGCAAGATCCGGAACTCCTTTTGATCGACGAGCCGACCGCCTCGCTCGATCCCAAGACGGCGCGGCAGATCATGCGGCTCATCTGCGAAATCTGCCGCGAGCGGAAGCTGCCGGCCATCATCAGCCTGCACGACGTCATGCTCGCCAAGATGTTCGTCGACCGCATCATCGGCTTGCGTGCCGGCGAGATCGTGTTCGATGGCGCGCCGTCCAAGCTGAACACCGCCACCCTCACCGAAATCTATGGCGAGGAGGACTGGACCCAGATGCATGATGTGGAGGAGGCCGCCGGGCAGGCCGCCAAGGCCCACGATCTGGAGCCGTCGCGCGAGGAACGCATGGCCGGGCTTGCATGAGTACGGCCCTCGCCCAGAGCCGCCCATGGAAGCGGCCGCCGCTGATCCGTAACGCGTGGTTGCGCTGGGCCCTCACGCTCGGCGCCCTGGTCTATCTCGTTGCAGCGCTCAGCTCCATCGAGGTCAATTGGGTGCGGGTCAGCGAAGGGCTCGCGCAAGGTTGGGGCTTCGCCCAAGATTTCTTTGCGCCCGACTTCTTCACCCGTTCGCGCGACATCTGGCGGGGCATGGAGGAGAGCCTCACCATGACGGTGACCTCCACCGTCGTCGGCTGCCTCATCTCGGTGCCGATTGCGCTCGGCGCGGCCCGCAACATCGCCCCGCTTCCGGTCTATGCCGTATGCCGCGCCATCATCGCCCTCTCGCGGGCATTCCAAGAGGTCATCATCGCCATTCTGTTCGTGGCGATGTTCGGCTTTGGCCCGTTCGCCGGCTTCCTCACCCTCTCCTTCTCCACGATCGGCTTCATGGCCAAGCTTCTCGCCGAGGACATCGAGGACATCAACGAGGCGCAAGCCGAAGCCATACGCGCCACCGGCGCGACCTGGTGGCAGGTCGTCAATTACGGCATTCAGCCGCAGGTCTTCCCGCGGCTGATCGGGCTGTCGCTCTACCGGCTCGACATCAATTTTCGCGAGAGTGCGGTTATCGGCATTGTCGGCGCGGGCGGGGTCGGCGCCACGCTCAACACGGCGATGCAGCGCTACGACTACAGCACGGCGGGTGCCATCCTGATCATGATCATCGTCGTCGTGCTCCTCGCCGAGTACGCCTCGAGCTATTTGCGGAAATGGGTGCAGTGATGCCGGTCGCGACCGCCGATGAAGGCCGCGTCTGGCAGCGCCGCACGGCGCTTGAGCAATGGGGCGTGTGGCTGGGCTGGCTCGCGCTTGCGGTGCTCTTCGTCCTCAGCTGGCAGGTGATGACCAAGAACACCATCTGGCTGTTCGTCGAGGATGCGCCGCGGCAGGCGGCCGATCTCCTGTCACGCGCCTGGCCGCCGCGCTGGTCCTATCTCGACCGGCTCTGGGGACCGCTCTGGGACACGATCAACATCGCCACGCTCGGCACGCTTCTCGGCATCGTGCTCGCCACGCCGGTCGCGTTTCTCGCGGCACGCAACACCACGCCGAGCAAACTCGTTCTTCGTCCTCTGGCGCTCCTGATCATTGTCGCCTCGCGCTCGATCAACTCGCTGATCTGGGCCTTGCTCCTCGTCGCCATCATCGGCCCCGGCCTCCTCGCCGGCATCATCGCCATCGGTCTCCGCTCGATCGGCTTCATCGGCAAGCTGCTCTACGAAGCGATCGAAGAGATCGACGAAGATCAAGTGGAGGCGGTCAGCGCCACGGGGGCCTCTGGCGCCCAGGTGATGAATTACGGCGTGGTGCCGCAGATCCTGCCGGCCTTCGCCGGGATCGCGGTGTTCCGCTGGGATATCAACATCCGGGAATCGACCATTCTCGGCCTCGTGGGCGCCGGCGGGATCGGGCTCCAGCTCCAATCCTCCCTCGCCCGGCTGGCATGGGCGGAGGTCACCGTCATCTTCATCGTCATCCTCGTGACGGTCGTCGTGTCCGAATGGGTTTCCGCCAAGGTCCGCGCCGCGATCATCTGACCTCAGGCCAGCCCTTGAAAAAGCCCAAAGCGCGTGCGAGCTAACGGATAGTTCCAAAAGTCTTTGATTCTCCCCGATTCGCGGGGGCAACGCGCCTTCGGCCCGAGGAGTCCGTCCATAGCCACGAAACGCAAAGCCACCCGATCCCGCGACCTGTTCGATGAGGCGCCGCGCAAGGGCTCGGCCGCCCCGAAGGCGCCCGTACGGAAAACCGCCAAGGGCCGCACGGGCGGCGCCGAGGAGGCCTATACCGCCGCCGACATCGAGGTGCTGGAGGGGCTCGAGCCGGTGCGCCGCCGGCCCGGCATGTATATCGGCGGCACCGACGAGAAGGCGATGCACCACCTCTTCGCCGAGGTGCTCGACAACGCCATGGACGAGGCGGTGGCGGGGCATGCGGGCTTTATCGACGTGGACCTCGACAAGGACGGCTATATCACCGTCACCGACAACGGCCGCGGCATTCCCATCGATCCCCATCCCAAGTTCAAGAAGAAGTCCGCGCTCGAAGTCATCATGACCACGCTGCACGCGGGCGGGAAGTTCGACTCCAAGGTTTATGCCACGAGCGGCGGTCTGCACGGGGTCGGCGTATCGGTGACCAATGCGCTGTCCGAGACGCTCGAGGTCGAAGTGGCGCGCGGGCAGAAACTCTATCGGCAAACCTATACGCGGGGCACGCCGGACGGCCCGCTCAAGGCTCTCGGCCCCATCAAGAACCGGCGCGGCACCAAGATCCGATTCAGGCCGGATCCCAAGATCTTCGGCAAGGGCGCGGCCTTCAAGCCGAACCGCCTGTTCCGCATGTCCCGCTCCAAGGCCTATCTGTTCCGGGGCGTCGAGATCCGCTGGTCCTGCGCCAAGGCGCTGCTGGACGGCGATACGGAGACGCCCGAGACCGCGGTCCTCCACTTCCCCGGCGGCTTGAAGGACTTTCTCGCCGACCGCATCCAAGGCGAGACCACCGTCACCAACGACATGTTCGCCGGCCACATCGAGAAGGCGGAAGGGCATGGCTCTGTGGAATGGGCGATCGCCTGGGTGGCGAGCGCCGACGGCTTCTTGAGCTCTTACTGCAACACCGTGCCCACACCGGATGGCGGGACCCACGAGGCGGGATTGCGCGCGGCCCTGACCAAGGCCTTGCGCGCCTATGGCGAGCTCACCGGTAACAAGCGCATCGCGCAAGTGACCGCCGACGACGTGGTCGGCACGGCGGCGGCCATGCTTTCGGTGTTCATCCGCGAGCCGGAATTCCAGGGTCAGACCAAGGACCGGCTCGCCACGCAGGAAGCGGCGCGCATCGTCGAGAACGCGATCCGCGACGCCTTCGACCATTGGCTGACCGGCAACCCCAACCAGGCCAACCGCCTGCTCGACTGGGTGGTCGACCGCTCCGAGGAGCGCTTGCGGCGCCGCAAAGAGAAGGAGATCGGCCGGCAGACGGCGACGCGACGCTTACGCCTGCCCGGCAAGCTCGCCGACTGCTCGGCGAGCGGCGCGAGCGGCACCGAGATCTTTATCGTCGAGGGCGATTCCGCCGGCGGCTCGGCCAAGCAGGCCCGCGACCGGGCGACGCAAGCGGTGCTGCCCTTGCGGGGCAAGATCCTCAACGTCGCGAGCGCGAGCTCGTCCAAGCTCGCCGATAACCAACTCTTGAGCGATCTCATCCAGGCGCTCGGCTGCGGCACCGGCACGCGCTATAGCGACGAGGATCTGCGCTACGAGAAGGTCGTGATCATGACCGACGCCGACGTGGACGGCATGCATATCGCCTCGCTGCTCATCACCTTCTTCTACCGCGAGATGCGCGGCCTCATCGAGAACGGGCATCTCTATCTGGCGGTCCCTCCCCTCTACCGCCTGAGCCAAGGCGCCAAGATCCTCTACGCCCGCGACGACGCGCACAAAGAGCAGTTGATGAAGGCGGAGTTCAACGGACGGGGCAAGGTCGACGTGAGTCGTTTCAAGGGCTTGGGCGAGATGCTGCCGAAACAGCTCAAAGAGACCACCATGGATCGGTCGGTGCGGACCTTGCTGCGGGTCGAACTCGCCGAGGATCGCGGCCCGACCACCAAGGCCGTCGACCAGCTCATGGGCAACAAGCCCGAAGCGCGCTTCCGCTTCATTCAGGAGCATGCCGAATTCGCCGAGCCCGAAGCGCTGGATATCTAGGCTAGAGCCAGCGGGGCACGCGCTCCTTGTAGGCGAGGTAGGCATCGCCGAACTTCCGCTCCAGATACGCCTCTTCCTTCTCGACCACGCCGCGCTGCAAGACCACCAGCACGGGAAAGAGAAGGAGAAGCACCCACACACTCGTGAGCACGATGGAAAGGCCGAAATAGACGAGTACGAAGCCGATATAGATGGGATTGCGCGTGATGCGGTACGGGCCGGTGGTGACGAGGGCCGTCGCCGGCTGTCCAGGCACCAGTTTGGTGCCGGCGCGGTGGAAGGCGCGCACCGAAAAGATCGCCAACGCGAAACCGAGCGCGATGAAAACGATGCCAACGGTAAGGCCAAGCGCGTTCGCCTGCGCGAGCCCCGGGCCGAGCGGAAAATAGAGGCTCAAGACGTAGCCGAGCGCCAGCGCGCTGCCAAAGAGGAGCGGCGGCTTGACCGTCACATCGGCATAATCGGGCGTGCGCATTGGGCCTTTCCTTGGGGCTTCCGCGGATCGATTCAGGCCTATTTACCCTGTTTCTGTGTGCTTTTGCCCCTTGCGCGTCCCGCTTAGGCCGCCTATTTGAGTGGTAAGCAATCCACGGTCATAAGGCCGTAATGCTGCGGTGGTGTCTTGCGCAACGCCCACGAATCGTAGCAGCAAATATCTGCGCCTAAAGAAAGAAGATGCGCGTGAGCCCCGAGGTTTACGCCTATTTTTGCTAACGCATGAGCTTTTCTAATCTTGGCCTAAGCCCCAAAGTTGAGTCTGCCGTCACCGCGGCAGGCTTCGAGACCCCCACCCCAATTCAAGCCCAAGCAATCCCCGTAGCGGTGACAGGCCGCGACGTGCTCGGCATTGCGCAGACCGGCACCGGCAAGACGGCATCCTTCGTGCTGCCGATGCTGACCCGGCTCGAACGTGGACGCGCCAGAGCCCGCATGCCGCGGACGCTGATCCTGGAGCCGACCCGCGAACTCGCCGCTCAAGTGGCCGAGGCGTTCGAACTCCTCGGCAAGAGCCACAAGCTGACGGTGGCGCTCCTTATCGGCGGCGTGTCCTACGACGAACAGGACAAGAAGCTGGACCGCGGCGCCGACGTGGTGATCGCCACACCGGGTCGCCTGCTTGACCATCGCGAACGCGGCAAGTTGCTTCTCAATGGCATCGAGATCCTGGTGGTCGACGAAGCCGACCGGATGCTCGACATGGGTTTCATCCCCGATATCGAGCGGATCTGCAAAATGCTCCCCTTCACCCGGCAGACGCTGTTTTTCTCGGCGACCATGCCGCCCGAAATCCAACGCCTCGCCGACAATTTCCTGCACAATCCCGAGCGTATCGAGGTCTCCCCGCCGGCGACCGCCGCCACGACCATCGTGCAGCGCCTCAAGAAGGCGCCGGACGACCCGGCCGGAAAGCGGCAGGCGCTTCGCGAGCTGATGCGCGAGGTCGACGTCAAGAACGCCATCATCTTCTGCAATCGCAAGAAGGATGTCGGCGTCGTCTACCGGTCGCTGCAGCGACATGGCTTCAGCGTCGGCGCCCTTCACGGGGACCTAGACCAGCGTCAACGCATGGCGACGCTCGAGGCCTTCCGCAACGGTACGATCGCGTTCTTAGCGGCCAGCGACGTGGCGGCACGTGGCCTCGACATTCCCGCCGTGAGCCACATCTTCAACTATGACGTCCCGATCCATCCCGAGGACTACATCCACCGTATCGGGCGCACGGGGCGCGCGGGCCGCGAAGGCTACGCCGCGATGTTGGTGACGCCGAAGGACCACAAGGCGCTCAAAGCCATCGAGAAGATGCTGCACCAAGACATTCCCTGGGTCGATGGACCGCCCGCCCCCGAAGAACTGGCCGAGGCGGAAGCCACCGATCGAAGCAATGGGCGGCGCCGGCGCGGCGGCCGTTCGCGCGGGGGGAAACGCCCCGCAGGCTCCAACGGGCAGCACGTCGCAAGACAGGATGCCGGGAGGCCCCCGGCCAAGGCCGCCAATGCGGACAGCCAGGCGCCCAAGCCGCGCGAGGAACACCGCAGAGAGCCGCGCGCGGATGACCGCAAAGATGAGCGGCGGACTCCGCCGAAGCATCAGGGCGACCCGAGGCAGGCGCGTAGCGGCCAAGGCGGCCAGGACCGGTCCAAGGGCTCACAAGGCCAAGGCCCGCGCCCCAAGCAGCAGGGCATGGGCGACCACGTCCCCGCCTTCATGATGCGGCCGGTTCGGGTCCCCTGAGGTTCAGCAGACCCCCTCTCCTCTTAAGCGGACTTCTTCCACTCGGCGGCCAGGACCTGGCCCGTCTCAAGCAGGCTTTTCAGATTCGACAGGATCTTCGGCCAGCCGCCGGAGACCGCTTCGATAAGCTTCGAGTCAGGCGTGTCGCTTTCGTGCGTGACCGCGAGCCTGGTGATGTCGCCGGTGGATTCGATCTCGAAGGTGCAGCGCGAATGGCCTTCGTTGCGAAGCTCCGGCTTCCATTCGTTGCGCCAGCGGATCACGAGCCGCTTCGGCTTCTCGATCTCTAAAATCTCGCCCTGATCGGCCACCTTCCCATCCGGAAACACAAGCTTCCACGGCGCGCCGACTTTCCATTCGGAGTCCTGCCACATCCCAAACCAATAGGCCTGGTTGAACTCCGGGCTCAACAACGCCTCCCAAAGCTTCTCTGGCGTCGTGCGGATGTAGGTCACGTACACAAAGCGATCACCTGTCATTTTGGCTTTCCTTCCAGACTCTGCTTGAGCTCGCTCAGAGCACGCAACCGCGTGCGCTCGTACTTGCCGATCCAGCGATCGGCAATGTCATGAATGGGAACGGGATTGAGGAAATGCAGCTTCTCGCGGCCGCGCCGTTGCGTGACGACGAGGTTCGCCGCCTCGAGAAGTGCAAGATGCTTCGTCACGGCTTGCCGCGTCATGGCATGCCCCTCGCAAAGCTCGTTCAAGCTCTGACCATTCCGAGCGTGGAGGCTATCGAGCAATTGCCGCCTCACTGGGTCGGCAAGGGCCTTGAACACCGCGTCCATGCTCATGCCAAATTATATGCAACCAAATGGTTGCCTGTCAAGGAGAACTTCATTCCAAGGCGTAGATGGCCGGGACAAACCCGGCCATGACGATGTTCGCTTCTCGAGGGGTTACTCGGAGGCTTCGGCGGTCTCGGTCTCGCCGGCGGGCTTCAGCATCACCGACTCGCCGCAGCCGCACGCGCTCGTCTGGTTTGGGTTGTTGAACACGAAGCCGGAACGCATCTTGTCCACCTGATAATCCATCTCGGTGCCGAGCAGGAACATAACGGCAGTGGGATCGATTAGGAGCTTTACCCCCTTATCCTCGACAACCTCGTCGTGCGGCCCGCGCGCTTGCGCATATTCCATGGTGTATTCCATGCCGGCGCAGCCGCCATTCTTCACGCCGATGCGCACGCCTTCGACATCTTTGCCTGAAGCGCTAGAGAGGGCGCGGATGCGCTCGGCGGCAGCCTCGGTGAGGCGCATGACCTGGGGACGCGGGCGGTTGTTGTTCATGGCTTCAAATTGGTGCGAATTGCGCGAAGTTTCAAGGGCTTGGCGCTAGAACATATTGAGCTGTAGCCGCGCCTCGTCAGACATGCGCGACATGTCCCAAGGCGGGTCGAACACGAGATTGACCTTCACCTGGCCGACGCCCGGCACCGAGGCGACGGCGTTCTCCACCCATCCCGGCATGTCGCCTGCCACGGGACAGCCCGGAGCCGTGAGTGTCATGTCCACCTCGACATTGCGGTCGTCATCGACGTCGATCTTATAGATGAGACCGAGCTCGTAGATGTCGACAGGGATCTCCGGATCGAACACGGTCTTGAGCGCCGAGACGAGATCGGAGCGGAGCTGCTCGAGCTCATCGGGCGGGATGGACGAGGAGGCCTTCTCCGCGATCTCGGCCGGCTCGGGCGCGGCACCGGGCTCACCCGGCGCCGGCGCGTTGGCGGGCGCTTGCGCTCTCGCGGCCCCAGACTGCTCCATCCCGGGCGAGATATCGTCCGGGGCGTCCACAGGCTCGTTGCTTTGAGTCTTTTCAATCATTTGACCATGCGACCTTAAGCGAACATCTCACGGGTCTTGTGGAGCGCGTCCACCAGCCGGTCGATCTCCTCGAACGTATTATACATGGCGAATGAGGCACGGCACGTGGAGGTTACGCCGAAGCGGGCGAGCAACGGCTCGCAGCAATGGGTGCCGGCGCGCACGGCCACGCCGTAGCGGTCGAGAATT
>CAZHCN010000001.1:27702-44189 GCA_964530895.1 uncultured Methyloceanibacter sp. | reverse complement strand
CCTCCCCATCCGCCAGTCCCGACCGCGCCCGTCAGACAAAGGCCGAAGGCGAGATGATCTTCGCCGTCTCGCCGGTTCCCACCTCGTCCGTGACGACACTGAACGAAATGAGCCTGTGCGGTCCGAACGAGGTCACCATGGCGACATCGGTGGCGTCGCGGCCGCGCGCGATGAGGATACGGCCGATGCGCGGCTTGTTGTGCCGGGCGTCGAATGTGTACCAACGGCCGTCGATATACGCCTCGAACCACGCACTGAAATCCATGGGCGCTTCATTCGGGGCCACGCCGATATCGCCGAGATAGCCGGTGCAGTAGCGCGCCGGGATGTTCATGCAGCGGCAGAACGTGATCGCCAGATGGGCGAAGTCGCGGCAGACCCCTCGCCGCTCCTCGAAGGTATCGAAAGCGGTCTTCGCCGGGTTCGCATGCTCGTAGCCGAACGCGATCTCATCATGCACGAAGTCACAAATCGCCTGGACGAGATAGCCCCCTTTGGGCTCGTGCCCGAACCGCGCCCAAGCGAAGTCTGACAACCGATCCGTTTCGCAATAGCGGCTCCCCAACAGGTAAACCAGCGTGTTTACGGGGAGTCTGTCGAGGGTGTGATAGCCGCCCTGAGGTGCGACGTCCTCAGGCACGCCACTGTCCTCGATGAGAAAGTCGGAGGAGATGGTCGTGTGCCCAGGGGGAGCCTTGATCACGTAGCAGATATTGTCGAAGCCATCTCGGTAGACGGTCGTCGGGAGATCGGGATGGAGCCGCATGCGGTCCGGCGTGACGAGGTCGGGGCGCCGTGATGGATGCACGCTCAGGCACAGGATCATGGGCGTGGCTTGCGGGCACTCATAGCTGATTGCGTAACCTGCACGAATTTTCATCATCAGCCTCCGCGACCAGATCAAGAACTAGGCCGAAGAGCGTTTCCGAAGTCTTCGCGGGTCCGAAAAACGCGCCAAAACGGCTTTCCGATGGTGCGTCGGCACCGGAGCTTCGTCGCCTCGGTCCAGATCAATGAGCAACGCGCGTGCCAATGGGAAGTTGCCAGCCGATCGGGACGGCCGGCACTAGTTTTCGTACGCCATGTAGCGGACGATCCGCCAAGCCCCGTCCGCCTGCTTCTGGAAGATATCCATGCCGGGCTCGACCGACGTGGACTCGTGGCCAGCATCGTCTTTGACCGTAAGGGTCCAGTCGAGGCGCACGACGGCCACCTCGCCGAAGACCATGATCTCCTTGACGTCCAAACCGTAGGAGAAGGTCTTATCTTCGTCGGACAGGGATTTCTTGAGGAGATCGCACAGACCGCCATAGCCACGCTGGGGTTGGCCGCGGAAGTCGGCACGCAGATCGGGGGCAAACAGGCCGCAGACTTTGTCGGCACGACCGGCGTTGAAGTCGGCCATCCACTGCTTCAGCGCGTTCTCGATCTCCACCGCCGCATCTGCGGCACACGCCGGCCAGACGGCGGCGCCCGCGATGATGGCAATCAAGATGAACCGGCATGCGATGCGAAGCACGATCATCGTCCTTCGATAGGCGCCGGGAG
Source organism: uncultured Methyloceanibacter sp. (assembly GCA_964530895.1). Lineage (GTDB taxonomy): Bacteria > Pseudomonadota > Alphaproteobacteria > Rhizobiales > Methyloligellaceae > Methyloceanibacter. The sequence continues at coordinate 42,641 of CAZHCN010000001.1, read as the reverse complement.
GGCGCGGCGCAAATGCGCTAGGCGTTATGGGGATCGCCCAAGGGCGCGTCGGTCCGCGACGCACGGCCAGAGGCGCGTGGTCCGCCCACGAGCCAAGAGATGCGCTCGCCCCGCTGCGGGCGTTCCTCTTCGTGCGGCTCTTCGATGCGGCGCGGCTCCGGCCGCATGATGCTTGCCGGCTTTTCCACCACCTGGGCCACGGTCCAGATCAGCGGCCGCTCAAGGTAATCGGGCAACACTGTGAATGCATTGCCCTCTGCCTCATGGAGCTGCGCCTTGGTCAGGTTGCGCACCTCGGCAAGGCTCGCGCCGCACAGATTGGCGCCGGCGAGATTGGCGCCGGCCAAGTCGGCGCGGTCGAGCGCCGCATTGCTCAGATCCGCGCCGGCGAGATTGGCGCCCTCGAGCCGGGCATCCCGCAAGTCGGCGTCGGCGAGGTCGGCACCTTTGAGGTTGGCCTTTGTCAGCGTGGCGAACCGCAGGAAGGCATCGCGCAGCCGCGCAAAGGCCAGGTCGATCGGGCCGCCGTTGATGGGGCCGAGTTGGCGGTCGCCAATGCTGAGAGAAATGCCGACGAGGTTGGGGATGATCGACGGGTTCTCGGCCCGCCACTCATTCCACGGGCGAGGGCCTCGACGCAGGAGATCGATATGTTCTTGATCGGCAGACACGATGACGCAACGCCTACAACGCTGAACGCAACTTCTTCAACGCGACAAATGATACGCACAGAAAGCTATACACAAGGTAAGCGGTGACCGTAATGGACAGAGGGGGTCATCCACAAGAGTCTGCGCGCCGACCGGAAAGGGTGTGCGCTCGGCCCCCTTGCCTTCTACACAAACGAAAAGAGCCGCCCGGGCGGGGCGGCTCTCATGAGATCCTTTAGACTTGACTGTGGCCGTTGCGGCTCAGCCTCCGATGCGGGCCGTACCGGAGCGGCCGTCATTGCGCTCCCAACGAACGTTCGAGCCTGTACGGGTCAGCTTGTAGCAATACTGCTTGCCATCCATCCAGCTCGTCCATTTCTGGCAGAGCTGATCGTCGACGACCCACCACTTGCCTGAATCGGAGGATCCGTCACCGCGCGAGAAGCTCGCCGCGACGGTTCCCATCTTGCCGGTCATGCGCCCGTTCGAGGCATAGCGGATGGGGAGCTCAAAACCTGAGACGTTGAGGTAGACGGTCTTGCCGCTGATCGCGTGACGCAGCTCATCGCCGGCGAGCTTGGTCGGCTCCTCGCTGAGGGCCGCCGTTGCCGGCAGGATAAGGCCTGCGGCCAGAATAAGTGCTCCGAATTTCATTGCTTCCCCAATATTGTCGTGGAACTGACACATGCGGGATATCGAGGGCAAAGTTGGTCAATTTTGGGCTAACGCGAGGGGATTACATGACAATGTTAAGGTCCCTCGGAACGGCCGCATTAACCTTTGGCGCGGGCCTTCTTCTTGGTCTTAGCGCGGGCACGGCGGCGGCGCAGCGCCAGAACGTTGATCACCTCCACAGCGGCCGAGAAGGCCATGGCGAAGTAGATGTAGCCGCGCGGGATATGGAAGTGGAAGGCGTCGGCCACCAAGGCGGCGCCGATGAGCAGAAGGAACGACAACGCCAGCATCTTGGTCGTCGGGTGGCGCTCTATGAAGCCGGCCACCGGACCTGATGCGAAATACATGACGGCGATGGCGACGGCCACGGCGGCGATCATGACCTCGATGTGATCCGCCATCCCCACCGCGGTGATGATGGAATCGATGGAGAAGACCAGGTCGATGATGCCGATCTGAACGATGGCTGCGGTCAACGACTGCACGATGGGACGGGCGCCGCCTTCCTCGTCCTCGCCTTCGATGTCGTCGTGGATCTCGCGGGTGCCCTTGAACAGGAGGAACAGACCTCCGGCGAGCAGAATGAGATCGCGCCAGGAAAAGTCGTATCCGCCGATGGTGAAGATCGGCGTGGTCATGTGGATGAACCAAGCGATGAAGGCCAGCATGATCACGCGGAACACGAGCGCGAGCAGCAAGCCCACCCGGCGCGCCGTGAGCTGCTGCGCCGGAGGCATCTTCGACACCATGACCGAAATGAAGACGACGTTGTCGATGCCGAGCACGACCTCCATCGCGCTCAAGGCAAGGAAGCTCGCCCAGACATGAGGGTCGGTGAGGAAGTCGATGATGGAGTCCACTGTGCGCTGCCCGGCCCGCTTCGATTCCGCCCGGAGCTAATAGCCTAGCGTCGGCAGGCGGTCTATCGCCAGATGTCTCACCAGGCGCGGCGAAGGGAGCGGCTCAGGCCGATGGCTGCGAAATAGGCCGCTGCCGCGAGCAGAGCGATCTTGACCCAGAGTGGCGAGGGGAAGGGACTGGCCACGGCGACGGCAGCGAGGGCCATCCAGGCCAGCGTGACGAGCCCCGTCAGAGTGCGCAGCCGGACCACGCGGAACGGATGCACGTAGAGGACGGGCAGGAAGGTGAGCAGCACGAGCGCGCCGACCACGGCAAGCGCGGCTTCCGGCGGCAAGCCGAGCATAAACAGATATAGGAGCACGATGTTCCAAATGGCCGGAAAGCCGACGAAGAACCCCTCCTCCGTCTTGCTGTCGATATCGGAGACGTGGAAGAGACCGGACAGAAGGATCGCGATCGCCGCCGGCAGCCGGAACCCCTCCGGCAAGAGATCCGTCTCGGTGAGCACGAATGCCGGGATGGCAACATAGGTCAGATAGTCGACGATGAGGTCGAGCCGCTCGCCGCTGAAACGCGGCAGGACGGCCTTGACGTCGAAGAGACGCGCCAAGGGGCCGTCGACGGCGTCGACGACGAGCGCGATGCCGAGCCAGACGAACATCATCTGCCAGTCGGCGTGGTGGGCGGCTCGCAGGGCAAGAAGCGCGAGCACGGCGCCGATGGCCGTGAGGATGTGGATAGAGGCAGCCCTCAGCCGCCGCGGGTTCATGGCCGTGCTCCGCGCACCGGCGCTGGCCTAGAAGCGGCGCTTGACCTTCCCGAACACGGTGACGTCGCTGTCGGCATCGAACGTCGTCAGGCCCTGATCCAGCTCCAATTGCTGTTCGTCTTGGCCATAAAGCAACTCGAGGCCGAAATCGAGCTTCGGCACAAGCGTGTAGCCGAAGATGTTGATGCCGCCGCTTTCTGCCGCGTCTGGTTTGGCGGAGGACGGCGTCCCGAGCGCGAGCGCCGGCGGCTTGGCTTCGGGGCCAGGTGTGTCCGCAGGCGAAGGCGGGGGGACCGGGACTTCCTGAAAGGCCACAGCCCGCCCCGCAGCGCTGAGGGTCAGCACAAAGGCGAGCGCCGCTATGGTGCGTGACCTCTGCATGGTCCGTTCTCCGCCCCTAGACGCGGCTCACAGGCTGGAGCGGTTTCGACCGTGGCTGGGCGATGGTTAACGCATCGTTAAGACTTTAAATCGTGCGCCTTTTCCGACTGTTACGGCGACATATGCGCGCGCGGCGCGAACCGACTCAGGCGCGCAAAGGCGGCTGTTATCGTCCGGTCATTCGCCATTCCTAGCATCGCGCGTTTTTGCCACTCCAAAGAGGGATTAAGCGAATGAAGAAGAGATACGCCTTGAGCGCCGCCGTCGCCGTTCTGATGCTGGCGGCGACCCCTAGCCTCGCCGAGTATGTAAACCCGCTCGCCTTTCCGCAGAAGGACGACCCGAACGATATCGAGGTGATGATCGAGATCCCCGCCGGCATCTCCACGAAGTATGAGACCGACGGGAAGACGGGCCATCTGTTCGTCGACCGCTTTCTCGCGATGTCCATGGCCTATCCGGCCAATTAAGGATCGATCCCGAGCACGATCGGCCCGGACGGCGACCCGCTCGACGCACTGGTCATCACGCGTCAGCCGATCTATCCCGGCACGTTCATTCGGGTACGCCCGATCGGTCTCTTGAAGATGATCGATGGTGGTGACGTGGACGACAAGGTCGTCGCCGTGCCGATCTCGAAAGTCGATCCGACCTATGACGACATCAAGACCATTGACGACCTGCCGGCCATGGAGAGGGACCGCATCGAGCAGTTCTTCGCGGTCTACAAGAAGCTCCCGGCTAAGAGCAAGGTCGTGGAGATGAACGGCTATGAGGGCATCGACGCCGCTCAGGACATGGTCAAGACGGGTCTTGAGACATTCAAGACGACGGATGTGAAGACCTCCGCCAGCAAGTAGGCCGCCATCACGGCGTAGAGCTCATCGAGGTGTGCTGCCTCGATGAGCTCTTTTAATGTGTGGCGATCGTCCCCTTTCGAAAAAAAGCCGCCGCCCGGGACAGGGCGGCGGCAGTCAGGCGAAAGGGGACTTTATTCTTTGGTTTGGAGTCCTAAGCCCTACCAGTCCACTTGAGCGCGGAGCACGGCGGCAGTGATCTCGGCACCGTCGTTGACACCACCGGAGATATCGGACTGGCTGACCTGCAGCTTCATCGCCGTGAAGTCGTTGAGCCACCAGTTCAAGCCGATGAGCCAGGTTCTCTGATCGCCGCACTTCGAGCAATCGATGCCGGCATTGTTGAGAACCGTGGATTTGTCGCCGAGGTTGATCACGTCCCAGCGGCCGGCGATCTCCCAGCCGCCCCAGCCGCCTCCGCCGCCACTGAAGCGGACCGGATGCTTGATCTTAGTGCGGCCGAACTCACCCGTCTTGGCTTCGTAATTCCGCATCTCGCCGGTGATCCACCAGCTTCCATCGACATACCAGCCGTTATACGAGGGGCTAGCGTTGGTTCCCAGACCCGGAGGAAGATCCGCTTCGAGTTGCGCATACTCGCTCTGGACCGAGAACGATTTGTAGACCAACGCGCCTTCGAGGACGAACATGTCATCCGACTCGCCGATTTCCGGCGTGGCGACGAAGCGGTCAGCTAGGTGCGCATCCGCGCCCCTGGCCCGGTATTCAAACAGCTCCGCAGCGGAGACGCCTGTACCGTTATCGCGCAACGTCCCGGCGTCACGATGGCGATAGCTCGCACCCAAATGAACGACGGCGGTGTCGTTGTTGATGGGCGCGACCGTGCCGCGAATCGAGAAGGCCGTGTTGTCGTTGAAGAAGTCACCCTGCTCACCGGGCTCGGAGCCATAGTAGCCCGTCTGGAACGACCAGTGGTCGTTACCCGCGAGGATGCCCACACCGATCTGGCGCTCCAGGAAGAAGGCGTCCTCGAAGGCCGCGCGCTCATTGAAGGTGATGAAGCGCGAACTCGTGAGCTGCTCGATCGAGTTGTAGACATACTGGTTACCGAAGCGGATCTCCGCCTCTTCCCAGGGTGCCCAGTTTGCCCATGATACGTAAGCGTCCTTGATGGACGTGGAGTTTCCGGCGAAGTCCACCTCGAACTTGTACTTGAAGTCGTAGAATACGACGCCCTCGACGCCGAGACGCGCCCGGCGCAACTCGACGGCGCTGACGTCGTCCTTGCCCGTGACGCTGGTGTCTTGGTTGATGCCATCGTAGTCGGTCATCACACGACCACGGACCTTGAACTTGAACTTGCCGTCGGAACTGGACAGCTCCGGCGCGCCTTTCCACTTGACCTGCAGGTCTAGGCCATCGCCGCTGGAGCCGTGGGAGGCTGCGGCTTGCGCCTTGGCCTCATTGACCTGCTGCTGCAGCGCTTTCATCTGAGCCTGCATGGCCCTCATCTGTGCCTCGAGCGCCGCTGTGTCGGTCGCCTTGGCTGCGGTGCCGCCAGAAGCGAGAACGCCGAACGCGCCCACGCTGGCTAGCAAATAGACACTCGTTTTCTTCAGTCCCCCGATCATGACCCCTCTCCACTCTGTTTGACGTTGCCTGTTTAGGTAACAACTTCCGTTAGTTAGGAGAATTCTCTGTTCCCCCGCTTAAAAGCGTTCCGCCGCGTCCCCACGGCTGACCCTTATCGTTCTATTTCCCGGGCAATGACGCGCTTGTGACAGTCGGACGACGGTGGGGATTTCGTGGTCCACTGTTGCGCATTGGCCACGACACCTTCAGATTGAGGAGGAACCCGAGCCCCCTTCCTCAGCGTCCATGCCCAGTGTAAGGCGCGGAGAACGCATAGAAAATCTGGCGCGGACGCTTGCCCCCTGGATTCTCGCGCTGGCGCGGTCCAACGGCGGCTTACGCGGGTGCCCGGGTGCGTTGCGGGGATCCCTTAGGGATCTAATGAGAATCGAGGACATTGAAGCCGTTTTCCTGGAATCGGTGCGCCGCCGCCGGCGTGCGGAGATAATCCAGGAAGTCGTTCGCCCCCGGTGATTTCGACGCCGCGAGCTTGGCGGCGGGATAGACGATGGGCGGATGGCTGTCCTCGGGGAACACGCCCACCACTTTCACATTGGGATCGGCCTTGGCGTCGCTCCCATAGACGATCCCAAGCGGCGCCTCGGCTCGGGAGACGAGGCGGAGTGCAGCCCGGACATTCTCCGCTTGTGCCAGCTTGTCCTTGACCTGCTCCCACACGCCAAGGCTTTGGAGCGCCGCCTTGCCGTACTTGCCGGCCGGCACCGCATCGACGCCGGCGATGGCGAGACGCCCGTCGCCAAGGAGCTTCGCGAGCGGGAAGCCCTGCTCGATGGTCGTCGTGAGCTTCGAGTCCTTCGGCGCGATCAAGACGAGCTGATTGGCGAGAAGATCGAAGCGCGTCTTGGGATCGATCAGGTTCCGTTCGGCCAGATAGTCCATCCAGGCGAGATCGGCTGAGATGAAGACATCGGCCTCGGCGCCCTGCTCCACCTGCTTGGCCAGAGAAGACGTGGCAGCGTAGGAGACTACGGCCTTGTTCCCGGTCTTCTTTTGCCAGTCGGCCGCGACCGCATCGAGGGCGTTCTTGAGGCTCGCCGCGGCGAACACGGTCGGGCCTTTGTCTACGGCCCTGAGTTGCTGAGGGCTCGCGACCAAAAGCACGGCCAATAAGACACCGGGCCAAATCCTCGATATGAATTTCACTGCATTGTCCCCCTTTTCCCTGCCGGCTCCCAGTTGTCACCCGCGCCCGGCTTCGCCCTCTATTCGTCGTCCATGATGTGCCCGATGCGGGCAAATTCCTCGCGGATCGCCGTATTCGAGCGCTCGTCCGCCTGCCGGTAGGCTTCCGCCACGGCGCGGCCGAACTCGGTGACCTGGGCTCCGCCCCCGCCCGCACCGCCTGGCGAGGTGGTCACCAGCGTGCGGCCGAACATTTCGTTGAGCGCGCTGACCAGGAGCCAGGCCCGCCGGTAGGACATGCCCATCTCGCGGCCCGCGGCCGAGATCGATCCGGTCCGGTCGATGGCCTCGAGCAATTCGACCTTGCCGGGCCCAAGCACGAGGCCGGGACGCACCATGATGCGCAGGCGTGGAAACGGGCGTTCCGTCATCGTCGCGCCGCCCGTCTTTGTCCCGCCGGTCCCGCTCTTCTTAGGCCGCCTACCTGGCTTCGCTTTTGCGCCGCCCTTGCCCCCCGTCGAACTCATGACATGCCTCCATCTCTCTTGTTCGCTATATCTATTCAGATATAGCGGATGGCGGCAGTTAGCGTCGATGAGAGTCATGGTCGGCTTGTCCCGCTGTATTCTGTCAAACATAGCGCCTCTTTCGGCGCGCGGGTTGCGGCTCTGCGTCGCAACCGCTCGCGGCACGGTCACGCCGGGCCTTGCTGCGTTAGGACTGAGTCAAACGGGTTGCCTATGGTATTGGGGCGAGAGACATTTCCCTCCCGATGCCGAACCGAACAGGACCAGTGTGAACAGTCCAGTGCCTTCCAAGACGTACGACGTTGCCGTCGTGGGCACAGGCCCTGCGGGCATCGCCGCAGCGCTCGCGCTTGCCCATGTGGGAGCCGACGTCGCGCTGATCGGGCCGACACCCTCCAAGGCGAACGCCGCACGGTCCGAGACGCGGACCGCCGCGCTCCTCACGAGTTCGGTTGATTTCCTGAAGCGCCTAGGCGTGTGGGAGTCTCTCGCGCCTCGCGCCGCGCCGCTCAAGGTCATCCGCATCGTGGATGCATCGCGCAGCCTGCTCCGGTCTCCGGATATTGCCTTCGATGCGCGCGAGCTTGGGCTCAACGCGTTTGGCTATAACATCGCCAACACAGTGCTCACCGAGATGCTGTATCGGCGTGCGCAAAGCGTCCTGCCGGAGGTCGTTCCGGCGAGCGTTGAAGAGATCACACTCACCGATCATGAAGCAGAGTTGAAATTGAGCGATGGACGTTCGCTCACCGCACGGCTTGTCGCCGGCGCCGACGGGCGGCGATCGGTCTGCCGAGACGCCGCAGGCATCGAGACCGACGAGTGGCACTACGACCAAGGCGCCATCGCGACACGGTTCCGCCACACCCTTCCCCATGACGGCGTCTCAACCGAGATGCACAAAGAGCTCGGCTCGGTGACCGCGGTGCCGATGCCGGATCCCTGCCAGTCGGCTTTGATTTGGATCGGTGCCACCGCCGAGATCGACACGTTGATGTCTGTGGACGAGGCAGAGTTCGCCGCTCGGCTCCAGGACCGGCTCGGCGACACGCTCGGCAAGATCTCAGATGTCGGCCCGCGTGCCGCATTCCCGGTCGCTGGTCTCACCGCCAAGACGCTTGCCGCCAAGCGTACCGCGCTGATCGGCGAGGCCGCCCACATCTTGCCGCCTCTCGGCGCGCAAGGTCTCAATCTCGGCCTGCGCGACGCCGCCGCGCTTGCCGACTGCGTCGCCGGGGCCCTGCGACGGGGACACGATCCTGGCGGTCACGCGGTGCTTGTGGCCTATGCCCGGGCCCGCCAATTCGACGTGCTTGCGCGGGCGGTGGGCGTGGATCTCCTCAACCGTTCGCTGCTCACAAGCTTGCTGCCCGTGCAAGCGGCGCGCGGCCTTGTGCTCGCCGGCCTGAACGCGTTCGCCCCCTTACGGCGTCTCGTCATGCGTGCCGGCCTCGCCCCGCCCAGCGAGCTTCCGAGCCTCATGCGGCCCGCGCCCGAAGGCCCGCACTTGCGCGCTTGACGGCTCTCCCCACTTTGGCCATGAGGATGGGCTGCTCCGGCAGCTGCGCCAGCCCAAAAACGCCATAAGAAGGAAGCCTCTGTGGCCAACAGCTTCGACCTGCCTTTCACCCTCGATTTGCGCTACCGGCTCGAATATGCGGGGCTGCGCTTCCTGGTGGGGATCGTGCGTCTCTTCCCGATCGACATGGCGGGCGACATCTCGGCGTTCTTCTGGCGCGTGCTCGGCAAGCGCAACCGCCGGCACAAGCGCGCGCTCGCCAATCTCGAGCGTGCCTTTCCCGAGAAGACGCCGGAGGAGCGCGAACGGATCGCGCTCGCAGCGTGGGACAATCTCGGCAGGGTCATGGTCGAGACCATGAATATCGACAAGATCCTGAAGGATCCGGGGCGTCTCCATGTGACCAACGGCCACTGGATCGGCCGCTACAAGGATAAGATGGGCCCGGCGCTCATCGTCACCATGCATATGGGCAATTGGGAGATCGGCATGTGGCCGGTCACCTTGGCCGGGGTGAAGCCTGCGGGCGTCTACCGCCAGGTGAAGAACCCGTATGTCGACCGCTATCTACGCGGGCAGCGGCAAAGCCTCTATCCCGGCGGTCTGTTCGGCCGTGGCCGTACGGCCGGCCAGGACGAGACGCAGAAGACCGCGCGCCTCATCATGGACTTTGTGCGCCAAGGCGGCCGTCTCGGCTTCATCTCCGACCTCTATGACGCCAACGGCATCGAGGTGCCGTTCTTCGGCCATCTCGCCAAGAGCATGCCCATTGCTGCGATGATCGCCCGGCGGGTTGGCGCGCGCATCTGGATCGGCCGTTGCGTCCGTATCGGCAATCGCGCCTGTTTCGACGTCAACGTCAACGAGCTCAGGATTCCCCGCACCAACAATCAGGCGGAAGACATCCGCGCCATCACCGCGGCGATCCAGCGCTATTTCGAGGTGTGGATTCGCGAGCAGCCCGAGCAGTTCATGTGGTCGAACCGCCGGTGGTCGTAAGGTGCAGCGTTAACTGCGTTGACAGTCTTCGCGGCCCGCGATCTTATTCTTGCAAAGACTCGGGGATAGGGTGTCGTTGTAATGTCTGATATCCGCAACGCTAGATTTCAAATTGGCCAGGTGGTGCGCCATCGGCTTTATCCATTTCGCGGCGTGATCTTTGACGTGGACCCCAGCTTCTCGAATACGGAGGAGTGGTACGCGTCCATTCCTCAGGACGTGAGGCCCGAAAAGGATCAGCCGTTCTACCACCTGCTCGCCGAGAACGCCGACACCGAGTACATCGCCTATGTGTCGGAGCAGAACCTTGTGCCCGATGCGTCCGACGAGCCCTTGCGTCATCCGCAAGTCCCGGAACTGTTCGAGGACTTGAGAGATGGCGTGTTTCGCTTTCGCTTTCTGCAAGAGCATTAAGGGCGCGGCTGCACAACCGTACGAATAGCGAAAGGCCGCCCCGATGACCCGGCGCGGCCTTTTTGTTGATCTCCAAACTTCGTGAAGCCTGGCGCTTACGGCGTCGTCTTCTGCTGCGCCGTGGCGTTGCCCGGCGCTTGCGGTGCGCCGCCCTGTGCCGCCTGGCTCTGCTGCGCCTGTTTCGCCTTGGCGGCGAGCTCGGCCTGACGCTTGCGGAACACTTCCATCAGCTGGCGCCGCTGCTCTTCGTATTTCGCATTGTCCACGGGCGGGCCGTCATAGGCCTTGCTGAAGCCCGTGAGCGGCACCGGAAAGCCCATGGTCTTCTGCTGAATGTTCATGGCGGCCACGACCATCTGCTTGCCGGCACGCATCTTCTGGAAGAGATCGTCGCTCAGTTCCATCTGCACCTGACAGCTGGTCGGGAAGCAGATCGAATATTGCAGCTGGATCGGCTGCTGATCGTCGATGCGGATTTGTACGCCGGCGGGAATGACGAGCGCATAGGCCGTCGGCACCCGGATCAGGAGTTGCTGCTTGTCCTCACCTTCAGCTTTGCGCACCGCGGCGGCGATAAGGACCATGCCGGTGTTCGGCTCAAGTCCCTCGTGGTTGACCAGGCAGATCTGCTTATCGCCGGTCTGCTGGTTCTTCATGCAGAGCTTGACCCAGGCATCCTCAGCGCCGGCGGACGGCGTGGCAGCAGGTGCTGCGGTCGTCTTCGGCGCTGCCGAGGACTTCGGCTGCGTCTGTTGGGCCACCGCCGCGGGCGCCGCGAGAGCCAGCGCAAGCACACACGCGCCAGCGCCCAGCACCCAGCACCCAGCGCTGCGGTTGAAACTGTTCCATTGATCCTTGGACCAGAGCATCAATCGACCTTTCCTCTGTTTCGCGGGCTGGCTCAGGCCTGCCAGACTACCCCGTTTGCCCGCTCCCTGTGCATTAGGGTCAATACCCGAAATGCGGCGTAGACGTGGCTGTTGACCCTCGACGGCGGGACTTCCTGGCCGCGCTCTCCTGAGTTGTAACCTTTTTCATTGGTGTGGAGATAGCGTGCGGCGTCGGCTTGTGCCGCTAGGGATGCTACCCTTACCCCCATGGTTCAATGCGAGGGCATCTATAACCATGCTGGGTCGTGGTTGAAAGCCCCATTTTTTTGCCTGATCGTGGGGCTTCTGCTGGTTCCCGGCAGAGGTTGGACCGAGCCTGTGGCCGGGCTCGCCATGCACGGCAAACCGCGGCAAGGCCCAGACTTCAGCCATTTTTCCTATGTCAATCCGGACGCGCCAAAGGGCGGGCGGGCGACCTTCGCCGTGCAAGGCACCTTCGACAGCCTGAATCCCTTCATCGTGAAAGGGGTCTCGGCCGACGGCCTGCGCGACTATGTCTATGAGAGCCTTCTCGCTCGCGCCTACGACGAGCCCTTTACCCTCTATGGCCTTATCGCCGAGGCGGTGGAGACGCCGCTCGACCGGTCTTGGGTCGAGTTCACGCTGAATCCGAACGCCAAGTTCTCCGACGGCACGCCCATCACCGTGGACGACGTGATCTTCTCCCAGGCGGTCTTGCGCGATCACGGCCGACCAAATCACCGCTCCTACTATAAGAAGGTCACCAAGGTTGAGGAGACCGGCGATCGAAAAGTCCGCTTCACCTTCGACGGGTCGGGCGACCGCGAGATGCCGCTGATCATGGGGCTGATGCCGGTGCTGCCGCACCACCTGTTCACGCCCGAGACGTTCGACAAGACGACGCTCAAGCCACCCATCGGCAGCGGTCCCTACGTCATCGACAAGGTCGATCCGGGCAAGCGCATTACCTATAAGCGCGACCCGAACTATTGGGGGCGCGATCTCCCCGTCAATCGCGGGCGCTACAATCTCGATGAGATCCGCTTCGACTATTACCGCGACGCCGGCGCCATGTTTGAGGCGTTCAAGTCGGGTCTGGTCACCTTTCGCGACGAGGACGACCCGACCCGCTGGACGGAGGGGTACGACTTCCCGGCGCTGCGCGACGGCCGCGTCGTCAAGGAGGCGCTTCCTCTGGAAACCCCGGCCGGGATGGCGGCGCTCGTGTTCAACACGCGCCGGCCGCTCTTCGCCGATCCGCGCGTGCGCCAGGCGCTCATCAAGCTGTTCGACTTCGAATGGGTGAACCGCACGCTCTATCACGGGCAGTATGCGCGCACGGAAAGCTATTTCGCCCGCTCGGAGCTCTCCTCCCACGGGCGCCCCGCAGACGCCACGGAGCGCAAACTCCTCGCGCCCTATCCCGATGCGGTGAAGCCCGACATCATGGACGGCAACTTCTCCTTTCCGGTCAGCGACGGCACGGGCGAGAACCGGGAGGGCCGCGTCGAGGCGTTGAAGCTCCTCGAAGAGGCCGGCTACCACCTGAAAGACGGCGTTCTCGTGAACGCGGCGACCGGAGAGCCCTTCACCTTCGAGATTCTGGCCGCCACGCGCGCGCAGGAGCGGTTGCTGCTCACCTATGCGCGGGCCTTGAAACAGGTGGGAATCGACGCTCGAATCCGGCAGGTTGACTCGGCGCAATACCAGCGGCGCAAGCAGACCTACGACTTCGACATGATCCAATATTTTTGGCCGGCGTCGCTCTCGCCCGGAAATGAGCAGTCGTTTCGCTGGGGAAGCGATGCCGCCAAGACCGAAGGCTCGTTCAACTATCCAGGCGTCGAGAACAAGGCCGTCGACGCCATGATCGCGGCGCTGCTCGAGGCGAAGGATCGCGATGATTTCGTCTCGGCAGCGCACGCGCTCGACCGCGTGCTGCTCTCCGGCGACTATGTCGTGCCGCTGTTTTACCTGCCGCGCCAGTGGGTGGCCTATTGGCGCGATCTCGAGCGGCCCGAGAAGACCCCGCTTTACGGCTATCAGATCGACACGTGGTGGCTCGATCCGTCTACTCTGGCCAAAGACGGCGGGCATGCTCTGAACCCATGACCTTTGCCGCATGAGCACGCTCCCTGCCCCTGACGTGGAGATCCAAGAGGAGAGCAGTCCGATCACTGCCGAAGGGCTGCTGCGGCGGCGTGCGCGGCAGAAGCCTGACGCCGTGGCGCTGGTCGATCCGCCGAACCGGGCCCTGCTCGGGCAGACGCGGTCGCGCAGCCTCTCTTATGCCGAGACCGACAAGGCGGTCGACGCACTGGCCGCGTTCTTCCTCGAGCTTGGACTCAATCCTGGCGATCGCGTCGTCGTACAGCTTCCCAATTTCATTGAGGCGCCGCTCACGCTGCTCGGGGCCTGGCGCGCCGGACTGACCGTGGCCGCGGTGCCCATGCTGTGGCGGGCCATGGAGATCGGGCGCGCGTGCGACGCGGTCGAGCCCAAGGCGTTGATCGGCGTCTCGCAGTTTGCCGACGACCTGCCGGCCGAACGCTTGCGCGACATCGCCGCCACGCGGCTTTCCGTCCGCTTCGTGCTCGGCTTCGGCCGCGATCTTCCCGACGGCGTCGCGTCCCTCGACGCGGCCATGGGTGCCGGCCGCTACGCAGACGACGTTATCGCACCGCGCCTCCAATCTCGTCCCTCGCTCATCACCTTCACGGCCCGGGCCGACGAACCGCTGGTTCCGCTCTTCCGGCACGAGGACGAGATCCTGGCGCAAGGAGCGATGGCCGTGCTGTCTCTGTCACTCGACCGCAGCGACGTGATCCTCAACGCCTATCCGTGCACGGGCCCGATCGGGCTGGGGCTCGGGCTTGCGCCTTGGCTCATCGGCGGCGCCGCACTCGTGCAGCATCACCCGTTCGATTACGGCGCCTTCGTGCAGCAGATCCTTGGTTCGGGCGCGACGGTGACCGCGCTGCCCGGTGCCATCCTCGCAGAGCTCGCCAAGGACGGCGTGCTGAAGGACAAGCAATGCCGCTTGCGGCGCGTGGGCCGCGTGTGGTCTCCGCCGGAGCTCGCGGACGGGGCGACAACGTCCGGAGATGACGACCGATCCCTGTTCGATCTCTATCCGCTCGGCGATCTCGCCAGTCTCCTCCTGCGCCCCGAGCCGACCACGAACCGCGCGACCGTGCCGCTCGGTGCGGTGCATCTCGGCGAGGACGGCGGTGGCGCCGTCTTCATCGAGACGCGGCTCGGGCGTGACGGCGGCGAGCTTCTGATCCGCGGGCCGGTGGTGCCGCAAGGGCAGACAGACGGACCTCTGGCGCGCGACGGCGACAGCTTTGTCGCCACGGGGCTCGGCGCGAAGTCGGAAAGCGGGCGGTTACGCGTCGCACGCGATCCCGAGCTGATCTATCACGGCGGCTTCACGATTGCCGCGTCGGAGCTCGACGACCTCTATCAAGCATATCCCGGGTTTCTCGATGCGGCGTGCTTCGTGCTGCCGGACCCGGTCGTCGGTGACCGCATCTTCGGCGCCGTGGCGCCCTCCCCGAATGCGCCGGTGTCGCTCGACGCCTTGCACCGCTTCCTCATGGAGCGCGGCGTGGCGCCGTACAAATTCCCCGACAAACTGCTCGTGGTGAAGGACATCCCGCGCGACACGCACGGCCGCATCCTGCGCGATAAGATTTTG
>CAZHCN010000001.1:0-27602 GCA_964530895.1 uncultured Methyloceanibacter sp. | reverse complement strand
AGGTCTAGGCCGCTTCTTTCACGGCGCCGGCGATCTTGGCGAGGCGCTTCAGGAGCTCGCGGGTGCCGGCAAGGCGATCCTCCGGGTTGGGCCAGTTGGCGTAATAGATGAGCCGGTGGTCCGGCTGAAGCTTCACCTGCTTGCCGGCATCGCGAATGAAGTCGATGAGCCCTTCGGGGTTGGCGAAGGAGTTGTTGCGGAAGGCGATGACCGCCCCCTTCGGCCCGGCGTCGATCTGCTCGATGCCTGCCTGACGGCACAATCCCTTGATCTCCACCACGTCGAGAAGGTGACGCACCTCCTCGGGCAGCGGGCCGAAACGGTCGATCAGCTCCGCGGCGAAGGCCTCGATGGCGTCCGCGGTCTCGACGCCCGACAGTCGGCGATAGAGCCCGAGGCGCACTTGCAGGTCCGGCACATACTCATCGGGGATGAGCACCGAGGTGCCGAGATTGATGCGCGGGCTCCACTGATCCTCGATCATGGCCCCTTCCCCGCCCTTAAGCGCGGCGACCGCTTCTTCCAGCATCGACTGATAGAGCTCGAAGCCCACCTCGCGGATATGGCCCGACTGCTCCTCGCCGAGGAGATTGCCCGCACCCCGAATGTCGAGGTCGTGGCTCGCGAGAACGAAGCCGGCGCCGAGCGTATCGAGCGACTGAAGGACTTTGAGCCGCTTCTCTGCAGCCGGCGTGATGCGCATGTCGGCGGGAATGGTGAAATAGGCATAAGCGCGGATCTTGGAGCGGCCGACACGGCCCCGGAGCTGATAGAGCTGGGCCAGGCCGAACATGTCGGCGCGATAAACGATGAGCGTGTTCGCCGAGGGGATGTCGAGGCCGCTTTCGACGATGGTCGTGGACAACAGCACATCGTATTGGCGGTCGTAGAAGGCGTTCATCACCTGGTCGAGCTCGCTCGACGGCATCTGGCCGTGCGCGCGGGCGACCTTCAGCTCGGGCACGTGCTCTTGCAGAAACGCCGCCGCGTCGTCGAGATCGGAGATGCGCGGCACGACGAAGAAGGTTTGCCCGCCGCGGAAGCGCTCGCGCAGCAGCGCCTCGCGCAAGGTCATGGGATCGAACGGGGCCACATAGGTCCGCACGGCAAGCCGATCCACAGGTGGCGTGGCGATCAGCGACATCTCGCGCACGCCGGACAAGGCAAGCTGTAGGGTGCGCGGGATCGGCGTCGCCGTGAGCGTCAGCACATGCACGTCCTCGCGGAGTTCCTTGAGCCGCTCCTTGTGCTTCACGCCGAAATGCTGCTCCTCGTCCACGATCAGAAGGCCGAGATCGGCGAACGCGATGGTCTTGCCGAGCAGCGCATGGGTGCCGATGACGATGTCGATACTGCCGTCCTTGAGGCCTTTCTTGACCTCGGCCAGTTCCTTGCCGCTCACAAGGCGCGAGGCCTGGGCGATCTTTACGGGAAAGCCGCGGAAGCGCTCGGTGAAGGTGTGGAAGTGCTGGCGCGCCAAGAGCGTGGTGGGCACCACGACGGCCACCTGTTTGCCGGCAAGTACGGCGATGAGGCTCGCGCGGAGCGCCACTTCCGTCTTGCCGAAGCCGACATCGCCGCAAACGAGGCGGTCCATGGGCCGCCCGCTCGCGAGGTCCTCTAGCACGGCATTGATGCTGGTGACCTGGTCCTCGGTCTCCTCATACTGGAAGCGCGCCGAGAATTCGTCATAGGTGCCCTCGGGCGGATTGAGGATCGGGGCTTGGCGCAACTCCCGCATGGCGGCGACCTTGATCAATTTCTCGGCCATGTCGCGGATGCGCTGCTTGAGCTTGGCTTTGCGTGACTGCCAGGCGACGCCGCCAAGCCTGTCGAGTACGACGCCCGATTCGTCGGAGCCGTAGCGGCTCAGGAGCTCGATGTTCTCAACCGGCAGGTAGAGCTTGTCGCCGCCCTGGTAATGCAGTTCCAGGCAATCGTGGGGCTCGCCCGCCGCTTCGATCGTGGTCAGCCCGACGAAGCGGCCGATGCCGTGATCGGCATGGACGACGAGGTCGCCGACCGTAAGGCTCGACGCCTCGGTGAGGGCATCGCTCCCCTTCTTCACCCGGGCCTTGCGCACGAGCCGGTCGCCGAGAATGTCCTGCTCGCCGATCACGGCGATGCCGGGCGCCTCGAAACCGGTCTCGAGCGGCAGGACGGCGACCGACGTCGCCTCGGGCGGCGCGGAGACGGCCTCGGGGAAGGTCTCGATGCGCACCGTGTCGTGCAGACCGTGCTCGGTGAGGAGCGTCGCGAGGCGCTCGCGCGCGCCCAAGCTCCAGCAGGCAACGATCACGATCTTATGCTCGCCGCGCAACTTCCTGGCGTGCGCCACCACGGCGTCGAACACGTTGGCGCCTTCGGTCTGACGCTCCGGCGCGAAGGATCGCCCCTGGCGGCCGCCGAAGGACACGATGTTGGCGCCCTCGGCTTGCGGACGCTCGAACGTATCCAGCGCAATGACGTGCGCCGCCGCGGCCAGCGCCTGCTGCCAGTCCGCATCAGTGAGGAACATGCTATCGGCCGGAACCGGATGGTATGGCGGCGCCCCAAACGCTTTGCGCTCGAGCGCGGCCAACCGCGCGTCGTAGTGGTCGGCGATCTGCTCGAGCCGGCTCTGTCGCGCATCGTCGGAGAGAGGATCTAGGGTGATGACCGCACCGGGCAGATAGTCGAACAGCGTGGCGAGGTGCTCATGGAACAGCGGCAGCCAGTGCTCCATGCCCTGATGCTGGTGGCCCGCCGAGATCGCCTCGTAGAGGGGGTCGTCGCCCTTCACCGGGCCGAACAGCTCCACGTAGCGCTGGCGGAATTGCCGCCGCACATCGGGCGTCAGCGCCACCTCGCTCATGGGCAGGAAGTGGATCGCGTCGAGGCGCGCTTCCGTCCGCTGGGTCTCCGGATCGAAGGCGCGGATGGTCTCGAGCGTGTCGCCGAAGAAGTCGAGACGCACCGATTGGCCGCCCGGCGGAAAGAGGTCGAGGATGCCGCCCCGCACGGCATATTGGCCCGGGTCGGTCACCGTGCCGCTGCGCACATAGCCCGACGCTTCCAGACGCTCGATCAGCGACTGCATGCCCATGACGTTGCCGGCTTGCAGCTTGAGGCTCGAGCCGGCAACGAACGCGATGGGCGGCACACGCTGCATCACCGCATTCACGGAGGTCAGCAGCACGAGTGGCGTCTTGTCGTCGGGCGACCGCTCGGTCAACGCGGCAAGGGTGGCAATGCGGTCGGCGATGATCTCGGCGTTGGGCGCCACGCGATCGTAGGGCACGCTGTCCCAGGCTGGAAAGCTCAGCACGGAGACGTCGGGGGCGAAGAACGCAATCGCCTCTTCGAGGGTCGCCATCCGGTTGCCGTCGCGAGCCACGTGCAGGATCGGCGCGCCGGCGTGGCGCGCGAGCTCGGCCAGCAGCAACGCATCCAAGCCTTCCGGCACGCCGCCCGCGGTGGCGCGCGCGCTTCCGAGCAGGCGGTCGATGGGCAAAGACGGGAGCTTAGACGCGGGACTCATGGCAGATGCCGCCTTGTTAGCCGGTCCAGGGCAGGCCGTGAAAGCGCCGCACGCGCTCGATCAGCGCGTCGAGGTCGCGCTCGCCGAGCGAGTAGCCCTCGTACACGGACAACTCGATCTGCGGATCCGGCATCTCGATCAGGCGTTCGAGCACGGCGATGTCATCGCCGTTCATGCTGTCGATGGCTTGCTCGGTGAAGCGCCCGAGCAGATAGTCCATCTCCTTTGAACCGCGATGATTCGCCCGCCACAGCGCTCGGCGCCGGCGCATTCCAAGATCACTCGACATGATCCAAGCATCCAATCCTAAGCCGTGGGTTAGAGCGAGCGGCCCTAGCGATGTCAAGGGCGCCGCCCGCGGCGTGCGGTAACCGGCGTCCATGCGTCCGCCCCGGCTCGCTCCCCTGTTCGCCACGGTCCGCGCTCTGAAAGGCGTCGGCCCGCGAATCGAGGGGCTGCTCAATAAGTTGGTGGCGCCGCGGCAGGCGAGCGCCCATGCGAGGGCCATCGACCTTCTGTGGCACCTGCCCGTCGGCCTGATCGACCGGGCTATCGCGCCATCGATCGCGCAAGCCGAGATCGGCGCCCTCGCAACGCTCGAAGTGACCGTCACCGAGCACCGGCCCGGCGGCGGCCGGCGCGGCGCCCGGGCGCCGTACAAGGTCCTGGTCGAGGATTCCACCGGCGCGCTCGAGCTCATCTATTTCAAGGCCGATCCCGCTTACCTGAAGCGCCTTCTCCCCGTCGGCGGACAGCGTCTGATCTCCGGCAAGATCGAGGCCTATGACGGCTGGCTGCAAATGCCCCACCCCGATCATGTGGCGCCTCTCGCCGGCAAAGACACACTGCCGCTGATCGAGCCGGTCTATCCGCTGACCGCGGGGCTCTCCAACACCACCTTGCGCAAAGCGATCGACGGCGCGCTCCACCAGATCCCGAAACTGCCCGAGTGGATCGACCCCGCGTTTCTCGCCAAGCAGGGCTGGCCCTCCTTCGGCGAGGCCATCACGCGGCTGCATGCGCCACAGGCCGAGGCCGACCTCCTTCCAGGGGCAGCGCCGCGGGCGCGGCTCGCCTATGACGAGCTTCTCGCCCATCAGCTGGCGCTCGCCATCATCCGCCAGCGCCTCAAGAAGCGCGCCGGCCGGCAATTGCGCGCATCCGGCACGCTGCGTGACGCGATCGTTGCCGCCCTGCCCTTCGCCCTCACCGGTGCGCAAGTCCGCGCGCTCGCCGAGATCGACGCCGACATGGGGAGCGGGAGCCGCATGCTCCGTCTGCTGCAAGGCGACGTCGGCAGCGGCAAAACGATCGTGGCGCTGCTCGCCATGGCCCAGGCGATCGAGGCCGGCACGCAAGCCGCACTCATGGCACCGACCGAGCTTCTCGCCCGCCAGCACCTGGCCACGATCACCGGCTTTGCCGAGGCGGCACGCTTGCGGGTCGCGCTCCTCACAGGACGCGAACGGGGACGCGAGCGAACGAAGATCCTCGATGCGCTGAAGGACGGCGACATCGACATCCTCATCGGCACCCATGCACTGTTCCAGGAGACGATCCAATTCCGCGATCTCGGCCTCGTGGTGATCGACGAGCAGCATCGCTTCGGCGTGCATCAACGGCTCGCGCTGCAAGCCAAGGGAACCGGCACCGGTGCCGAGCTTCTGGTCATGACGGCGACGCCGATCCCGCGCACGCTGCTGCTCACGAGCTATGGCGACATGGATGTGTCGCGGCTCGACGAGAAGCCGCCGGGCCGAAAGCCCATCGTGACGCGCACCGTGCCGCTCGAACGTCTCGACGAGGTCGTCGACGGGGTCGACCGCGCGGTCGATCGTGGCGCGCAAGTTTATTGGGTGTGCCCCCTCGTCGCCGAGTCCGAAGTGCTTGACGTGGCCGCGGCAGAGGAGCGCCATGCGGCCCTTCGCGCGCGGTTCGGCGACAAAGTGGGCCTGGTGCACGGCAAGCTCGCGGGCAAAGACAAAGACGCGGTGATGGCCGCGTTCGCGTCAGGCGCGTTGTCGATCCTCGTGTCCACCACCGTGATCGAGGTCGGCGTCGATGTGCCCAACGCCTCCATCATGATCATCGAGCACGCCGAGCGCTTCGGTCTCGCCCAACTCCATCAGTTGCGCGGCCGCGTGGGGCGCGGCGCGGCGGAGTCGTCCTGCATTTTGCTCTACCGCCAGCCGCTCGGAGAGACGGCGCGCGAACGGCTCAACGTGATGCGCAGCACGGAGGACGGCTTCGTCATCGCCGAGGAGGATTTGCGGCTCCGCGGCGGCGGCGAGGTTCTCGGCACGCGGCAGAGCGGGCTGCCTGCCTTCCGCATCGCCTCACTCCCCGAGCACCAAGACCTGCTCGAGGCCGCGCGCGACGAAGCGCGGCTCAGGCTCAGCCGCGATCCCGAGCTGAAGGGCAAGGACGCAGAGGCGCTTCGGCTCTTGCTCTATCTGTTCGAGCGCGACGATGCGGTGAAGCTGATCCGCGCCGGCTAGGCCCTAGACGCGTCTGGCGTAGTCGCGCGGCGCCATGCTTGTCCAGCGCTTGAAGGCGCGGCTGAAATGGGCCTGGTCCGAATAGCCGAGCATGAAGGCGATTTCGATTGCCGAGCTGTCGCCGGTTGCCACCCTGCGGATCGCCTCGACGCGTCTCACGTCATCAACGATCTCCTCGAATGAGAAGCCAAAATCCCTGAGGCGCCGTTGCAGCGTCCGCGTGCTCATGCGCAAGTGAGCGGCCACGTGGTCAACGCTCACGCCGCCATATGGCAGCATCTTCTTCACGAACGCGCCGAGATTGGCGGCGGTCTCGACGGGGTCCACACCATTTGTCTCCGGGCCTCGCATCGCGATTGGCAGGTCGAGGATCTCCCGGTCGATGACGACCGCATCGCGCGCACACCCGAACTGGAGCGACGGGCCAAACGTGTCCTCTAGGTGTTCCCCCGCCCGCTCGTAGGGCTGGGTGAATTGGGCGCCGATCGCCTCTGGCGCCCCGGCCAGAAGCGCAACGCTGCGAAGAACCGCCAGCGCGCCAAGGACATGCTGGCGCGGGTCCACGCCCGACCGCCCGAGAAAGGTCAAGTCTAGGGTCGCGAAGCGTCCATTCGTCCGAAATTGCAAGTCGGTTCCTTGATGGACGAGACCGACACCATTCGCGGCCGTCTGGCATGCTTCGCGAAGCGTTCGCGCCTCGGAGACCGCAACGCCCCAGGTCCCGAGTTCGGTCAGCTTGAAGCAACGGCCAACGGCCGCGCCAGGGAATCTCTCGCCCGTGGCGGCATAGAGCTCATTGCCGAGCTGGAAGCAGAGCTCGCGGGGAACCCAGCCATTCGCGTCGAGCAAGGCCGACGGGGAAATGCCGGCCCGCCTGAACATCTCGATGGGATCGATCGAGCGGCTGCGCAAATAGGGCGCGATATGGAGCAGCGTGCGCGGATTATGCGCGAAGCCCTCACCCAACATCGCCATCCCTCCTTTTTGGCGCCAAATGGCAAGACTTATAGCGCGTGCGCCCGCTAGCGTCTCGCGCGCAAAACCTTCCCTTTCGATCGCTGATGCAACTTGCTCTGATGCAACTTGGAGTTATACAACCATGCCGATGCGACGTATCCTTGTTGCGGCCACCGCATTCACATTGGCCGCCTCTCTTCTTGCCGCTGTCACCTTTGCCACCGCCGAGGAGGAGAAGACGGCGGACTTCCTTTTCGTCCAGAGCGCCAAAAGCATGAGCTTTGACCCGGCGGCGAACAAACTGACGCTCAAGAATGTAAGTCCCGTCACGGTATTCTTCACCGATCGGCCGGAGCGGATCGCCGGAAATATGAACACGACAAGGTTCATCCCCTTCTGGAGCGACGGCAAGGACAGCTTCAAGTCTGATCCGCCCAATGCCGATATTTCCATTATCGAAGGCAAGACGCTGAAGCAGACCGTCGTGGAACTGCAAGACCCTGTGCTCGATGGTGACAATCTCAGCTACACGGTCAAGGTGATCAAAGGCGATATGCCGGCAGAAGGCACCGAGGTGGCGGTGTTCATCGATATTATCGGCAGGCCTCTCACCCCACTTTCCTATGCGGGCGTGGCACGGCGTTCATATAGACGGGCCGTGATATACTGAGCGAATGGCGGGGACGAACCTCAGCGACTGTGAGAGCTTTGGGGTGACCCGCTTCTGACGGCGCTCGCCGCGTTCCCGGGGCGCTCGACGCCACCACACGCGCATTAATTGCAATTCTCTATCCTCGGTCGCACTCGTCTGGCGCGCTATAATCCGCTCGCTGACATCACAACGGGAGGTCAATGTCATGAGGGGACTTCAGCGTCACACGCTTCTTGGCTCGGTATCGGTCATCGTCTTAACCGCCTTTCTCGCAAGCTACGGCTCGGCGACGGCAGAGGTCTCGCAAGAGACGCTCGAGTCGCTGTCCGCGCCTGACATGATCGACACCAGCATGGGGACGCTTGAGTTCAAGGACGGCGCCCCCACTGCGGATACGGCCAAGAAGGTCTACGACACGCTCGACTTCACCCGTGCCCTCAACGTCTACAACAACAGCTTCCGCGGCGCCTCGGCTCTGGCAATCGTCAAAGGCTTCGAAGGCATCGGCGTCAAGCCCGGCGATGTCGCCATCTTCTCCGACCTGATGGATTCGAACTCGCTGTTCCTGACGCCCAACGCCGACACGGTCTACTACCTCACGGCGCTCGATCTGAGCCATGGGCCGGTGGTGATCGAACAGCCGTCGAATGCCGTGGGCACGATCAACGATATGTGGTTCTCCTGGATCATCGACATCGGGGGACCCGGGCCGGATCGCGGGCGGGGCGGCAAGTATCTGATCGTCGGCCCCGGCTATGCTGGCCCGCTGCCCGAGGGCGGCTACTTTATCGCGCATTCGAAGACCAACCTCGCCCTCTATGCCGCGCGCGCCTATCTCGTCGACAACGACCCCAAGCCGGCCGTCGAGAACGTCAAGCAGAACCTCAAGATCTATCCCTACAAGCCGGGCTCCTTCGGGACGAGCATTGCGCAGGCCCTCGAAGGGACCGTGCGCATCGAAGGCGAGCCGAAGATCCCCGAAATGAAATTCGTTGAGGCGAGCCACCTGTCGTTCAACACGATCCCGCCGAGCGATTTCGGCTTCTTCGAGATGATCAACGAGAACGTCCAGAACGAGCCGGCCACAAGCTACGACGTCGAACTCGCCGGACAGCTTGCCGCCATCGGGATTGTGCACGGCAAAGAGTTCAAGCCGGATGACCGGATGAAGAAAATTCTTTCCGACGCGGCGGCGTTCGGCCAGGCAACAGGCCGGTCGCTCAACTGGCGCTACGCGATGCAGCACCCTGATTGGGCGTATTACGAGGGCTCGCACTGGGGCAGCATGCTTTGGGAGGGTGGCGCTTTCTTCGAAACGCCGCCGCCCGCCTTCAAGGACGGGATGTTTAAGCCCTATCCGCCGACCGGCGCGCGCACGCTCGATTCACGCGCAGCCTTCTATTACGGCTACACGCTCGACTCGCCTGGCATGATCATGCGCATTCCGGGGGTGGGCTCGCAGTACCTCATGAGCTTCCTCGATTCAGAGGGGACGCCATTTGACGGCGCCAGGACCTACAAGGTGACGCTGCCTAAGGACATTCCGGCAGCGGCCTTCTGGTCCTTAACGCTTTACGACAACCAGACACGCTCCATGCTGCAGACGCCGCAAAAATATCCGCGGGCTGGTAGCCAGAGCTATCCCTCGCCGGCTGCGGAGGCGTCCGAAGACGGCTCCACGACCGTCTATTTCGGGCCGGAGCAACCTGAAGGCGTCAAGCGCGGCAACTGGATTCAGACCGATCCGAAAAAGGGCTGGTTCACAATTCTGCGGCTCTACAGCCCACTGCCGTCCTTCTTCGACAAGAGCTGGCGGCCGAGCGAGATCACGCTCGCGAATTGAGCACGACAAAAAGTTGGGAGACCTGACATGATGAAGCACGTCCTTGCCCTAGCGGGCGCTCTTCTTCTCAGTCCCGCGCTGCTCACACCCGCGTGTGCTTCGTCCTCGCTCACCCAGGAGGACGCCGACGCGATCGCGACGGAAGCCTATGTCTATCTCTATTCGCTGGTGACGATGGACCTGACCCGCCTGCAATCCACGAATGTCGACAAGGTCGGCGACTTCAAAGCCCCGATGAACATGTTCGTCAACGTTCCGACCTATCCCACGGCCGAGATGAAGACCGTGGTGCGCCCCAACTTCGACACGCTCTATTCTTCGGCGTGGCTCGATTTGAGCGACGGGCCGATGGTCGTGTCTGTGCCGAACACCAACGGGCGCTATTACATGCTGCCGATGCTCGACATGTGGACCGACGTGTTCGTTTCGCCCGGCTGGCGGACCACCGGCACCGAGGCGCAGACCTTGCTCGTCGCACCGCCTGGCTGGCGCCCCGATCTCCGTGAGAAACTCGCCGAGAAGCTGGGGCTTCCGGAAGGCACCCTGCGCATCGATGCGCCGACGCCTTATGTCTGGATCATCGGACGTATCAAAACCGACGGGCCCGACGATTACAATGCCGTTCACAAGATCCAAGATGAGCTGAAGCTTCGCCCGCTCTCGCATATACACGATGAAGATTGGAAGCCGGCGCCGACCAAGATCAACGCGGACGTCGACATGAAGACGCCGCCGAAGGAACAGGTGGACACGATGTCGGGAGATGCGTTCTTCACCTACGCGGCCGAGCTGCTCAAGCTGCAGCCGCCCCACTTCACCGACCAGCCGATCCTCTCGCGCATGGAGCGCCTCGGCATCGAGCGCGGCAAGAGCTTCGACTTCGACAGCGCCGATCCCGTGGTCAAACAGGCTATCGCACAAGCGCCGAAAGCCGCGCAACAGCTGATGGCGTGGAAGACCCCAAGACTCGCTGCCGTTGAGAACTTCTGGTCGATGAACACCGATACGATGGGTGTGTACGGCAACTACTATCTGAAACGCGCCATCGTCACCCAGGTCGGTCTTGGCGCCAATCAGCCAGAAGACGCGGTCTATCCGCTCAACATTGGCGACAAGGACGGCAAGCCGCTGGATGGGACCAGCAACTACACCATCCACTTCGACAAGGACGACATCCCGCCCGTCGACGCGTTCTGGTCGGTCACGCTTTACGATAGTGACGGCTATCAGGTCGCAAACCCACTGAACCGGTTCGCGCTCTCCAATTGGATGAAGTTCAAATACAACGACGACGGGTCGCTGGATCTCTATTTCCAGAACGAGAGTCCTGGTGAGGACAAGGAAGCGAACTGGCTGCCGGCGCCCAAAGGACCGTTCAATCTGACAATGCGCCTCTACGCCCCGAAGTCCGCTGTGCTCACGGGGAAATGGAACCCGCCACCGGTGCTCAAAGCTGAATAGAAGACCTCAAGAAGGGCCCGTCTAGACGACGGGCTCTTCCTCGGGCACGGGCTTTTTGGCTTTGGCGTCGCCTGCGAGCTTCTCCAGCCGCTCTTGCGGCGGCGCTACCAGGCCGGCCGAGATGACGAGCTTCGCCGCATCGTCGATCGCCATGTCGAGCAGGATGACGTCCTTTGCCGGCATGAACATGACGAAGCCGGTCGTCGGGTTCGGCGCGTTCGGCATGAACACGGTCAGCAGCTCACCGTTGCCGAGCTTGCCCTTCACCTCATCCGGCGGATCGCCCGACACGAACACCACGGCGTAAAGGCCGCGGCGGGGAAACTCGATGAGCCCGACGCGCTTGAACCCGGTGCCCTGCTTGGAGAACACCGTGGTGAAAATCTGCTTCAACAGACGGTAGACGCCGCGTACCACGGGCATGCGGTCGAGCATCATCTCGCCATAGGCGACGATGGTGCGCCCAAACAGGTTGGCGGTAAGCGCGCCGACGACCATCAAGGCAAAAATGCCGACGATCAGCCCGACGCCGGGAACATTGAACGGAAGAAAGTTGTCCGGCAAGTAGCTCTGCGGAATGAGCGGCTTAACCCAGCCGTCGACGAGGTTGATGAACCACCACACCACATAGATGGTGATGGCCACGGGACCGACGACGATGAGTCCGGTGAGAAAATAGCCGCGTAGCCGCGCCAGAAAGTGCGACGAGGTCGGCTCGAGCGCACCGAACAGGCCGAGCTGGTCCTCGAACTCGCCTGGCGTCTCGGGGCTTGGGCTGGAATCGTTTGTTTCTTTGTCTTTGGCGCTCATGCGGTTTGTTCGGACTCTAGGGGAAAACAGGGAGCCTCAGGGTAACATCCTTTTGGGATGCGGCCGTTCCGGCCTTCCTGGCTTATGGATGAGAGGCATGGCGGAATGCGGGCGCGCTGGCAAGTCCGCTTTCGGTCTCAGGGGCCGTCCGGGGAGACCACGGAGCAATCTGTGCCGTCACGCTTTAGCGCATTGCAAAGCTTGGCGCTTTCGGCCTCGTTCGCGAACGGCCCGATCTTGAGGCTGTAGAACGTGCCGAAACTGCCGATGTTCACCTTCTCGATCTGCGGCGCGGCGCTGGCCAATTGGCCATTCGATTTCTGCACCTTCTTCCACAGGGCCTGGGCGTCGGCCTGGGAGCGGCTGTTGGCAAGTTGCACGGTATAGCCGCCGCCACTCGCGCTTTGCGTCGCGGCGGGGGCCGCGGAGTCCGTCCCACGCGAGAACCAGCGGCCGATCGCGGTGCTGCCGCCCTTGTCCTCGTTCGACACCACTTTCTGCGTCTCCGTGTTGGCGGCCCAGCTCGCGGAGGACGGCGGGGCGGCCGCGGGCTTCGGCGGCGGGGCGGGCTTCGGGGCTGCGGCTTCCGCTGCCGGAGGTGGCGGCGAGGCAGCCGGCGCACTATCCCCGGTCAGAGATCCAAACCAACGGCTCACGGTACTGCCGCTTGGCTTCGCCGTCTCGTCGCTGACAGCGGCATTCCAGCCGCTCTTGGGCGCGGCCTCGGCCGTGCGTGCCGCAGGCGGCTCGGCCGGTTCCGGCGGCGGCGCAGGGGGTGGCACAGCGGTCGAGCCGCCGAAGCTCGGCACGAGCCGGCTCCAGACGCTCTCGCCGGAAGAGGACTCGCTTGAGCTTGTCTCGGCAGCAGAGGCCGAAGCACCGTCGGCGCTCGCGACCGCGGCGCCGCCGTCTTGGGCGATCAGCTTTTCGACCTCGCTCGAGCTCGAGGCTCTCCGCGCTTCCGCCAGCTCCGCGTCACCCTGGCTCGACAGCCCGGCCGCCTTGTAGGCGAGCCCCTTATTGACGAGCGCCCTCGCCTTGTCGGAGCTCGGCAGGCCGAGCCAGACGGCGGCGCCGAGGTCGGCGACGGCGCGTCCGGGCTGGCCGGCCTTGCGATAGGCGATGCCACGCAGCATGAGCGCCCTGGCGGCCTGGCTTTGCGTGGCATTGTCGTCGTTGACGGTGGCCGAGAGCTGGCGGATCGCGGCGTCGTATTTGCCTGCCTCGAGCGACGCAGAGCCGTTCTTCAGGCCGACATCTTGGGCCAGAGCCGGCGTGGACAGCGCGCCAAGGAGCGCCAGCGCGGCGCCGATCCGGCGGCCGCGTGGAAGGAGGCGCCCGTCAAAAGCAAGACGGCGCGGCCGGAACGACTTCCGATGATCCGCCATGTGCTTGCTCAAGCAAAGAAATCGGGCAAATCCGAGGCTGTAGATTATTCCACAGTCACAGATTTGGCGAGGTTTCGCGGCTGGTCCACGTCAGTGCCCATGAACACCGCCGTGTGGTAGGCGATGAGTTGCACCGGCAGCGCATAGACGAGCGGCGTGACGAAGGGATGGACGGTCGGCACCGGCAACGCGGTCTGGACCGCGCAACCCGTGCTGGCCGGGTCGGCATCGCTCACGAGGACGATCTTGCCCTCTCGGGCGGCGACCTCCTGCATGTTCGAGACGGTCTTTTCGAACAGGTTGTCGCGCGGCGCGATGACGATGACGGGAACGCTCTCGTCAATAAGTGCGATCGGCCCGTGCTTCAGCTCGCCCGCGGCGTAGCCTTCGGCATGGATGTAGGAGATCTCCTTCAGCTTGAGCGCGCCCTCGAGCGCGATCGGGTAGCTCGATCCGCGGCCGAGATAGAGCACGTCGCGTGCCTTGGAGAGGCTAAGGGCGAGCGTCTCGTAAGGAGATTCGTCGCGCAGGATCGTCGCCATGTGCCGCGGCACCTCGACGAGCGCCTTGACGAGCTCGGCTTCAAGCGACGGGTCGATCACCCCGCGCGCCTTGCCGACGGCAATCGCCAGACAGGCAAGCACGGTGAGCTGACAGGTGAAGGCCTTGGTGGAGGCCACGCCGATCTCAGGGCCGCCAAGGGTCGGCAGCTTCGCGTCCGATTCTCGTGCGATGGACGACTCCTGGACGTTGACGACGGACAGCACGTGCTGGTGCTGCGCGCGGCAATAGCGGAGCGAGGCGAGCGTATCGGCGGTCTCGCCGGACTGTGAGACGAAGATCGCCACGCCACCAGGCTCCATCGCAACCTCCCGGTAGCGGAACTCCGAGGCGATATCGACATCGACCGGCAACCTGGCCCAGCGCTCGAACCAGTATTTGGCGACGAAGCAGGCATAGAACGCCGTACCGCAAGCCGAGAGCGAGAGCCGGCTCACGTTCGCGAAGTCGAACGGCAGCGACGGCAAGTCCACGCGATAGTTGGCCAGGTCGAGGTAATGCGCGAGCGTATGGCCGACCACTTCGGGCTGCTCGTGAATCTCCTTGGCCATGAAGTGCCGGTAATTGCCCTTGTCGACGACGAGGCCGGCGGCAAGCGAGCGCGCGATGGGACGTTCGACGGCCGTCCCCGCCCGGTCGCGAATGGCGACCCCCTCGCGGGTGATGACGGCCCAGTCGCCGTCTTCCAGATAGGCGATTTGGTCGGTGAAGGGTGCGAGCGCGATGGCGTCGGACCCCATGAACATCTCGCCGTCGCCGTAGCCGATGGCGAGCGGGCTTCCTTGGCGCGCAACGATCATCAGGTTGTCGTAGCCCCGGAAGATCATGGCGAGCGCGAACGCGCCTTGGAGTTGGCCCAGCGACTGGTAGACCGCGGCGACGGGGTCCTTGCCCGCACGCAACTCGCGGGTGACGAGATGGGCGATGACCTCGGTGTCCGTGTCGCTCGTGAACGGCGCGCCTTCCGCCATGAGCTCGGCCTTCAGCTCGCGGAAGTTCTCGATGATGCCGTTATGGACGACCGCGACGTCGTCGGTCATATGCGGGTGCGCATTCGCCTCGCTCGGCTTGCCGTGGGTCGCCCAGCGCGTGTGGCCGATGCCGCTATTGCCGTGGAGCGGCTCGCGCTTCAACAGCTCTTCCAGATTGCGCAACTTCCCTTGGGCGCGGCGCCGCTCGATGCGTCCGTTCTCCAACGTCGCCACGCCGGCGGAATCGTAGCCGCGATATTCGAGGCGCTTCAGCGCGTCGATCAGCAGTTCTGCAACCGGCCCCTTACCGAGGACTCCAACGATGCCGCACATCGTCCTACTCCCACGTGCCCTTTTTCTTCTTGCCTAAACGGACCGTCCGTGTGTCGCAACTCACGTGCTATGTCCCTTTGTTGCGCGAATAGCCGCTCGGCGAGCGGCGGTGGGCCCCTACTTGGATTTGTTACGGGTGCGCTTCGCCCGGACCTTCGCCGCCCACCCTTCCCGCTCCTCCTGCGGAGGGCGGCTGACCGCGAGCGCATCCGCCGGCACGTCCTTGGTGATGACGCTGCCGGAGGCAATATAGGCGCCATCGCCGATCTTCACCGGCGCCACCAGCGAGCTGTTGGAACCGATGAATGCACCGGCACCGATCTCGGTGCGATACTTGGCGAATCCATCGTAGTTGCAGGTGATGGTGCCGGCCCCGATGTTAGCCTTTGCGCCGATGCTCGCGTCGCCAATGTAGGTAAGGTGGTTAACTTTGGCGCCCTCGGCGACGTCCGCATTCTTGATCTCGACGAAATTACCCACATGAGCGTCCTTGGCGAGCACGGCACCGGGCCGCAGCCGCGCGAACGGCCCGACCGTCGCGCCGGGGCCGATCTTGGCGCTCTCGATATGGCAGAAGGCCCTGATGGTGACGCCGTCCTCGATGGTGACGCCTGGGCCGATCACCACGTTCGGCTCGATGGTGACATCGCGGCCAACCGAGGTGTCATAGCTGAAGACCACCGTCTCGGGCACAACCAACGTTGCGCCGTTCGCCATGATCGAGGCGCGCAAGCGCCGCTGCATCACGGCCTCGGCGGTCGCCAGCTCGGCGCGTGAGTTTACGCCGAGGACCTCTTCCGCGTTCGAGAGCACCACGCGCGTTTGCAGATCCGCGTTGCGCGCCAGCGCCACGGCGTCGGTGAGGTAGAACTCGCCCTTGGCGTTGTCGTTGCCGATCTGCGCGAGCAGTGCGGAAAGCATCTTGGCCGAGCGAAATGCCATAATGCCGGAATTGCACAGCGTCAGTGCCCGCTCGGCGGCGGTCGCGTCCTTCTCCTCGCGGATGCCGGCAAGACGGCCATGTGCATCGAACAGCAGGCGGCCATAGCCGGTCGGATCGTCGGCCTCGAAGCCGATCACGACAAGGTCGGCGCCGGCATCGAGTTCGCCGAGGACCGCTTTCAGCGTCTCGGCGCGGAGCAGCGGGGTGTCGCCATAGAGCACGAGCACGGGACCGCTCGCGCCCTCGAAGCCGGGGCTTGCGGCCTTCACCGCGTCCGCCGTGCCGAGCTGGTCGGGTTGGATGAAGATGTCGAGCTTGGGATCGACGGAAAGCGCGGCTTGGCCGACGTCCTCCATACCGGGGCCGACGACCACGCCGCCGCGCACAACCCCTGCGGCCTCCACCGCACGCAGCACGTGGGCGAGCATGGGCGCGCCGGCCAGACGGTGCAGCACCTTGGGCAGCGCCGATTTCATGCGCGTACCCTTGCCCGCGGCTAGGATGATGGCGAGAGCCGATGATTGCGTCATGCCGATATTTGGTTTGCCTCTTCCCGCGAGGCCAAGGGTCTCATTTCTGTACGAAGTTTCCCTAAACGCGGACTGTCTAGTCCAAAGCGCCGCCGAGGGCCACCGCCCCCCGCCAAATCGCTACGGGGAAATTGACCGCGCGGCCAGAGCGAGTAATCTCGCCAAGACTCGGCACCAATCCGAAATCGGCCTTATTCGGGTCGTTTTCGCGCCTAACCCTCACCTTCGGAGGCTCGATTCCCCATGGTCAAACGGCGGCACGCAGGGACGCGGAGTTGGTCGCGAGGCGTCTTCGCCTTTTTCTGGATCGTGCTGGCCGGGGCTTCGGGTCTTTATCTTTTCACCCTCTTGACCAATCCGGAAGCTCTCGGCGGCCAAGCCGCCCAGTTCAGCGCCGTCACCGGCGACGAGATGACAACCGAGCCGGCGCCGGCCGTACAGGTGCCTGAGCCGAGTAGCGGCGACACGGCCGAGGTGACGAAGCTCAAGGGGACGGTTCGGGCCCTATCCCAGCAGCTGGCGGCGCTCGATGCGCGGCTGAAGCCGATCGAGAAGTTTATCGGCCCGGTGGCGGCGCTGCCCCCGGCCGCATCGGTTACCACCTCGCCGCCCAATACCTCGCTCCCTGCGCAGGAGGAAGCCGCTGCGGCGGCCGAGCCTCGGCAAGAGCCGGAAGCGGCGCCCGAGGACGTGGCGTCCCAGGATGAGCCCGTCGAGGAGGCGCCGGAGCCCCCTGCACCAGCCGCCGCTGCAGCGCCGGCACCTGAGCCGCAGCCTGCGCCGCAGCCAGAGCCCCCGGCGCCAGTGGCGCAGGCCGAGCCCGCGGCCGCCGAGCCGGCGGCTGTCGCCGAGGCGCCGATGGAGGACGACGAAGCCGCGCCCGAGGAAGAAGAAAATGCAGCGCCGAACGCGCCGGAAGCGCCCGCTGCACCCAGCGAGAACGTGGACGTCGCCAATTACGACCCCGTGCAACTGCCGCCGGGCGCCAATGACGGCTCGACCCGGTACGGCATCGAGATCGGCACTGTGGGGAAGCGCGATGAGTTGCGGCCCTTGTGGCGCGAGTTCCTGACCAAGCACGCCGCCCTCGTCGCGGGCCTGCAGCCCCGTGTCGTGCTTGCACCCGACAAGAAATGGCGGCTGGTCGCCGGTCCCTTCGCCAACGCGCAAGACGCCGAAGGCGCCTGCTCCCTGTTCAAGAAGGCCGACCGCCCGTGCTCGGCCACGGTCTACGCGGGCGACGCGCTCTAACCGCCGAGGAACAACCGGCCCATCTCCGGATCGTCGAGGAGCGCCCGGTCCTCGCCCGCTTTGGCGAGCCGGCCGGCCACGAGCACATAGCCCATATCGGCAAAGGCGAGACCCTTGCGGGCGTTCTGCTCGACGAGGATCAGAGTCTTGCCGCGCTCGTCGCGGAGTGTGCGCAAGGTCTCGAACACCATGTCGATGGCGCGCGGCTCGAGCCCGATAGACGGCTCGTCAATGAGGAGGACGTCCGGATCCATGATCAGCGCGCGGGAGATTTCGAGCAGGCGCCGCTCGCCGCCGGAGAGCACCCGCGCCCGCTCGCCGCGCCGCGCGGCAAGCGCCGGATAGCGGTCGAGCACGGCTTCCGCCACCGCGCGCGCCTGCGTGCGGTGCTCGAACAGATAGCCGCCCATGAGCAGGTTCTCTTCCACAGTCATGTCGGGAAATACGGAATCCCCCTGAAGCACGTAGGCGATGCGCGCTCTTCTCAGCTTGTCGCTCGCCGACAGTCCGGTGATGTCGCTGCCGCCCAGGGTTACGGCGCCGGAGAAGACGCGGGCGAACCCATAGATGGCGTTGAGCACGGTGGACTTGCCGGCGCCGTTCGGCCCGACGAGGCAGAGCGCCTTGCCGCGGGCGAGCCGCAGCGAAAAGTCATGCAGGATGCGCGCGCGGCCGTAGCCGGCATGAAGACCATCGACGGCGACGAGTGGCGTGCCGCCCGCCAAGCGCTCCAGCTCTGAAACCGGCACCGCGTCCATCATGCCGCCCCGAGATAGGCCTCGAGGACGCGCGCGTCGCTCTGGATCTCTCCGGGCGGGCCTTCGGCGAGCAGCTTCCCATGGGCGAGGCAATAAATGTGCTCGGCGAGATCCATGATCACCGGCATGTTGTGCTCGATGATGAGAAGCGTCAGGCCAAGCTCCGCCCTGGCGGCCTTCAGGCGGTCGATGACGCCATCGATGAGCACCGGATTGATGCCGGCGGTCGGCTCGTCCATCAGCAGCATCTCCGGCTCGTTGGCGAGCGCCATGGCGAGCTCGAGGAGCTTTTGCTGGCCGAAAGAGAGATCGCCGGCGCGCGCGTCCATTTTCTCGGCGAGCCCGACGAAGTCGAGCAGCTCGTCCATATAGGCCTCCACGTCGCCGCGCGGGCGAGTGAACAACCGGATAAACGGTGCGCGCCTGATCGATGCCGAGATCCGCATATTTTCGCGCGCGGTAAGACCGCCGTAGACGCGCGGCTGCTGGTAGGTGCGGATGATGCCGGCGCGGGCGATGTCCCCGGTGAGGAGACGCGAGATATCCTTGCCCTTGAAGCGGATCGCGCCCGCGTCGATGGCGTGCGCGCCGGTGATGGCATTGAACAGCGTCGTCTTGCCCGAGCCGTTCGGCCCGATCAGCCCGACGATGGCGCCTTGGGGCACGGCGAGGCTGATACGCTCATTGGCGACGACGCCGCCGAAGGCCTTGGTGACCTCGACCGCTTCGAGCAGCATCGTCATGGGCTTTGCTCCCCTGCCCGTCCCTTCGCCGCGCTGCGCTCACGGACGAAGCCGACAATGCCCGAAGGGAAGAACACGGCCACGAGGATGATGAGAAGCCCGAGCCCCACGCGCTGCCAGCCAAGCAGATAGGTCCAGAACAGCTCTTTGGTGATTTGAAAGACGACGGCGCCGACGATGGGGCCGAGAAGCGTCCCTTTGCCGCCGAGCAGCGCCATGAGGATCATCCACACCCCGATGGTGGCGCCGGCAAATGCCGTCTGCGTCGGGTCGATGAAGCGGACGAGATTGCCGTAGATGGCGCCCGCGGCGCCGAGAAAGCCTGCGGCGATGACCCAGGCGGTCACCTTGACCGCATGGGTCCTGAGTCCCATCGCCTCCGCCTTGTCCTCGTCGTCGCGAATGGCATTGAGGGCGAGGCCGAAGCGTGCGGAGAGGAGCCAGGCAAAGCTCAGCGCGCAGGCGATGGCGAGACCGAGCGCGAGGTAATAGAGCAAAAGGGTCTCGTCACCGAGGCTCTCGGGCGGGTTCGGGGTGAGCATGCCGGAGCCCGCGCCGATCCAAGGAATGCCGGCGGCGACCTGGCCGGCGGCGATGCCGAGCCCGAGCGTGCAAATGGCGAAATAATGCCCGCGCATGGTGAGCACGAGGGAGCCGAGCAGCCAAGCCGCAAGCGCGCTCACGAGCACCGCCGCTGGAATGCCAAGCGCTAGACCGCTCAGGAATTGGCTCGCGTCGAAGACGAAGTCCGTTCCCCCGCCTCGGGCCTCGTTATAGAGCCCGACATCGTAGAAGAGCCCGACCTGGACGATGGCCGAGGCGTACATGCCGAGCCCGACGAAGAGCACGTTGCCGAAGGAGTTGTAGCCCATCTGCCCGCCGACCAGGTCCCAGGCAAGCGCGAACACCATGAAGAGCAGAAGCTCGGTGAGCTGCAATTGGTAGCCCGGCAACACGAGCGGCGCGGCGATGCCGATGGCGAGCAGGCCCGCGAGCAGCACGAGCCGTTTGGGAGTGAGTGCCCTTCCCCCCTGCACGGCGTCACGCGAGATAGCGGCGCTGGCGCCGCAAGCGCCAATTGCGGAACACGAGTATGGCGACGAGCAGCGCGAAGACGAACGCAATCTGGTATTGGGGGCCGAGGACGAAGCCGGCGAAGCTTTCCGCCACGCCGAGGCCGAGCGCCGCCCAGATGACGCCCGCCAGATTGCCGAGGCCTGCGACCACCACGATCATGAAGGCGCGGATCGTGTAGGACAGGCCGCCATAGGGATGGACGGTATAGGTTGCGGCGAGCGCGCCGGCGGCGCCGCAAATCGCGGCGTTGAGCGCAAAGGTGAGGCCGTAGACTTTGCGCGTGTCGATGCCGAGCACGCTCGCAGCTTCCGGCCGCTGCGCCACGGCGCGAATGGCCTGTCCCCGGCGCGATCGGAAAAGAAACAACGCGAGGCCCACGCCGAGCGCAATGCACGCGGCGAACACCAAGACCTTCATCTTGTCCACCACGACGAGCCCATCGAGAAAGAACCAGCTGCCGAGCCCGGCCACCGCAATGCGGTCGGCACCGCCGAACACATGTGCCATGAGCTGTTGCAGCACGATGGCAATGCCGAACGTGGCGAGCACCGAATTGAACATGTCGCGGCCGACGAGGTGCACGATCACCGCGTAGTAGAGCACCCAGCCGAGGGCGTAGAGGCAGGCCGCGGCGAGCGGCACGGCGAGAAGCACCGGTATGCCATGCTCCGCGCCGATCACGGCGATGAAACCGCCGAGCATGACGAACTCGCCTTGGGCGACGTTGATGATGTTGGTGACACCCCAGACCAGCGCCATGCCGTAAGCGGCGAGCGCGAACACGGCACCGATCAAGATCCCGTCGATCGCGAGCTGAAGCGCAAGCGCCGGCGCCTCATGCAGAATGAGAAGATTGCCGATCATGCCCCCGTCCGCAAGCTCCCCCGAAAGCGGCTCAAGGAGATGCTTACAGAGCCTGAGCGGCGGCGTCGACTGCTATCGCCGGTGCTGAATAACCGGCTCCTTCGCCGCCCATTTCTCAGGCGCGACCACGACGTATTCTCCGTGAACGATCTGGGTCAGGACCATCGGCTTGGCGATATTCTTGCCGGACGCGTCGAACTTGATCGGCCCGAAGAAGGTGGGAAGATCGGTGGCAGCTATGGCGTCGCGGACCTTCTCGGGATCGAGGCTCTGGGCCCGCTTGAAGGCGTCGGCAAAGACATAGACCGCGGCGGCCGATTGGGCTGCCTGGTACGGCGCATCATAGCCATAGACCTTCTTGAACAGCGTGGCGAAATCCTCCGCCGAGCCGAACAGATCGCCCTTGTACTTCAACGAGCGGTGCCATTGCTGGGCGCAGAAGACGTTTTCCGACGCTCTCGGCATCTTCTCGGCAAGTTGCGCTGAATCGCAATGGGTCATGGCAATGACCGGCACATCGACACGCAACGCCTCGATCTGCTTGACCGCGGTCAGCGCTCCCTTCTCGTGGCCCGAGACCACGAGGATGTCCGGCTTCAGCGCCTTCACCTTGGTCAACGTCACCGACATGTCGTTGAGCTCCGGCGGCAGTTGATCGTCGATCACGCAATTGATGCCGAGACGCTGGGCGTCGGCGAGCACGCCGGCCCGCACGTCCTGGGCGAACGGGTCGTTCTCCATGGCCATGGCAAGCTTGAGCTCTTCCGTCTTCTTGCCGAGCTTCCCCGCATTCTGCGCAGCAAGATCGACGGCTGGCGTCAGATACTGATCGGAGGTCGTCAAGACGGCGAAGATGTAGCGGTAGCCCTTGGTGAACAGCTCGCGGGCTGCGCCGTTCGCCTCGACCATCGGCACTTTGTGGCGTTCGACGATAGGCAGCATCGCCTTGGTCAGGCCCGAGCTGTACGGCCCGAGGATAAACTTGACGCCATCCTGTTCGATCAGCCGCTCGGCGAGCTCGGTGCCGCGCGCCGGCGTCGACTCGTCGTCGTAGTAGAGGACCTCGAGCCGGTAGGGCTTGCCGCCGATCGTGATCCCGCCCTTATCGTTGATCTGGCGAACGGCGAGATCGTAGCCGTTCTTGGTGTTGGCGCCGTTCAGCGCATACTTGCCGGTGAGAGAGACCGCGGCGCCGATGGGGATCACGTTGTCAGCACACAGAGCGCTGCCAGCGGCAAAGCTTGCGAGCACGATACCCGCTATGCCCGCCAAGAGCCCTTTTCCAGGCCGCACGTTCGAGGCCCCCTCGACGTCTTTCGAATCTGCTTAACGTGGGGAGCTTACGCCCAATCGGCGCCCGCCGCACCATTCTCCAGGCCGAGGCCCTTAGAAGCGCATCGCCTGTCTGCGTGCGGTCAGAGGTTGTCGGTATTGAACGTGTCGCAGGCCTGTAGCTCGCCGCTCTCGTAGCCCTTGCGGAACCAGCGCACCCGCTGGGCGGAGGAGCCATGGGTGAAGGAGTCCGGCACCACATAGCCCTGGGTCTGCTTCTGGATGCGGTCGTCGCCGATGGCGCTCGCCGCGTTGATCGCCTCGTCGATGTCGCCCGGCTCGATCAGCCCTTTCTCCGCCTGCACCCGATTGGCCCAGACGCCGGCGAAGCAATCCGCCTGGAGCTCCATGCGCACCTGAAGCGCGTTGACCTCGCGCGGGCCCATCCTCCGTCGCGCCGCCTCGACCTTGTCGGCGATGCCGAGAAGGTTCTGCACGTGGTGGCCTACCTCATGCGCGATCACGTAGGCTTCCGCGAAGTCGCCCGGCGCGTGAAAGCGGTTCTTCAGTTCACGGTAGAAATCGAGGTCGATATAGACCTTCTGATCGCCCGGGCAATAGAACGGCCCCATGGCCGCCATGCCCGTGCCGCAGGCCGAGCGCGTCGCGCCGGAGTAGAGCACGAGCGTCGGATCCCGATAGCGCAGGCCGAACTGCTTGAAGGTCTCGGTCCAAACGTCCTCGGTGGTGCCAAGCACGACGGCAACGAAGTGCTTGAGGTCGTCATCGCTCGTCGTTTGCGGCCGGTTGATTTGCGCCTGGCCGCCCGGAATCGGAAAGTTCGTAGCGTCGGGCCTCTCCTGCGGCAGGTGGATGTCAGGGAAATTCGCACCGCCGCCATTCGGTCCGCCTTGCAACAGCACCGACGGATCGATGCCGAAGAACAGCATCAACCCGAGGATGATCAGGAGGCCGACAATGCCGATGCCTCCGCCCCGGCGTGCGGACCCGCCGCCGCTCGGAAAGCGGACGCCCCCGCTGCCGCCTGGAAACGGAAAGCCGAAGCCGCGCCGTTCGCCGCGCCGGTCCTCGATGTTCTCGCTCTCTCTCTGGCCGCGCCACCGCATCTTGAGGTCCTCGCGCCCTTAGGCGTTGCTGTGGAAACTTCAGGCATTGTGCATGGCCCGCAGAAGCGCACAAGGCTCCCGGTGGGCATGCAAAATCGCCCTGCTGCGCGCTTTCGGGAGGGGTCGCTGATTTCCGCCAAAGTGGGTGAGAGATCGCCTGCAAATCCTTGTTGCTATTAAAGATACTGACAAAGAATCGTCACAGAACTGCCATAGGCAAGGGGCATGCTCCCTTTGCCCAGTGGTGTTCGGTCTGGGCAGGTAGTGCGTTCTGTGTAATGCGTACGAGCCTCGGCACTCCCCGCGCCGGGGCTCTTCTTTTTGGCGGAACGCCGCGGGGATCCACCCTCACGACGCAAATTGTGACTCAGGACGATGCCCGCGACCTCTACGGGTTCGCCGCAGGCGGCGGCTCCTCGGTCACGGAATCCTCCGGATTGTCGTCCGGCGTCATCGCATCGGGCGCCTCGTCAGGCATCGAGTCGTCGGGCATGGCGTCATCAGGCATGGCGTCCGGCGGCGAGACGTCGTCAGGCGCCGCAGCATCGTCCGGCATTGCGTCCGGCGGCGAGACGTCGTCCGGCGCGGAGTCGTCCGGCGGTGATGCGTCGTCCGACATGCCTTCGTCGGATGTGCCGTCGTCGCCGGATATGGTCGCGTCGTCGGCCGCGGCCGCTGGCGCCGCGGCTGGCTGTTCGGCGGCGGCGGGCTTCGCCGCCTCGACGGCGGTCTCGCTCTCATTGCCTCCCAACAGGAAGGCCGCGATCACGAAGCCGATCACGATCCCGCCGAGGACGATGAACAGAAACGTGCGGGCGCCCGGAATGTTGTTTGCCATTGTGAACCCCTCCCTTCGCGGACGAAGGTCCGCGACATGAACAACTTATCGGCGAATCGCAGTGCGGTCGAGACTGTCGAACCGTGCCCCGCGCGCTGAAGACGGGCTGGGCTACGCCCTCCCGCGGGGACGCGTCAAACGGTCGAGCACGGGCGTCAACGCCGCGGCGATGAGAAAGTTCACGAACACCGAGTAAAGGGCGGCATAGCCTGGGATCGTCAGGCCGAAGATTTCGAACGGGTAGACCGACGAGGTGAAGCCGCGCGTGGCCGCCATATACGTGCCGATGGCTGTCCCCCCGGCCCATCCCAAGAGCAGCGCATGGGCGTTGAAGCGCTGCGTGAACAGGCCGAGAAGGATCGGCGGCAGGAGCTGGATGATCCAAATGCCGCCGAGGAGCTGGAAGTGGATGGCGTAGCTATGCGGGATCGCCACGATGAACAGGACGGAGCCGACCTTGACCACGAGAGACACGATCTTCGCCATGCGCGCTTCCTCCGCGTCGGTACAGTGCGGCCGCAAGAACTCCTTATAGAGATTGCGGGTGAAGAGATTGGCGCAGGCGATGGACATGATCGCCGCCGGCACCAACGCCCCGATGGCGATGGCCGCGAACGCGACTCCGACGAACCACGACGGGAACATATCGAGCAGCAGCGCGGGCACGGCGAAGTTCGCGCCATATCGTGCAAAGCCTGCGGCGTGGGCCGGGTTCTTATCCACGCCGGCGGCGATCGCCATGAAGCCGAGGAGCGCAATGAGCCCGAGGACAAAGGAATAGGCAGAGAGGGCCGCGGCGTTGCGCCGGATCACCTTGCCACTCGAGGCGCTCAAGATGCCGGTCATCGAGTGGGGATAGAGGAATAGCGCGAGCGCCGAGCCGAGTGCCAAGGTGATATAGGCGCTGTAACTGCCGAGGCTCGCGCCTGATGGCGGCTCCAAGGTCAGCTTCTCCGGTGGGACGCTCGCGAAGATCGCGCCGTACCCGCCGAGCTTCGCCGGAATGATGACGATGGCGGCGAAGATCGTGACGAAGATCAGCATGTCCTTGACCACGGCGATCAGTGCCGGAGCCCGCAGGCCGCTCGTATAGGTGAAGGCGGCGAGGATCACGAAGGCGATGATGAGCGGCAGGTGGCCGACGAAGCCGCCCGCCGGGAAGCCGAGCGCGCCGATCACCACCTCCATGCCGACGAGCTGGAGGGCGATATACGGCATCGTTGCCACGATGCCGGTCAGCGCCACGGCGAGCGCGAGGTACCGGCTGTCGAAGCGCTCGCGCACGTAATCGGCGGCCGTCACGTGGCCGCGCTCGTGGGCAATCGTCCACAGCCGGGGGAAGACCAGATACAGGACCGGGTAGATCATGATCGTATAGGGCACGGCGAAGAAGCCCACGGCCCCTGCCCCGAAGACCAGAGCCGGCACGGCGATGAACGTGTAGGCCGTGTAGAGATCGCCGCCGAGCAGGAACCAGGTGACCACGGTCCCGAAGCGCCGGCCGCCGAGCCCCCATTCATGCAGCAGGTTGAGGTCGGCCTTGCGCCAGCGCGCCGCGATGAACCCCACCCAGGTCACGAACAGGAACAGCGCCACGAAGACGGCTGTTGCGGGGAGATTGAGGCTCAAAGGATATCCCCCGGCGTCCCGGAAGAATCGAGATCGGGGGCGGCACGCTCCGTCGTACGCGAGACCCGGAGTTCCAGCCAATAGACGGTGAGCGCAACAGCGGCCCCGACGAGAATCGCGCTGAGCTGATACCAGTAGAAGAAGGGGACGCCGCCAAGCTTCGGCTCGATGCGGTTGTAGAATGGCACCCAAACCACGAGCAGGAAGGGAATGACGAGCAGAAAGCGCGGCCAATAGCGCGCGATTCCCCGCCTCTTGATCTTCTCGGCCATGGCCGATCCCCGGTTTCCGTCCCTCGACGCGCGGGACCTTACTGAAAGCGCGCGGGAATCGCGATGCCGTATTTCCGGGGTCCGGAGGCGTGAGAAGGCCTCCAGCGCGGACCGACTCTTGCGAAAGACCTTGAGGAATCGCCCTTGTTTGTTGACCTCTCCGGCTTACCGGCCCATATGGTCGCCCCTAGAGAGCGCGTAGCTCAGCCGGTAGAGCATCTGACTTTTAATCAGAGGGTCCCGGGTTCGAGTCCCGGCGCGCTCACCAAAACTCGAAAGTAAATCAGTAAGTTATGACCCTCCTGCCCTTAACGTGCAGGAGGGTCATCGTTTATGTCAACACAGTGTCAACAGAGACCGGGGTACATTTGGGGTGGTGATTGGCGCTGGACGGCTATATAATGGCCGCCGGTGACGCCAATGGCGTCGCTCTCGTAAGTTGTCAACGACACTGTGGGTACGGCAACGCCGCCTACGAGCCCTGTAATCTCCAGGCTTGTCGGTGGCATTTTCTTATGTGCGGCAAGCCTCAAGCTTCAGGACTTGCCCCACCATGGATGATCGAGTTCTTCACGGGTACCTCCCGATTGACGACTTCGCCGAGGAAATCGGCAAGAGCGCCCGCACTGTTCAGAGAATGATGACCCGGCGCGAGGTGGCCTTCACCTACGTTGGGCGCACGCCTCTGATCAACATCGCCAAGTTCAGAAATTCGCTGGCCGCGAAGGAAATTGATGCCAAACGTTCAAGAACACGGCGGTAAGCCATGGGTCAGAAACGAGAAGCCCGAGGCGCTGGCGGCACCTCGGGCCCAAGAAAGCAGGATCGCGCTGGACGCTCGACCGCTTCAGGAGATAGCACCACTGCCGCCACGCTACAAGCGGCGTTGAACTTCGCCAAGCTTGGCTATCCCGTCCTGCCGCTCTACGGGATCGCCGACGGGCGCTGCACGTGCAGAAGCGATTGCTCCTCACCGGGGAAGCATCCCCACGCCGACTTCGCGCTGCACGGCAAGGACGACGCCACCACCAGTGCGAAGTTGATCAAGCACTGGTTCGACCGTTGTCCGAGCCTCAACTACGGCATCTGCATCGACAGTCTGCCCGTCGTTGACATTGACCCGCGCAACGGCGGCGACAAGGCGTGGCGACAGCTTCTCGGGACAAAGCACGCGTTACCTCACACGTGGACCGTCGCCACGGGTGGTGGCGGCCAACATCTCTTGTTCAGTGCACCGGAAGGATCAGTACCGACCGGCAAGCTGACACGCGGTGTCGATCTGAAAGCCGCTGGCGGCTACATCG